>JAJTHZ010000204.1 GCA_021299185.1 Lysobacteraceae bacterium | reverse complement strand
GCCAAACGCAGGGCACGTGGATTCACCCGCCTGTCCACGATCCGAACCGTCATTTTCCTGATCGCCGGAAAGCTCGACTTCTACTCGGTCAACCCGCATGTCGCTCGCCCGGCATAACCCACTTGAATTTCAACAGACCCTTTCTTGGAGGCGGTCATCGGCGGAGCCGCCGATCGCCAGAGGTCGCAACCTTACCGCCACTTGCCATGCTTGCCGCACTGCAACAACAATGCAGGTCCACGCGGGCCAAGGGGCCCGGCAGCAGGCGATGGGCGGTCATGGCCGAAGGTCGGAAGTTCAAGGTGGCGGTGGTGGGGGCGACGGGCGCGGTGGGCGAGGTGATGCTCGCCATCCTCGCCGAGCGCAAGTTTCCGGTGTCCGAGGTCGTGCCGCTGGCGAGCGAGCGCTCGGCGGGCGGGACGGTGAAGTTCGGCAACCGCGACCTCACGGTGCGCAACCTCGACACCTACGACTTCGCCGGCACCGACTTCGGGTTCTTCTCGGCCGGGTCGTCGGTGTCGAAGGTGCACGGCCCGCGCGCGGCGGCGGCCGGGTGCGTGGTGGTCGACAACACCTCGCAGTTCCGTTACGACGCCGACATCCCGCTGGTGGTGAGCGAGGTCAACCCGCACCAGATCCCGAACCGGCCGCGCGGGATCATCGCCAACCCGAACTGCTCGACCATGCAGATGCTGGTGGCGCTGGCGCCGATCCATCGCGCGGTGGGCATCGAGCGCATCAACGTCGCGACCTACCAGTCGGTGTCGGGCGCCGGGCGCTCCGGGCTGGAGGAACTCGGCCGGCAGACCGCGGCGATGCTGAACTTCAAGGACCCGTCGCCCAAGAAGTTCCCGGTGCAGATCGCGTTCAACCTGATCCCGCACATCGACGACTTCCAGGACAACGGCTACACCAAGGAAGAAATGAAAGTGGTGTGGGAGACGCGCAAGATCCTCGAGGACGAGTCGATCCAGGTGAACCCGACCGCGGTGCGCGTGCCGGTGTTCTTCGGGCATTCCGAGGCGGTGCACATCGAAACCCGCGAGAAGATCAGTGCCGAGCGCGTGCGCGAGCTGCTCTCGAACGCGCCCGGCGTGGTGGTGGTCGACGAGCGCAAGCCGGGCGGCTATCCGACGCCGGTCACCCATGCGGCCGGCAAGGACCCGGTGTTCGTCGGCCGCATCCGCGAGGACATCTCGCACCCGCGCGGCATCTCGCTGTGGGTGGTGGCCGACAACATCCGCAAGGGCGCGGCCCTGAACGCGATCCAGATCGGCGAACTGCTGGCGAAGGAGCGCGGCGGCTGAGCGCCGATCCGGCGATCCGGTCGCCCGCGTCCGGTCCGTAGGAGCGCGCTTGCGCGCGACCGCGGCCTCGGAGACTGGCCGCGGAATCGGATATGGCGGTCGCCCGCAAGCGGGCTCCTACAGTGGGCGGTGGTGGCCGGGGGGCTGGCGGGGTTTTCGCGCCGGCGGCCCCGCGCCCGTTGTCGGCCGTCCGCCCGGCCGGCAGAATCCGCGGCCGCCCGGCGCGGGGTCCATCCGGGCCCGGCCGGCCCGGCAGCCGGCCGAGAGGGCCGTCACGGTTCCAATAATCCGTGGGCTGACCTATAGTTAGCGTTGTGTTATTAGCCGGTTTCGAGAATCGTGGGGCAAGGCCGCGAACCTCGAACCTTCCTGCCTCCGGGGGCTTGAGCAATGAAACATCCGATGAAGCTGTCGCTGGCGATCGCGCTTGCGCTGGGCAGTCCTGCCGCGTGGGCGCTGGGTCTCGGCGGCATCACCGTGAAGTCGGGGCTCAACGAGCCGCTGGTGGCGGAGATCGTCGTCAACGAGGCAACACCGGGCGAAGCGGAAAACGTGCGCGCCAACCTGGCATCCGCCGAGGATTTCTCGCGCGTCGGCCTGGACCTGTCCGGCGTGTCGGTGCCGTTGGCCTTCGACGTGCTCAAGGATCCGGCCGGCCGCACGATCATCCAGGTGTCCAGCGAATCGCCGGTGCGCGAGCCGTTCCTCAGTTTCCTCGTCGAGGTGAGCTGGCCAAACGGTCGCTTGCTGCGCGAGTACACCGTGCTGCTCGATCCGCCGGTGGTCGCCCCCGCCGTGATCGGCAGCCGCACGGTCGTCGAGCCGGTGCGCGAGGCCGCGCCGCCGCCGGCGCCGGAACCGCTGCCGCCGAGCGTCAGCGAGGCGCCGGCCGAGCCGACGCCCCCGCCCGCGGCACCCGCACCCGAACCCGAGCCGGTCGCCGAGCCGGTGGCGGAAGCCCCGCCCGCCGAGCCTGTCGAGACGCTGGCCCCCGGCGAACCCGCACCCGCACCGGTGGAGCCGGCGCCCGTCGCCGCCGCGCCATCCGCGCCGGGCGAGTACGGCCCCGTGGCTGCCGGCGAGACGCTGTGGGAGATCGCCACGTCGACCCGCCCAGAGCGCGATATCACGCTCAACCAGCTTATGGTCGCGATCGTGCGCGCCAATCCGGATGCGTTCGTGCGCGGCAATGCGAACCAGTTGAAGCGCGGCGCGGTGCTGCGCATCCCCGCCGCCGACGAGGCGCGGGCGATCGCGGTGGCCGACGCGGCGGCCGAGATCGCCGCGCAGAACGAGGCCTGGCAGGGCAGTCGCGCGCCGACTCTGGTCGCCGACAGCGGCGCGGACGCGCCGGTCGGTCGCACGCCGTCGCCGTCGCCGGCACGGGATGATTCGCGGCTCGAACTGGTGCCGCCGCGCGCCGGTGCGGGGGGCAGCGGCTCCGGCGCCGACCGTCCGGGCGTCGCCGGGGGCACCGACAGCTCCGCGGTGAGCGCCGACCTCGCGCGCGCCCGCGAGCAACTCGCCAGTCGCGAACAGGAAGCCGGCGAGCTGCGCTCGCGGGTGCAGGAACTGGAGCGGATCCAGCAGGACAAGGACCGGCTGGTCAGCCTGAAGGACAGCGAGATCGCCGAACTGCAGCGCCGCCTGGCGGACATGCAGGCCGAAGTCGAGCGCCAGAAGGCGGCCGTCAGTGCGGCCGAAACGCAGGCGGCCGCGGCGCCGCCGGCTGCGGCCCCGGCGGAGCCGGCGCCCGTCGAACCGACGCCCGTCGAGCCGGCGCCGGCCGAACCGGCACCGGCCGAGCCCGCGCCGGTCGCCAGCACCGAACCGACGCCTGCCGACGCCGCGACGACCGAGCCGCCGGCCACCACCGAGCCGGCCGCGACCGAGCCGGCGACGACCGAGCCTGCGGCACCCGCCGAGCCGGTGGCCATCACCCCGGTGCCCGATGCCGCGCCCGCGGAGGCCACGCCGCTCGACCGCACGCCGCCCACGCCGTGGTGGCGCGAGAACCTCGCCCTGATCGGCGCCAGCGGCGCGTTGCTGCTCGGCGGCATCCTGCTGCTGGTGATGCGCGGCCGCCGCAAGCCGGCGCCGAAGGCGGCCGGCGTGGCGGCCGCGGGCGGTGCCTCGGTCGCCGATTCGTTCGGCGACAGCGTGTTCGCCGACAGCGGCGCGCCCGACAGCGAAGAGCGCGAGTTGCTCGACCGCCTCGGCGCCGATCCGACCGACCTCGAATCGCACCTCGCGCTGCTGCGCTACTACCACGGCATCAGCGATGCCGAGAAGTTCGAAGGCGCCGCCAACGCGATGTACGCGCAGGTCGGCGACACCGGCGAGCCCGCCTGGGTCGAGGCCTGCGTGCTGGGCCGCGAGATCCTGCCGGGCAACCCGCTGTTCGAGCCCGTCGACAGCGGCAACGCGTTCGACTTCGATGCGCTGGAATCCGAGCAGCGCGCCGGCGAGCAGGGCTTCGACCTCGGTTCGCCCGAGATCGAGACGATCGAGCCGGCCAAGGAGCCCGAGCCGTTCGACTTCAGCCTCGAGGAGCCGAGCATCACCAAGCCGGACAACTTCAAGGTGACGGCGGACGTGCGCAAGTCGGCCGACGACCTGTTCGCCACCGCGGAGTTCGAGGCGCCGAAGCTGGATCTCGACGCGCCGGCCCCGGCCGCCGACGCCGGTTTCTTCGATGGCGAGGACGCGGTCGGCACCAAGCTCGACCTGGCCCGCGCCTACCTCGACATGGGCGACCCGGAAGGTGCGCGCAGCATGCTGCAGGAAGTCATCGCCGAGGGCAGCGAGGTGCAGAAGCAGGAAGCCCGCCGGCTGCTCGCCGACATCGGCTGATCCGCGGCGGCCCGCACTTGCGGGCCGCTCGCCACGGGCGCGGCGTCGTCGACGCCGCGCCGCCTTGGTCGGGCGGCTCGCAAGGCGCGCCGCGACCGGCGACAATCGCGGCCCGCATTCCGGAATCCCCATGCGCTACGCCGCGGGCATCGAATACGACGGCAGCGATTTCCTCGGCTGGCAGCGGCTGTCGCACGGCGCCAGCGTGCAGGCGGCCGTCGAATCGGCGCTGTCCTTCGTCGCCGACCATCCGCTGGAGGTCACCTGCGCCGGGCGCACCGACACCGCGGTGCACGCGCGCTGCCAGGTGGTGCACTTCGACAGCGCCGCCGCGCGCAGCGAACGCGGCTGGCTGCTGGGGGCCAACTCGCGGCTGCCGGCGGGCGTGTGCCTGCGCTGGCTGCAGCCGGTGGCGGACGATTTCCACGCCCGCTATGCCGCCACCGCGCGCCGTTATTGCTACACCATCCTCAATCGCGCGGTGCGGCCGGCGATCGGTCGCGCCTACCTGACCTGGGAGCGCCAGCCGCTGGATGCCGCGCGCATGCACGCGGCGGCGCAAGCGCTGCTGGGCGAGCACGATTTCTCCGCCTTCCGCACCGTCGCCTGCCAGGCACGCTCGCCGAACCGGCGCGTCGACGCGGTGCGCGTGCAGCGCGACGGCGAGCGGGTGGTGATGGAGATCCAGGCCAACGCCTTCCTGCATCACATGGTGCGCAACATTGTCGGCAGCCTTTTGCCGGTGGGGCGCGGCGAACAGCCGGTCGAGTGGTTGGGCGAGTTGCTCGCCGGCCGCGACCGCAGCGTGGCAGGCCCCACCGCGCCGCCGAACGGACTGGCCTTCGTCGGCCCGCTGTACCCGGCGCGCTTCGCGCTGCCGGCCGAGGTCACCGGCGGCGACGCGCCGGCCGCCGCGGAGGACGACGAATGAGCGGTCGCGTGCGGATCAAGCTCTGCGGCATGACGCGCATCGAGGACGCGCGTGCGGCGGCCGAACTCGGCGCCGATGCGGTGGGGCTGGTGTTCGCCGCCGGCGGGCCGCGTGCGCTCGATCCGGCCCGCGGCGCCGCGATCGCGCGCGCGCTGCCGCCGCTGGTCACGCGGGTGGCACTGTTCCTTGACCAGGACGCCGACTTCATCGCCCGCGTGCTGGCCACGGTGCCGGTCGAACTGCTGCAGTTCCACGGGCGCGAGGACGCGGCCTTCTGCCGCGCCTTCGGCAAGCCCTGGCTGAAGGTGGTACCGATGGCGGACGTGGTCGAGGTGCCGGCATTCGCCGCCGCCTATCCCGATGCCGCGGGCTTCGTGCTCGACAGCCACGGGGCGGGTGCCGCCGGCGGCAGCGGGCGCACCGTCGACTGGTCGCGCGCCGCGGCGGCCGTGGCCACGGTGCCGCGCCCGCTGCTGCTGGCCGGCGGGCTCCGGCCGGAGAACGTGAACGCCGCCGTCACTGCCGTGAAGCCGTGGGCGGTCGACGCCAGCAGCGGCGTCGAAGCGTCGCCGGGGATCAAGGACCATGCGAGAATGGCCGCCTTCATCGACGAGGTGCGACGTGGCAGCGCTTGAATCGCAGGTCCGGCGGGACATCGACTATTCGCAGTGGCCCGACGCGCGCGGCCACTTCGGTCCGTACGGTGGAGCCTACGTCGCCGAGACGTTGATGGCGCCGCTGGCCGAACTCGCCGCCGCCTACGAGACGTTCCGCAAGGACCCCGCGTTCATCGCCGAACTCGAGCGCGACCTCAAGCACTACGTCGGCCGCCCGTCGCCGATCTACCACGCCGAGCGCCTGTCGAAGAAACTCGGCGGCGCGCAGATCCTGCTCAAGCGCGAGGACCTGAACCACACCGGCGCGCACAAGATCAACAACACGATCGGCCAGGGCATGCTGGCCAAGCGCATGGGCAAGCAGCGCGTGATCGCCGAGACCGGCGCCGGCCAGCACGGCGTGGCCACCGCGACGGTGTGCGCGCGGCTGGGCCTGCAGTGCGTGGTCTACATGGGCGCGACCGATATCGAGCGGCAGTCGATCAACGTCTTCCGCATGAAACTGCTGGGCGCCGAAGTGCGCCCGGTCACGTCCGGCTCGCAGACCCTCAAGGACGCGCTCAACGAGGCGCTGCGCGACTGGGTCACCAACGTGCACGACACGTTCTACATCATCGGCACGGTGGCGGGCCCGCACCCGTACCCGACCCTGGTGCGCGACTTCAACGCGGTGGTGGGGCGCGAATCGCGCATGCAGATGCTGGCCGAATACGGCCGCCTGCCCGACGCGCTGGTGGCCTGCGTGGGCGGCGGGTCGAACGCGATCGGGCTGTTCCATCCCTTCCTCAACGACCGCGAGGTCGCGATCTACGGCGCGGAAGCGGCCGGCCACGGCGTGGCCTCGGGCCAGCACGCGGCCTCGCTGGTGGCGGGTCGACCGGGCATCCTGCACGGCAACCGCACCTATGTGATCTGCGACGACGACGGCCAGATCACCGAGACCCACTCGGTGTCCGCTGGCCTCGACTACCCGGGCGTCGGGCCCGAGCATGCCTGGCTCAAGGACACCGGCCGCGCGCACTACGTGCCGATTACCGACGACGAATGCATGTGGGGCTTCCACGAACTGGCGCGCACCGAGGGCATCCTCGCCGCGCTGGAGTCCTCGCACGCGATCGCGCACGCGATGAAGCTCGCCCCGACCATGCGCCCGGACCAGTTGATCCTGGTCAACCTGTCCGGCCGCGGCGACAAGGACGTGCAGACGATCGCGCGGCGGGAAGGCATTTCGCTGTAGCGGAGCAGGCTGGCTGGATGGGGCTTGCGGCGAATGGCGAATGGCGAATGGCGAATAGGAAAGCCGGCGCCCCGACGGCTGCCGTGCATTCGCGTTGATCGAAGCAGCCACATTCGGCGCTTCGAGGCAGCACATGCTGAACCATTCGCCATTCGCCATTCGCCATTCGCAAGTCACCCACGCCCTTGCGCCGTGCCATTCCCCCGCGTTCCTCAAGAGCCGCCACGCCACCACCATGAACCGCATCGACCAACGCTTCGCCGATCTCCGCGCCGCCGGCCGCTGCGGCCTGATTCCCTTCGTCACCGCGGGCGACCCCGGCGCCGAGGCGACCGTGCCGGTGATGCACGCCCTGGTCGAGGCCGGGGCCGACCTGATCGAACTCGGGGTGCCGTTCTCCGACCCGATGGCCGATGGGCCGACCATCCAGCGTTCCAGCGAGCGCGCGCTGGCGCGCGGCGTCGGCCTGCGCAAGGTGCTCTCGATGGTGGCCGAGTTCCGCCGCACCGATGCCACCACGCCGGTGGTGTTGATGGGCTACCTCAATCCGCTGGAGATCTTCGGCTACGAGCGCTTCGCCGATGCCGCGCATGCGGCCGGCGTCGACGGCGTGCTGATGGTCGATTCGCCGGTGGAGGAGGCGGGTGAACTCACTCTGCTGCTGGCCCGCCACGGGATCGAGCAGATCTTCCTCGCCGCGCCCACCACCGCCGACCAGCGGCTGGCGCAGGTGGTCGAGCGCGCGCGCGGGTTCCTGTACTACGTGTCGTTCGCCGGCATCACCGGCGCCGACCGCATCGCGATGGGCGACGTCACCGACAAGGTCGCCGCGATCCGCGCCGCGACCCGCACGCCGGTGGCGGTCGGCTTCGGCGTCAAGGCGCCTGAGCAGGCTGCCGGCATCGCGCGCTTCGCCGATGCGGTCGTGGTCGGCAGCGCCCTGGTCGAGCACCTCGCGCCGCATGCTGAGCCCGCCG
>JAJTHZ010000230.1 GCA_021299185.1 Lysobacteraceae bacterium | reverse complement strand
CGTGGCCGGGGCCGCGGGCGCGGCCGGCACCACCGGCGCTGCCGGCGCCGAACGAGACGGCGTGTCCTCGAGCGCGGCCGGCGCGGCACGCTGCTCCAGCCGGTCGAGCAACCACAGGCCGGCGCCGAGCACCACCAGGCCGGCGCCGGCGATGGCCAGCACGGAGATCTTCGAGCGCGCCTCGCGCGCCATCTGCTGCGCGCGCTCGTCCGCTTCGGCGACCATCGGCTGCGGCAGCAGGCCGCGCAGCGAGCCCCACAGCGCCGGGCCGCCGAGCAGGGTGACTTTGGCGCCCTTCGCCGATTGGGCGGCGTCGGCGTCGAACCCGCCGGAGGTCGCGATCACGCCCGCCTGCGCCTGCAGGCGCGGCAGCATCGCCGCCAGCGCGCGCACCGGCCCGGCGCCGACGTGGTAGGACCCACCGTGCTTGACCTGCAGCAGCATGCGCTCGTCGCCGCGCGTGAGCACGATGTCGGGGCCATCGGCGCCGGCGTCGCGCTGCGGTGCGCTGGCCGCGTAGCCGCGCGCCTCGAACGACTGCGCGACGTAGTGCGCGAACTCCTTCCAGCGCAGGGTGCGCACCACCTCGAGCCCGGCGGCGGCCTCGATCTCCGGGCGCCGGCGGTCCTGCGCGATGCGCCGCAGGGTGGCGACCACCAGCAGGATCGCGCCGAGGCCGAGGGGCAGCAGGATCAGGCTCATCGCGTACTCCATGCGGTGCTGCCCGATTCTAGCCCGATGCGCGGCGGGCCGCGTCGGCGCGGCTTCACGCCGCGGCGGCGGGCGCTTGCGCACGCTGCGGCGATGCGTCCACGCCTGCGTCGCCTGCTGCTGCTCGCTGTGGCCACCGACGCGGCGGCGACGCCGGTCGACGGCGCGTGGACGACGCGCTGCCTGCACTGCCGATCCCGACTGCTGCTGGCGTCCACCGGCGAGCCGCTGGGCCACGCCACGCTGGAGCACGTGGTGCCGCAGGCCTGGTTCGGCCGCGCCGCCGCGGCACCGCTGGTCGCGCGCGTCGGCACGGCCGACGACGCGCGCAACCTCGCGCTGGCGTGCCGGCGCTGCAACCACGACAAGGGCAAGGGGCCCGACGAGCGCGGCCCGGCCGATGCGCGCGCATTCGCCGTGGTGGCCGCGCTGCTCGACCGGCGGCTCGCGCGCTGGCGCGAGCCGCCGGCGGCCTGAGGCTCAGATCAGCAGCGCGAGCGCGAACACGCCGAGCATGGTGAATGCCAGCGCGATCTTGCCGATCGCGCCGAACAGCAGCCCGATGCTGGCGCCGACGCCGGCGCGCGTGGCCTGCTGCAGGTTCTGCGTGGCCAGCGCCTCGGCCGCCACCGCGCCGACGAAGGGGCCGAGCAGCAGCCCCGGCAGGCCGAAGAACAGGCCGAGCAGGGCGCCGACCGCGGCGCCGAGGAAGGCCCAGCGGCTGGCGCCCGCGATCTTGGTGCCGAAGGCGCTCGCCACGAGGTCGATCGCCACCGCGATCGCGGTCAGCAGCGCGAGCACCACCACGGTGAGCACGCCGATGTGCGCAAAGTCGCCGGCCCACGCGGCCAGCAGCATCCCCGCGAACACCAGTGGCACGCCCGGCAACGCCGGCAGCACGGTCCCGGCCAGCCCGAGCAGCACCATCAGCCCGGCCACCACATACAGCGTTTCGACACCCATCCTCGTCTCCCCGGCATCAGGCCGTGAACGCATCATGGGGGCGGAGGCGCCGGGTTCCAGCATGACCGAAGCCATGCCCCGGCGAGCCGCGCCGCCGGCGCGCGCAAGGCGGATTCAGTTCAAGCCGACGAAGGCGACGTTGAGCAGGGCGGCGAACAGCAGCCAGCCGAAGTAGGGCAGCATCGCCACGCTCGCCAGCGGCCGCAGCCGCCAGAACGCGGCCAGCAGGACCAGCATCACCAGCAGCAGCGCGACCAGGGCGGCCAGCGCGAGTTCGATCTGGTGCAGGCCGAAGAACAGCCATGGCCAGGCCACGGTGAGCAGCAGTTGCGCCAGCCACAGCGCGTGCGCGCGCTCGACCCGGCGGTTGCGGTCCCACGCCAGCCAGCCACCGATGGCGTTGAGCGTGTACAACAGCGGCCAGATGATCCGGAACAGGTCGTCCGGCGGCGTGATCAGCGGCTTGTGCAGCTTCGCATACCAGCCGTCGGGCGCGAACTGCGCACCCACGGCGCCCGCGCCCCAGGACAGGGCGACGAACACGACGAAGGCCAGGACGCACTGGCCCGCGACAACGGAAAACACTGCGTTCACGGCGGGAGAATGCCTCCGGCGACATCAACCGTTCGTGAGTGCCGTGACGCCCGCGCTGCCGCACGGCACAATCCGCGGTCTCCCCGGTCCGGAAGCCCTCCATGGCACGACGCCGCTCCACGCTGCCCCGCAACCTGCTGCTCGCCGCGGCAATCGCCGCCCTGGGCTGGGCCGGCTGGCAGTACGGGCCCCGCTGGACCGGGGGAACGGCGGTGCCTGCCGCAGGCGTCGATGCCTGCGGCCTTGCGCCGGCCCCGCGGCTGGCCGAGCGCATCGGACGGGTCGCCGTCGAGGCGCGGCGTCAGCCGCCGGAGGCCGGCGTCCCCGCGGCCTCGACCTGCCAGTGGACCTACTTCGGCGGTCGCGCGATCGGCCGGGTGTTCACGCCGACCTCGCTCGCCGCGGGTGGTGTCGACCTCGCACCGGGCGATTACTTCCGCAGCGTTGCCACCGGCCTCGAGTACGAATTCAAGATCGCCCCGCAGGTGCTCGATGGCGTCGGCGACGAGGCGCTCGCGGCGGGCTTCGGCGCCGGTGACGCGCCGCAGGTCGTGGTGCGGCGCGGCGACCGCGTGCTGGCGATCGAGTTCGCGGGCCTGGAGCAGGGCGTCGCGGTGGCTTTCGCCGGCGAACTGGCCGCCGGCCTGTAGCGCGCGTGGACCGGGCCGCGCAGCGACTCAAGCGCGATCATCTCGGTGCGATCGCGCGGGTGGATGGCGCGGACGGCCGTTGCTGGATCGAGCGCGACACCGGTGCGGCGTCGTTCGGCCTGCGCTGGCTGGCGCGCCGCGCCGCGGCGCGCGAGGCCCGCGCCCTGCGGGCGCTGGCGGGCATCGACGGCGTGCCGGCGCTGGTCGCCTTCGATGGCCGGGTGCTGCGTCGCGCCTACATCGACGGCACCGTGATGAACGAAGCGCGGCCCCGCGACCCCGCGTGGTTCCGGCGCGCCCATCGGCTGCTGCGCGCGATGCGCGCGCGCGGCGTGCTGCACAACGACCTGGCCAAGGAAGCCAACTGGCTGGTGCGCGCCGATGGCGCGCCGGCGATGGTGGACTTCCAACTGGCCTGGGTGGCCCGCGACCCGCGCAGCCGCCTGTTCCGCCTGCTCGCCCGCGAGAACCTGCGCCACCTGCTCAAGCACAAGCGCACCTACTGCCCCGATGCGCTCACGCCGGTCGAGCGGCGCCTGCTCGCGCGCCGCTCGTGGATCTCGCGCGCGTGGCGCGCGACCGGCAAGCGCCTCTACATCCTCATCGCCCGCCGCATCCTCCACTGGGAGGATAATGAGGGTCGAGGTCGCAGAGGAGTGCGTTGAAGCGCACTCCTCTGCGTCCGAGGGCGAGGCAGGGATGCCGAGCGGGAGGACCCCAGGGACGGAGGCCGCGGTCGCGTTCGGGGCGCGAGCGATCGAAGGCCGCGACGCCCGATGGCGAGGCAGGATGCCGAGCG
This sequence comes from Lysobacteraceae bacterium, assembly GCA_021299185.1. Lineage (GTDB taxonomy): Bacteria > Pseudomonadota > Gammaproteobacteria > Xanthomonadales > Ahniellaceae > UBA4656. Next base: position 15,709 of record JAJTHZ010000230.1, on the reverse strand, counting down.
GAAGACCGCAGGGATGCAGGCGCGCCATCGGGCGGAGCCGCTACCGCCGATGTGCAGGAGTGCGTTGAAGCGCACTTCGCGTCTTCCGATCGATCTTGCGGCACGACCATCGCGCTGCACGCAGCGCTCCCACAACCATCGCGCGCCCCTCTTGTGGGAGCAGGTTCCACCGGCGACAGGCCTTGCAATGAGGCTCGGGCAGAGCGATCGCCGGTAAACCGGCTCCCACCCAGCCTGCATCATCGAAGCGCCGCGGCCAGGCCGGAGCCCTGTGGGAGCGGCGCGTGCTTTTCGATCTTGCGGCACGACGCTCGCGCTGCACGCAGCGCTCCTACAGCAGCCGCGCGCCCCGCTTGTGGGAGCCGGTTCCACCGGCGACAGGCCTTGCGATGAGGCTTGGGCAGAGCGATCGCCGGTAAACCGGCTCCCACCCAGCCTGCATCATCGAAGCGCCGCGGCAACGTCGGCTAGAATCGAGCCCTCTCCGAGGAGTGACCCATGTCCGCCCCGCTGGCCGGCAAGACCCTGTTCATCACCGGCGCCTCGCGCGGGATCGGCCTGGCCATCGCGCTGCGCGCCGCGCGCGATGGCGCGAACGTGGTGATCGCGGCCAAGAGCAACGTCCCCAACCCCAAGTTGCCGGGCACCATCCACACCGCCGCGGCCGAGATCGAGGCCGCAGGCGGGCGCGCGCTGGCGGTCAAGTGCGACATCCGCGAGGAAGCCGACGTGCGCGCAGCCGTCGATGCCGGGGTCGAGCGGTTCGGCGGGATCGACATCCTGGTCAACAACGCCAGCGCGATCTCCCTCACCGGCACGCTGGACACGCCGATGAAGCGCTTCGACCTGATGTTCGGGGTCAACGTGCGCGGCACCTACCTATGTTCGCAGGCCTGCCTGCCGCACCTGCTGCGCGCGGCCAACCCGCATATCCTGACCCTCTCGCCGCCGCTCAACATGGACCCGAAGTGGTTCGGGCCGCATGTCGCCTACACGATGGCCAAGTACGGCATGAGCCAGTGCGTGCTCGGGATGGCGGAGGAGTTCCGCGAGCGCGGTGTGGCGGTCAACGCGCTGTGGCCGCGGACCGTCATCCGCACCGCCGCGCTGGCGATGATCCCCGGCGTGGATCCCGCGCGCTGCCGCACGCCGGAGATCATGGCCGACGCCGCGCACGCCGTGCTCGCCACGCCCGCGCGGGCACGCAGCGGCCGCTTCCTGATCGACGAGGACGTGCTGCGCGAGGCCGGCGTCATGGACTTCGACCGCTACGCGGTCGATCCCTCGCAGCCCCTGCTGACCGACCTGTTCCTCTGAGGAGACCCGAATGAACACCCCAAGGGCCGGTGCGCCGGCGGTCGACAAGGAGGCGGTACGCGCGCGGCTCGCCGAGATCGGACCCGCCATCAACGCCATCGATGGCTGGCTCGATCCCAATGACGGCGGCGTGCTGTACCAGTTGGCGCGCTACATCGCGCCGACGCCGTCGGTGGTGGAACTCGGGTCCTGGAAGGGCCGCTCGACGGCCTGGCTGGCCCACGGCCTGCGCGACCGCGGGGCCGGGCGCATGGTCGCGGTGGACACCTGGGCGGGCACGACGAACGAGCCCGAGCACGCGAAACTGCTCGCCGGCTACGGCCCCGACCAGTTGTTCGAGGAGTTCCGTGCCAACCTGCGCGGGCTCGGGCTCGAGGGCAGGTGGAGCCGTGGCGCATGACCACGCTGCAGGCCGCGCGGCGCTGGGATCGTGGCACCTCGATCGGCCTGCTGCACGTCGACGCCGACCACTCTTACGAAGGCGTGCGCGCCGACTTCGAGCACTGGGCGCCGCACGTGGTGCGCGGCGGACTGGTGGTGTTCGACGACGTGCCGTCCTGGCCCGGCCCCACGCGCCTGGTCACGGAACTGCCGCGCTGGTTCCGCTTCTATGCGGCGACCGCGAACCAGAGCGTGTTCATCCGGGAGTGACGGCGCGGCGGCGCGCGCCGCCTGCGCGCTGCGCGGCAGCTCATGCGAGCGCCTGCCGCAGGTCGGCGACCAGGTCGTCGGCATGCTCCAGGCCGACCGAGATCCGTAGCAGGTTCTCCGGCGAGACGCGATTCGCGCCCTCGACGGACGCGCGATGCTCGACCAGGCTCTCCACGCCGCCGAGGCTGGTCGCGTTGGTGAACAGCTGCAGGCAAGCGGCGAAGGCCAGCGCGGCGTCGCGACCGCCGCGGATGCGCACCGACAGCATGGCGCCGTAATCGCGCATCTGCTTCGTCGCCAGCGCATGCTGCGGGTGGGTCGGCAGGCCCGGCCAGTGCACGGCTTCCACCGCCGGATGCGCGACGAGGAATTCAGCCACCGCGCGCGCGTTGCGGCAGTGCCAGGCCATGCGCGCCGGCAGCGAGCGGATGCCGCGCAGGGTCAGCCAGGCGTTGAACGGCGCCATCACCGCGCCCTGGATGTAGCGCCGGCGCGCGATGCGCTCGAAGCGCTCGTCGGTGCGGGCGAAGCACAGCGCGCCGCCGAGCACGTCGCTGTGGCCGCCGATGTACTTGGTGGTGGAATGCATCACCACGTCGGCGCCGAGCGCGATCGGGTTCTGCAGCGCGGGGCTGGCGAAGGTGGAGTCGACGGCGAGGATCGCATCGTGAGCGTGAGCCAGCGCCGCCAGCGCTTCCAGGTCGGCGACCCGGCACTGCGGGTTGGACGGCGTCTCGGCCCAGATCATCCGTGTGGCGGGCGTCAGCGCCGCCACCACCGCCATCACATCGGTCTGGTCGACCATCGTGGTGGTGATCCCGCGCGCGGGCAGGAACTCGCGCGCCAGCGCGCGCACGCCGTGGTAGTAGTCGTCGGGCAGCAGCACGTGCGAGCCCGGCGGCAGGTCGGCGAACACGTGGTCGATCGCGGCCATGCCGCTGGCGAAGGCGAGCGCGCCTTGAGCGCCCTCGATCGCGGCCAGCGCGGCCTCCAGGCGGTCCTGGGTCGGGTTCGGCCCGCGCACGTACTCGTAGCCGGCCTCGCTCTCGCCGGCGGGGCCGTGGCGGAAGGTGGTCGACAGGTGGATCGGGGCGGCGATCGCGCCGGTCGCGGGATCGGGCTCGCCGCCGGCGTGGACGGCGAGCGTGTGCGGGTGCAGGCCCTCGCGCGATGCCATGTCAGCCCGCCTTCGCGACGCGGAAGGATTCCTCCGCGGCCGCCACCGTGTCGGCGATGTCGTACTCCGAGTGCGCGGCCGAAATGAATCCCGCCTCGTAGGCGCTGGGCGCCAGGTACACGCCGCGCTCGAGCATGGCGTGGAAGAAGCGGCGGAACATCGCCACGTCGCACTGCGTGGCGTCGGCGAACGTCTCCACCTTCTTGGCGCTGAAGAACAGGCCGAACATGCCGCACACGCGGTTGGTGGTGAACGGCACGCCCGCCCGCGCGGCCGCGGCCTCCAGCCCGTCGCACAGCGCGTGCGTGCGCCGCTCGAGGTCGGCGTGGAAGCCGGGCTGCTCGATCAGGTCGAGCTGCGCCAAACCTGCTGCCATCGCCACCGGATTGCCGGACAGCGTGCCGGCCTGGTAGATCGGCCCCGCCGGGGCGACCTGCGACATGATGTCGCGCCGCCCGCCGTAGGCGCCGACCGGCATGCCGCCGCCGATCACCTTGCCGAAGGTCGCGAGGTCGGCGCGCACGCCGTACAGCTGCTGCGCGCCGCCCGGCGCCACGCGAAAACCGGTCATCACCTCGTCGAAGATCAGCAGCGCGCCGTGGCGCGTGCACAGATCGCGCAGGTGCTGCAGATAGCCCGGCTTCGGCAGGATGCAGTTCGCGTTACCCACCACCGGCTCGATGATCAGCGCCGCGACGTCGCCGCCGATCTCGGCGAACAGCGTTTCCGCCGCCGCGAAGTCGTTGTAGGGCAGGGTGGCCGTGAGGTCGGCCAGCGCCTTGGGCACGCCGGGCGAGTCGGGCAGGCCCAGCGTCATCACGCCCGAGCCGGCCTTGACCAGGAAGGCGTCGCCGTGGCCGTGGTAGCAGCCCTCGAACTTCACGATCCGGTTGCGCCCGGTGAAGCCGCGCGCGACGCGGATCGCCGCCATCGTCGCCTCGGTGCCGGAATTGACCATCCGCACCATCTCCAGCCCCGGCACGATGCGCGTGAGGCGCTGTGCCATCGTCACCTCGAGCGGGTTGGGCGTGCCGAACGACAGGCCGTGGCGCGCGACCTCGACCACCGCCGCCAGCACCTTCGGGTGGGAGTGCCCCGCGATCATCGGGCCCCAGGAGCCGATGTAGTCGATGTAGCGCTTGCCCTCCACGTCCCACAGGTAGGGGCCCTCGGCGCGCGCGGTGAAGAACGGCTCACCGCCGACCGACTTGAAGGCACGCACCGGCGAATTGACGCCGCCGGGCAGCAGGTCGCGGGCGCGGGAAAACAGCTCGTGGTTGGTGCTCATGGCAGGCGCGGCGCCGTCGTCGAAAGCACGCATTGTCGCATGGCGCATCCACCGCGCGGACGCTACGCTGGCCGGATGGATGCACGACCCACCTCCGGTTTCGACGCCTGGCGCGCGGCACTGCGCGACGAGGGCTTCGCCTTCGCGCCGGCCGCCGAAGTGCGCCCGGCGCTGGCCCGCGCGGGCGCGCTCGACGACTGGCCGGCCTTCGTCGCGTCCTGGGACGACCTGCACGTCGATCCCTACATGGCGGATGCCGGTCGCTATCGCCGACGGCGCCATGCCGTGCTGCACATGGCTGCCGACGGCGCCTGGTCCGCGCTGCCGCGGCAGCCGCACTACCAGACGCTTGACTACAACCCGCTGCACGGCGGCATCGAGCGCTGGTTCGAACCGATCGCGCCCGCGGTGCGCGACGGCGCCACGCTGCGCACGGTGCTCGCGGCGGCGCACCGCCTGTTCGCCGCGCTGTCGGCGCCGTCCACGACGTGGCGGGTCGAACTGCACCAGTTCCGCATCGAAGCCGGCGCCGGCACGGCGGGCAAGCCGACACCCGAGGGCGTGCACCGCGACGGCGTCGACTGGGTGCTCGTGCTGATGGTGCGGCGGACCAACATCGCCGCCGGCACCACCACCATCCACGACCTCGCGCGGCGCGAGATCGGCGCCTTCACCCTGGTGGATCCCTTCGACGCCGCGCTGGTCGACGACCGGCGCTGCTTCCACGGCGTCACCCCGGTGGTGCCGCTCGATGCCGCGCGCCCGGCGCACCGCGACGTGCTGGTGGCGACCTTCAGGGCGCTGCCTGTCTGACGGCCGCGCCGGAAGTCATGCGTGCCATCGGTCACAGCGACTTCGGGCACGCGCCGCGCATCTTTCCCCGTGGTGGGATGGTCCCACCGCGGCGCACCGCACTCCCCACGGTGCGCGCGGACCTCGATCCGAAGGAGACGATCATGAACTTGCGACTCCCCGCACTGCTCTTCGCCCTGTGCGCCGCCGGCGCCGCCACCGCGGGTCCCGCGCACGGCGTGCGCGAACTGGCCGCCGAGGCCGGCCTTCGCGAGCGCGAGGTGCGCATGCTCGCCGGCGCGCCCAGCGCCTTCGCCGAGTACCGCACGTCGTACCGCCGCTTGAGCGAACAGGCCGCGCGCCGCGGGCTCGACCTGCGCGCGCAGGCGGCGATCGAACGCCATGCCCGGGCGCTGGACCGCGCGGTGGCGTTCAGCATGCGGGCGGACGCCCGCCCGCCCCGCCCGGTGCTGGTGGCGGGTCGCTGACCCCGGCGCCGGGGTCCTGCGCTGCCGCCGGGCCTCGCCCCGGGACGGCCAGCGCGGGTGGTGGGCTAAAGTCCGGTGGGGTCGCGGCCGATGCTGTGCACATGATGCGCACAGGGATGACCCCTCCGGCTGATCTGGGTGCCGCGCGGCTCGCGCGCCGCCAGCGCGAGCTCGTGCCCGTGCGCCGCAGCGACCTGAAGGTCGGTGTTCCCGCCCCGTTCCCCATCTTCGACGTGCACGGCCGCCTGCTGCTGCGCGCGGGTGAGGTGGTCGACAGCGAGCGTGCGCTGGCCGCCCTCAACGAGATGGGGCTCTACATCGACGTGGCCGATTCCGGGGCCGCCGGGGGAGGACGGGGGGGCGACCCGGGCCCTGCCGCGCCTGCCCGGCCGGAGCCTGCCCCGGAACCGGTCGGCATCGAGAAGCCCTTCGCGCAACTCAAGCTGCAGCCGGGCACCGTGCTGCATTTCGACTTCCTCGGCGAAAGCGCCGGCCGGCCCCGGGTCGCGCTGCGGCTGATGGGCTGGCTCGACGGCGGCACCGTGATGGTGTCCGCGGTCAACGCGCAGGGCGCGGTGGTGCCGTTCCGTGAGGGTGAACTGGTGCAGGCCAAGGTGGTCGCCGGCAACGACCTCGGCGCGTTCAGCGCCCTGGTGCAGAAGGTCTGCTTCGCGCCGTACCCGTACATCCACCTCGGCTATCCGGACGCGGTGCAGATGAAGGTCCTGCGCCGCCACGCGCGGGTGGAGACGCGGCTGATCGTGGCGGCCAGCCGCGACGACGCGGAGATCATCGGCACCCTGCCGGGCCTGTGCCAGAACCTGTCGGCCAGCGGCATGCGGCTGGAGGCCGCCGCCGGGCTGTTCGATCGCGGCATCATCCTGCGCATCGCGCTGCGGCTGCCCGCCGTCGGCGAGGAACGCACGCTGTCGCTGCCGGCGGTGGTGCGCAGCATCGCGACCCAGAACGCGGCGCCCGGCAAGGCGCACTATGGCCTCGAGTTCGGCGAACTGCCGCCGGCGGACCGCCTGATCCTGGAGCACTACGTGTTCCAGGAACTGCTCGATGCCTGAGCATCGCCGCACCGCGGCCGCCCGACGCAGGGGCGGCCGCGGTACCTTGGCCGATCAGAAGCGATAACCGACCTGCACGCCGTAGATCCACGGGTTGACCTCGACCGTGCCGATGCCGGCGCCGCCGAGCGTGACGTCGGTTTCGAACTTCAGGTACTGCACGCTGCCGCGCACGAACACGCCGTTGTCGAAGTTGACGTCGAGGCCGCCCTCGGCGGTGAAGCCGTCGGCGCGGTCGGTGTCCAGCGTGCCCAGCCCGGTCTGGTTGCGCGCGACGCTGATCGACGTCCAGCCGTAGCCGGCGCCGATGTACGGGCCGAACTGCTCGCCCGGCGCGAAGTGCCACTGCGCCTGGATGGTGGTCGGGCGGTGCTCGACGCCGACCAGGTTGGCATCGTTGAGCGTCGGCAGGCCGGTCGCGCCACCGGTGAGCTTCAGGTCGTGCTTGAACTTCGCCAGCGCGGTCTGCACGTCGATGGCGATGTTCCCGGTGACGAAGTACGAGGCACCGATGGTGGCGCTCCAGTCGTACTCGACCTCGACGTCGTAGGCGCCGGCGAGGCGACCGTTGTCGGAATCCGGATTGACGTTGAGGTAGCCGAGGCGGACCGAGAAGCCTTCGGCGGATGCAGCGCCCGGCGCGGCCAGCGCGAGCGCGAGGACGAGGGCAGTGCTGATCTTGTTCATGTTCGTGTTGCTCTCCTGGTGGGGTTGGAGCCAGTCTCCCCATGACGGACGCCGCGCAGCGTATGCATCGCGCGTCGCGCCGCGGTGACCGAACCGTGCGCCCGACGTGATGGGACCCTGCCGGAAGTCACGCATGGCGCGTGCTTCGTGCTTGCGCTAAACCCTTTGCGCGGCCGCCGCATCGGAAGCCGCATCGATCCACCGCCCCGGAGTCCCGCCATGCTGCGTCGTATCGCCCTCGCCGCCGTCCTCGCCACCTCCTGCGCCACCGCCGGCGCGGGCACCGACGTGAGCCTCGAACACTGCGACCTGGCCACCGGCTGGGGCGTGGCGCTGACGCGCGAGGCGCTGGCCTTCACCCGCGAGGGCGATGCGACGCCGGCGCGTCTGTCCCTGTCCGACGGCCGCCTGCAAGTCGACGGCCGCGAGGTCGCGCTGAGCGCCGAGGACCGCCGTCGCCTGCGCGACTACGAGGCCAGCGTGCGCGAACTGCTGCCGGAGGCGATGGCGATCGCGCTGGAGGCGATCGAGATCGCGTTCGCCGCGGTCGACGAGGTCGCGCGCACCTTCGCCCCGGCCGACGACGCGGGCTACGCGGCCACCGCCGAGAAGCTCGCCACCGCGCGCATCATCGCCCGCCGCAAGGTCGAGGACGCGTTCGCCGGGCGTGGCTGGAGCGACGCCGAGGTCGAGCGCCTGGTCGAGGAGGCGGTGGCGCAACTGGCCCCGGCCCTGGTTGGCGACATCGTCGGCACCGCGGTCAGGGTCGCGCTGTCGGGCGACGAGGCGGCGGCGAAGGAACTCGAGGCGCGCGCCGAACGCATGGAGCGCGAGATCGAATCCCGCGTCGAAGGCCGCGCCAAGGCGCTGGAGGCGCGCGCCGAAGCGTTCTGCCCGCGGCTGGTCGAGCTCGACCGCCTGGAGTCGGCGATCGCCGCCGAGATCGCCCCCGGCCAGCGCTTCGACCTGATCCGCGTCGCACCCTGAGCGCCGCGCCGGCGCCGCTTGACCGCGGTCAAGCCGGCGCGCAATGGCGGCGCGCTAGCATCGGGGCCCCGGAGGGCCCTGCATGCACGTCGCCGAACGCTTCACCGAGATCGACGCCTGCGTCGAGCGCATCGTGGCCCGCGCGGGCCCGGCGGTCGTGGCCTGCGCGCCGCTCGGGCTCGGCAAGCCGAACCGCCTGCTCAACGCGCTGTACCGGCGGGTCGCCGGTGATCCCGCGCTGTCGCTGACGCTGTACACGGCGCTCTCGCTGGCGCGGCCCGCGCGCCGCGGCGGCCTGGAGGGCCGCTTCGCCGGCCCCTTCATCGAGCGCCAGTTCGGCGCCGACTACCCCGACCTGGCCTACATCGACGACCTGCGCGCCGGGCGCCTGCCGCCCAACATCCGCATCATCGAGTTCTACATGCAGTCGGCCTCGATGCTCGGCAACGAGCATGCGCAGCGCCATTACGCCTCGATCAACTACACCCACGTCGCGCGCGAGGTCGCCGCGCGCGGGCCCACCGTGCTGCTGCAGCAGGTCGCCCGGCGCGGCGACCGGCTCAGCCTGTCGAGCAACACCGACACCACGCGCGACCTGCTCGAACGCCTCGCCGCGGCCGGTGCCCCGATGCCCTACCGGGTGGCGGTCGTCCACCCGCGGATGCCCTTCCTCGGCCACGACGCCGAGGTGGGCGCGGACTTCTTCGACGCGGTGCTCGACGAGCCCGGCAACGACCACCGCCTGTTCGCGCTGCCGCGCGAGCCGGTGCAACTGGCGGAGTACGCGCTCGGGCTGCACGCGTCGACCCTGGTGCGCGACGGCGGCACCCTGCAGATCGGCATCGGCGCGCTGTCGGACGCGCTGGTGCACGCGCTGCTGCTGCGCCATCGGCACAACGACCGCTGGCGCGACGCGCTGTCGCGCCTGCGCGGCGGGCCGCTGCCGCCGCACCTGGCGGCGATCGGCGGCGAGGAATCCTTCGCGCGCGGCCTGTACGGCGCCAGCGAGATGGTGATGGACGGCTTCATGCACCTGCGCCGGGCCGGCATCCTCACCCGCCGCGTGTACGACGACCTGGCGCTGCAGCGCCTGCTCAACGCGGGCCATGTCGGCGAGGTCGCCGATGGCGCCACCCTCGACCGGCTGATCGAGGCGGGCGTGGTGGCCAGCCCGCTGGACGCACCGTCGGTGGACTGGCTGGTCCGCTTCGGGCTGCTCGACGACGGCGCGCGCGTGCGCGACGGAATGCTGCAGCTCGCCGACGGGACTACGGTGGGCGCCGACCTGCTCGATCGCGGCCATCGCGCCCTGCTGTCGGCGCGCATCGCCGGCCGCCGCCTGCGCGGCGGGCGCTACCTGCACGGCGCGTTCTGGCTCGGCACGCGCGACCTGCAGGACTGGCTGCGCGGGCTGGCCGGCGACGACTGGGACGGCCTGTGCATGACCCGCGTGTCGTGGATCAACGAACTCTACGGCGGCCGCGAGGCGCTCGACGTCGCGCAGCGCCACCAGGCACGTTTCTTCAACACCTGCATGATGCACACCCTGCTCGGCGCCGCGGTGTCGGATGCGCTGGCCGACGGCCAGGTGGTCAGCGGGGTCGGCGGGCAGTACAACTTCGTGGCGATGGCGCATGCGCTGGACGACGGACGTTCCACGATGATGCTGCGCGCCACCCGCGAGACGGCGGCGGGCGTGGTGTCGAACATCGTCTGGAACTACGGCCACGCCACCATCCCGCGCCACCTGCGCGACCTGCTGGTGACCGAGTACGGCGTGGCCGACCTGCGCGGCTGCACCGACGAGGAGGTCGTGCAGCGCACGCTGGCGATCTGCGACGCGCGCTTCATCGACGACTCGCCGCGCGCGCGAAGGCGGCCGGCAAGCTGGCGCGCGACTTCGTGGTCCCCGATGCCTGGCGGCGCAACACGCCGGCCATGCTGGAGGACGCGCTGCGCGCGCACCGCCTGCGCGGCGACTTCCCGGTGTTCCCGTTCGGCAGCGATTTCGACGCCGACGAGCTGAAGATCCTGCCCGCACTCAAGCGCCTGAAGGCCGCGACCGCCACCCGCGGCGGGCGCCTGCGCGCCGTCCTCGGCGCGCTGGCCGGTGGCGCGCCCGATCCCGCGCACGCGCCGTTGCTGGCGCGGCTGGGGCTGGCGTCGCCGCGCTCGCTGCAGGAGAAGATCGAGGCACGGCTGGTGTCGCAGGCCCTGCGCGCCGCCGCATCGTGACCCGCCGAGGAGACGCGCCATGCGAACCGTACCCGTCCTGATCCTGCTCTGCGCGATGCACGGCGCGGCCGCCGCCGCGGAACCACCGCCGGCCGCGGCCGCCTGCATCGAATGCCACGCGCGCGAGTACCAGCGCACCTCGGTGCCGCAACTCGAAGGCCAGCACGCGGCCTACCTGCGCATGGAATTGACCCACTTCCGCGAGAAGCACCGCCGGGCCTTCCCGATGGACCAGATCGCGCAGGACCTCGACGATGCCGACATCGAGGCCCTGGCCGACTGGTTCTCGCGCCAGCCGTGGGGCGCGTGGCGCTTCGCGGCCGACCCGGCGCGGGTGGCCGAAGGCGCGCAGCTGGTCGATCGCTTCCAGTGCGCGGCCTGCCACGGCGCCGGCTTCACCGGCACCGAGGTGATCCCGCGCACGGCCGGCCAGAACCCGGTCTACCTCGCGCGCCAACTGCGTGCATTCTCGCGCGGCGACCGCTACCACCCGCCGACCGGCACCGGCGCGCGGATGTTCCGCCTGAGCGAGGCCGAGGTCGAATCGCTGGCCCTGTTCCTCGCCCAGATGCCGGCGCCGTAGCGGCTCAGGGCGCCGCCACCTCCACCCGCTTGCGGTTGTCGGACGGCACGCGGTCGATCAGCTTGTTGTACGGATCGAAGCCGACCTCGTAGGGTTCCTCGTCCACCGTCACGGTGATGACCGGCTCCGCCTCGGTGATCCGCCGGCGCTCGAGGAACAGAACCTTCTCCTCGGCCTCGGACGCGCCCGGTGCGCGCGCGAACACACCCACCTCGACCATGTCGTCGATCGCCGCCGGCGTCTCCTTGCCGATCCCGTCGCTGTAGATCTTGGCCGCCTTCAGCGACAGCGCCACGTCCCAGCGGCCGTCCTCGCGGCGGGTCGCCTTGGCCTCGACCACGCGGTTGTCGTAGAACGTGATCTTCTGGAACAGGTCGGTGATCACCGCCTGCGCCTCGGCCGGCGCTTCGGCTCGGATGTAGTCGAGCAGCTCCGCCGAGGTGGTGTAGGGCGGCTGCTGGAAACCCTTGTCCTCCAGGTAGCGCTTGAGCGCGCGGTTCAGCGCTTCCTCGCCCATCTCCTCGCGCAGGCGGTAGAACACCAGCGAGCCCTTGTTGTAGTGGATGTACTGCTGGTTCTCGACCCGGTACAGCGGCACTTCCTCCACCAGTTCGCCGACGCGGTCGCCGAGGTAGCGGTCCAGTTCGTACTTGAGGAAGCGGCGCATCTTCTCGCGGCCATACTTCTTCTCCATCACCATCAGCGCCGAATACTGCGACAGCGACTCGCTGAGCACGGTCGATCCCTGCACGTCGGCGCCGATCACCTGATGCGCCCACCACTGGTGCGCGACCTCGTGCGAGGTCACGTAGTAGACGTAGTCGATCGCGTCCTTGTCGCGCAGATCGGCGATGAAGCCGATGCTCTCGGAGAACGGGATGGTGTTGGCGAAGCTCTGCGCGAAGCGCGCATAGCGCGGGAACTCGATGATCCGCACCTGCTTGTTCTGGTAGGGCGTGAAGTGGGTGGTGAAGTAGTCGAGCGAATCCTTGGCCGCCTCGATCATGCGGTCGACGTTGTAGGGGTGGGTCTTGTGGTAGTAGACCTCGACCGGGATCCCGTTCCAGGAATCCTTCTTCACCTCCCACCGCGCCGACAGCCAGGCGTAGAACGGCAGCATCGGGCGGTCCATCGCGTAGGCGAAACAGCGTCGGCCGTTCTCGTTCGTTTCGGCCTCGAGGTACCCCGGCGCCAGCGCGATCTGGTCGGGCGCGGTGCAGACCTTGGTGCGGAAGTCGATCCAGTCGGCGTCGTCACTGATGTAGGTGTTGGCGCGCGCCGCCTCGTCCTCCAGCTTCGCCATCCGCGGCACCTCGCCGAGCCCGCGCTTGCGGCGCTCGTTGCGGTCGACGATCTGCCTGCCGCGGTCGTACCCGAACGACGGCAGCACGCTCGAGTTGAAGAAGGTGCCGTTGCGGACCACCTGGGTCTGCAGCACGTTGTTGCCGAAGCCGCGTTCGCCGCCGCGCACCTCGAAGCGCAGGGTCATCTCCGCGCCGGGCGCCATCGGCTCGTCCAGGCGATAGATGCGGTAGCCGAGCGGTTCGTCGAAGCGCTCCAGTTCGTGCGGTGCGAAGTCGATCGACACCAGCTCCACCTGCGACAGGGTCAGCACGTGGAAGGCCTCGATCGGCACCGCGTGCCGGTTCACCAGCCGGTAGGTGCCGCGGATGGTGGCGCTGCGCGTTTCCGGGCGGATGTCGACGTCGGTGTCCACCGCCACGATGCGCGGCTGCGGCAGGCCGGCATACTGCGCGTACTCTTGCTCGTAGCGGGCCTGCTGGTCGAGCAAGGTATCGCCGGACACATAGTCGTTGACCACATTGGTGTTCCAGAACACCCAGCCGCCGACCCCGGCCCAGACGGCGACGGTCGCGGCCAGCGCCGCACCCAGCGGCCCACGCAGCCGGGCGGCGGCCTGGCGCCGCCGCTCGCGGCCCGATGGTGCCGTGCCGCGCACCCAGAACGCCGAGGCCAGCAGCAGCAGGGCGCCGACGAACAGCAGCCAGTAGACGGTGAACCAGGCCCAACCCACCAGGTAGTGGCCGAACCCGTTCATGTCGGAGTACGGCGCGATCGGCGCGCCGCCGAACTGCAGCAGGTTGTGGTCGACGTCGAGCAGGCCGAGGACCAGCTGCGACACATAGACCAGGATCACGACCAGATAGCCGAGGAACTTGTTGTGCGTGAACACCTGCACCGCCACGCCCAGCAGGCCCATCAGCACGAACGGGACCGAGCCGATCGCGATCGAGGCGGCGTAAACCCCGGGCTCGAAGTGCGTGTAGCCGCGCAGCAGCTGGAAGCCCATGCCGGCGAGCACGCCCACCGCGCCGAACGCCGCCACCACCGCCAGCACCGCGCCGCACTTGGCCGCCAGCGGCACCCAGTCGGGCACCGGCAGCGCGTCGGACACGTCGCTGATCTTCGCCTGCCGCTCCTTCCACACCAGTTCGCCGGCGTAGAAGGTCACGATCAGGAACAGGAAGAACGCCATGCTGCCCTGCAGGGCCTCCAGCATCAGGTAGGTGACCGGATAGACCTTGGTGCCGAACAGGGAATCGACGAACTGCGCCCCGCCGGTGAAGTTCACCACGCCGAAGATCAGCATCACCAGGAACGGCACGCTGCGCAGCACGCCCCAGGTGTCGAACTTCAGCAGGCGCCAGAACTGCGCCAGCGCGGTGCGCAGGTCGAAGCGGCGCGGCGGGTGGGCCGTCACCGTGCTCGACACCGTGACGGGCACATCGCCGCCGCGCGGCACGCCGTCGGCGCGCGTGTCGCCACGCGCCAGCGTGCCCATGTCGCCGAGCACCACGATGTCGGCTGCCGTGGCTGCCGCTGCTGCCGCTGCGTCCGTGGACGACCTGCGGCGTCGCTTGCCGCCCGTGCCCGTCCGCATCGGCTTGAACAGCGCGAAAGTGGCCGCCAGCAGGGCCAGCGCGACCGCGCCCCACAGCGCGCGGTTGGCGATCAGGTAGCCGGCCATCTCGGGCAGGCGGGTGTTGCGTTCCTCGACCGACCAGTAGCGCACCACGCGACCCATCGCGCGCAGGCCGAACGGGTCGATCAGTGCGGCGACCCAGGCGTTGTCGATCTCGCGGGTCAGGTTGCCGGCGACGATCCACAGCACGAAGAAGGCGAGGATGCCGACGTAGACCATCAGCAGGCTGCGCGTGACCGCGGCCAGCAGTGCCAGCAGCGCGCCGCCGAACAGCAGGTTCGGCAGCACCAGCACACCGAACGACCACAGGAAAGGATCGAGCGAGAACGCACCCAGCCGCTTGGGGTCGATCCACGGCATGAACTGGCCGGCGATCATGCCGATCGCCACCCCGGCGAAGATCACCAGGCACGCCAGCAGCCCCGCCGCGAAGCGGCCGAACAGGTAATCGGCCTTGCGCATCGGGGTGGCGAAGAACAGCTCCGCGGTGCCGAACTCGTGGTCGCGCAGCAGGCCGTTGGCGATGAACAGCACGATCAGGAACAGGCCCAGCAGGCTGAACGCGCCGAGCAGGTTGGCGATCACGGTCGGTGCGTTGCGGTGCACGTTGCCGATCGCGCTGCCGACCTGGACCGCGTCGGAGGACGTGGCGCCGAAGGCCAGCAGGCCGAACACCACGGCCACCAGCCACAGCAGGGGCGAGCGCAGCTGGTAGCGCAGATCGAAGCGGAAGAACTCGCCGAACATCGGGGCGCGTCCTCAGGCGGCCTGCGCGTGCTGGCGCAGGCGCTGGAAGTACACGTCCTCGAGGTCCGGCGCGATCTTCGAGAAGCCCGCCTCCGGCTGCGACTCCGCGTAGACGTGGATCACCGGCTGGCCGCCCACGAGGCGCGTCGACAGCACATTGAAGCGCGCCTGGTAGTCGGCCAGCGAGGCCTTGCTGACCGTGGCCTTCCACACCCGGTCGGTGAGCGCGTCGATCGCTTCCTGCGGGCGGCCGGCGAGCAGCACCGTGCCGCGGTTGATGATCGCCATCCGCGGGCAGAGGTCGGTCACGTCCTCGACGATGTGGGTCGACAGGATCACCACCACCTGCTCGCCGATCGCGCTGAGCAGGTTGAGGAAGCGGTTGCGCTCCTCCGGGTCGAGGCCGGCGGTGGGCTCGTCGACGATCACCAGGCGCGGGTTGCCGATCAGGGCCTGCGCGATGCCGAAGCGCTGCCGCATGCCGCCGGAGTAGGTGCCGAGCTTGCGCTTGCGCGCCTCCCACAGGTTGGTCTGCCGCAGCAGGGATTCGACCACCTCGCGGCGCTCCTTGCGCGCGGCGTAGCCCTTGAGCGCGGCGAAGTGGTCCAGCAGGTCCTCGGCGCTCACCTTCGGGTAGACGCCGAAGTCCTGCGGCATGTAGCCCAGCGTGCGGCGCACGGCATCCTTGTCGCGTAGCACGTCGATGCCGTCGAAGGTAATCGAGCCCTCGTCGGGCTCTT
>JAJTHZ010000165.1 GCA_021299185.1 Lysobacteraceae bacterium | reverse complement strand
TTGTGGTGCGCGCGCGCGTGGCCGGGGTCGATCGCGGTCGCGGCGGCGAACGCGTCGGCTGCCTCGCCGTGCCGGCCCGCCGCCGCCAGCGCGGTGCCGCGCACGAACGGGGCCTCGGGATCGTGCGGCGACTCGCGTGCCGCGCGGGTCGCTTCGTCGGCCGCCGCCGCGGCGTCGCCGGCGTCGAGCAGGGCGCCGGCCAGCGCCACGCGGAACGCCGGGACCGCATCGTTCTGCGCCAGCGCGCGCCGCAGGGCGTCGATCGCCTCCGCGTGGCGTCCCTCCGCATGCAGGGCCAGGCCGAGCAGGTGCCAGGCCGCGGCGCGCTGCGGTGCCAGCGTCAGCGCGCGCTCCAGCGCCGCGCGCGTCTGGTCCGGGCGGCCGATCGCGAGGTAGACGCGGCCGAGTTCGACCCACAGCGCGTCGCGCGTCGGCTGCGCCGCCAGCGCGCGGGTGAGTCCCAGCATCGCGGCGCGCGGGTCGCCGCGCGACAGGTCGTCGCGCGCGCGGGACAGCACCTCGTCGGTCGCGTCGCTCATGCGGCGTCCGTCAACAGCTTCAACTGGTCGGCCTGGTGCTCGCGCGCCAGCGGATCGAGGACCGGGTCGAGTTCGCCCTCGATCACCCGGTCGAGCGCGTACAGCGTGAGGTTGATCCGGTGATCGGTCACGCGACCCTGCGGGAAGTTGTAGGTGCGGATGCGCTCGCTGCGGTCGCCGCTGCCGACCTGCAGGCGGCGCGTGGCGCTGGTCGCCGCCTCCTGCTTTTCGCGCTCGATCTCGGCCAGGCGCGCCGCCAGCAGCGACAGGGCGCGGGCGCGGTTCTTGTGCTGCGAGCGCTCGTCCTGGCACTCGACCACGATGCCGGAGGGCAGGTGGGTGATGCGGATCGCGGACTCGGTCTTGTTGACGTGCTGGCCGCCGGCGCCGGAGGCGCGGTAGGTGTCGACCTTGAGGTCGGCAGGATTGATCGACGGCGCTTCGGATTCCTCCGGCTCGGCGAGGATCGCCACCGTGCAGGCCGAGGTGTGGATCCGACCCTGGCTTTCGGTCGCCGGCACGCGCTGCACGCGATGGGTGCCCGATTCGAACTTCAGTCGCGAGTAGGCCCCGTGGCCCTCGATGCGGGCGACCACCTTCTTGTAGCCGCCATGTTCGCCGGCGCTCTCGTCCAGCACCTCGACCCGCCAGCCCTTCGACTCCGCGTAGCGCAGGTACATGCGGAACAGGTCGCCGGCGAAGATCGCGGCCTCGTCGCCACCGGTGCCGGCGCGCACTTCGAGGAAGATGTTGGCGTCGTCGCGCGGGTCGCGCGGCACCAGCAGCAGTTGCAGCTCCGCCTCCAGCGTCGCGCGCCGCGCCTCGAGCGCCGACACCTCGTCCGCGGCCATCGCGCCGAGTTCGGCGTCGCCGGCCAGCGCACGCGCGGCTTCGAGGTCGGTGCCGGCGCGGTCGTATGCCGCCAGCGCGGTCGCCAGCGGGTCGAGCCGGGCGTACTCGCGCGAGAGCGCGCGGAAGCGCGCCGTGTCGCCCACCACCGCGGGGTCGGCGAGCAGCAAGGCGACTTCCTGCCGACGCTCCGCGAGGGCGTCCAGCTTGCGGCGGATGGAGGGGGTCATTCGGGACGCGCGCGGGCGTCGCTGGTCTCGGCGAACAGCTTCTCGGCGGCGCGCAGCAGCTCGGCATCGCCGCGCAGGGCGGCGGCGCGCAGGTTGGCGCTGGGTGCGTGCATCAGCTTGTTGGTGAGGGTGTTGGCGAGGAAGGCCAGCGCTTCCTCGGCGGGCTTGCCGTGTTCGAGCATCTGGCGCGCGCGCGCCAGCACCGCGTCGCGCTCGCGTTCGGCGGCACCGCGCACCGCACGCACCAGGCCCTGGCCGTCGAGGCCCCGGCACCAGTCCATGAAGTGCCCGACCTGCAGGTCGATGATGGCCTCGGCCTCGCGCGCGGCCTCGCGCCGCGAGCGCAGGTTTTCCTCGATCACGCCGGTGAGGTCGTCCACCGTGTAGACGAACACGTCGTCGAGCTCGGCGGTGGACGCCTCGACGTCGCGCGGCACGGCGAGGTCGAGGATCAGCATCGGCTTGCGGCGGCGCGCCTTGATCGCGGCGGCGACGTGGGCGCGGGTGATGATCGGTTCGCGGCTGGCGGTGGAGGCGATCACCACGTCCGCCTCGCCGAGCCGCCCGGGGATGTCGGCCAGCGGCATCGCCTGCGCGCCGAAGCGGACCGCCAGCGACTCGGCGTTGGCCAGCGTGCGGTTGGCGACCAGCATGCGCTTGACCCCGCTTTCGGCGAGGTGGCGGGCGGCCAGTTCGATGGTGTCGCCGGCGCCGACCAGCAGCACGGTGGAGCGGCCGAGGTCGGCGAACACCTGGTGCGCCAGCCGCACCGCGGCGAACGCCACCGATACCGGGTTGGCGCCGATGCGGGTGTCGGTACGCACGCGCTTGGCCACCGCGAAGGTGTTCTGGAACAGCCGGTCGAGCGGCGAGCCGAGCGCGCCGGCGGTGCGCGCGAGGTGGTAGGCCTCCTTGACCTGTCCGAGGATCTGCGGCTCGCCGAGCACCAGCGAATCCAGGCCGGTGGCGACCCGGAACAGGTGGCGCACCGCCGCCGGGCCGTCGTGCCGGTACAGGAACTCGTCGAGGGTCGGCGGGGTCAGACCGTGGTGCGCGTGCAGCCAGTCGATGATCGCCGCCTCGCGGCCCTCGCGCACGTTGGCGTACAACTCGATCCGGTTGCAGGTGGAGAGGATCGCGATCTCCTCTACCCCCTCGACCTCGCGCAGCGCCTGCAGGGCGGGCGGCACGGTCTCGCAGTCGAACGCCACCCGTTCGCGCAGGGAGACCGGCGCGGTCTGGTGGTTGAGTCCGAGGGCGATCAGCGTCATGGTGGCAGGGTGCGAGGTTGGCGGATTGTGGTTCGCCATCCGTCCCAGATCAAGGAAATCCGCGCCGCGGAAGGGGATTTTCCCGCCCCGGCGCCCCTCGGAGCGTTGCGGAAATGATCCAGATCAAGGTTGTCCGGTGGTTCGTGCCCATGGCCGTGCTGGCGCTCGCCGCGTGCGCCGGTGCGCCGGCCCGCGCGCCTGTCGAGCCGGCGCCCGAGGCCGCCGAGGCGCCATTGCGCTCGGACGACAAGGACGTCACCGCAGCATTGATGGCGGGTGAATTCGCCTGGCAGGACGGCCGGGCGGCCTCTGCGGCGCGCCACTTCGGCCGCGCGGCGGCAGCCAGCGACGATCCGGCGATCGCCGAGCACGCCACCCGGGTCGCGATCGTGGCGCGCGAGTGGGACCTGGCGCGCCAGGGGCTGGCCCGCTGGAGGGCGCTGGCGCCCGACGCGGTGGGCATCGTGCAGGCCGAGGCCGGGCTGGCGCTGGCCGACGGCGACACCGAGGGCGCGCTGGCGCGGCTGCGCACGCTGCTCGCGCGCGGCGATGCCGATGCGCGGCGGATGGTCGGGCAGGTGCTGCTGGGCGGCAGCGACCCGGTGCGCGCGGTCGCCGCCCTCGAGTCGCTGGCCGCCGCGCCGGACCTGCCCGGCGGCGTGGACACCCTGCTGGCGCTGAGCCAGGTCGCGCAGCAGCTGCGCCAGCCGGAGCTCGCCGCGCGCCTCGCCGCGTCGGCGGTGAAGGCCGCCCCGGAGTCCGCGCAGGCGATCCTGTGGCAGGGCCACCTCGCCCTGCGCGGCGGCGACCGTGCGGCGGCACGCGCCGCCTTCGAGCGTGCGGTCGCGCTGGCGCCCAAGGACAAGTCGACGCGCCTGACCTACGCCGCGCTGCTGAACGAGCTCGGCGAGCCGGGCCCGGCCGCCGACACCCTGGCCGCGATCGACGCCGACGACGAAGTGCTGGCCGCGCGCGCCGCGTACGCCGCGCGCGCCGACGATCCCGCGCTGCTGGCCAAGGTCGCCGCCGAGATCGAGGCCCTGCCGCCGCCGCGCCCGGCCGAGCGGGTCGAACTGCTGGGCCAGCTGGCCGAACTGGGCGAGCGCCGCGATGACGCGCTGCGCTGGTATCGCGCGGTGCCGCGCGGCGAGCGCTGGTTCGACGCGCAGTTGCGGATCGCCGTGCTGCTGGACGCGAAGGGCGAGCGCGATGCGGCACTGGCCCACCTCGAGGGCCTGCGCAGCGCCGGCATCGACGACGACGCCAACCTCGCCAGCACCTTCCTGCTGGAGGCCGAGCTGCACGAGCGCCACGAACAGCCGGAGCGCGCGATCGACGCCTACGGCCGCGGCCTCAAGGTGCTGCCCGACGAGCGGCGCCTGCTGTACGCGCGGGCCCTGCAGTTCGAGGCGCTGGACCGGGTCGAGGAGTGCATCGCCGACCTGCGGCGGCTGGTCGAACTCGACCCGCAGGACGCCGATGCGCTGAACGCGCTCGGCTACACCCTGACCGATCGCACGGATCGCCACGCCGAGGCGCTGGAACTGATCACCAAGGCGCTCGCCGCCAAGCCGGACGAGCCGGCCATCATCGACAGCATGGGCTGGGTGCAGTACCGGCTGGGCAACCTCGACGAGGCGCTCAAGCACCTGCGCCGGGCGTTCGAACTGCAGCCCGATGCCGAGATCGCCGCGCACCTTGGCGAGGTGCTGTGGGCCAAGGGCGACCGTGACGGCGCGCGGGCGGCTTGGGCCAAGGGCCGCGAGGTCGAGGCCGACAATGCGACCCTCGTCGAGACCGAGCGTCGCCTGGATCGCTGATGGCGACCGCCTTGCGCGCGGGTGCGCTGGCGATGGCGGCGCTGCTGCTGGCGGCCTGCGCGCCGACCGGTCCGCTGCAGCGCCCGGGTGCGGCCGCGGTCCTCGATGACGGGCGCGCCGCGCGGCTCGCCGCGCTGCCGCGCTGGTCGCTGGTCGGCCGGATCGCGGTCAGCGATGGTCGGGAGGGCGGCAGCGGGCGCCTGGAATGGCTGCAGGACGGCGCGTTCTACGACATCTCGGTGCGCGCCCCGGTGGCCGGCGGCAGTTGGCGGCTGAGCGGGGACGGCCGGCTCGCCCAGCTCGATGGCGCGGCACCGCAGCCGCTGCGCGACGCCGACGCCGAGGCCCTGCTGGCGCGCGAACTCGGCTGGCACCTGCCGGTTTCCCGCGTGCCGGCCTGGGTCCGCGGCCTGGCGCACGATGGCGGCGCTGCGCGCTGGACGGCCGGCGCGGACGGCCTGCCGCAGCGCCTGAGCGAGGACGGTTGGACGGTGGAATACCGCGCCTGGGTCGAGGTCGACGGCATCCCGATGCCGCGCCGCCTGGTCGCCCGTCGCGCGCCGTTCGAAGTGCGGATCGCGGTCGAACGCTGGAGCCTGCATGCTGCCGAGTGAGGCCGACGGCTGGAGCCACTGGCCGGCGCCCGCCAAGCTCAACCTGTTCCTGCACGTGGTCGGCCGCCGCGCCGACGGCTACCACGAACTGCAGACCGTGTTCCGCCTGCTGGACTACGGCGACACGGTATCGATCCGCGTCCGCCGCGACGGGCGGGTCGAACGACACGCCGGACTGGCGGGGCTGCCGCCCGAGCAGGACCTGGTCGTGCGCGCGGCGCATGCGCTCCAGCGGGCCAGCGGGGCGGCGCTGGGGGTCGATCTCGCGGTCGCCAAGCGGATTCCCGCCGGCGGCGGGCTCGGCGGCGGCAGCAGCGATGCCGCGACCGTACTGTGCGTCCTCGACCACCTGTGGGGGACCCGCCTCGGCGCGGCGCGGCTGGCCCGCATCGGCCTGGCGCTGGGCGCGGACGTGCCGGTGTTCGTGCACGGCCACAGCGCCTGGGCGGAGGGGGTGGGCGAGGTCCTGACGCCGGTCGAACTGCCGCCGCAGGCCTACGTGGTGGTCGACCCGGCCGAGCCGGTGGCCACCGGGCCGGTCTTCCAGGACCCCGAATTGACACGCAACACCCCGCGCACGACAATTCGCGGCTTCCTCGACGGCACTCCGACGCGCAACGACCTGGAGCCGGTCGTGCGCCGGCGACACCCTGCGGTGGACGCGGCGCTCACCTGGCTCGGTCGGCACGCGCCGGCGCGCCTGACGGGAAGTGGTGGTTGCGTGTTCGCGGCGGTCGCCGACCGCGCGGCAGGCGAGGCCATCGCGGCGGCATGTCCGTCGCCATGGCGCGCCTTCGTCGCGCAGGCTTGCGACCGCTCCCCGCTGCTGGACCGGCTGCACGCCGCCGGCGCGGGACGCTGATCGGAATCCGCGGTTCGCGCTGGGGCGTCGCCAAGCTGGTTAAGGCACGGGATTTTGATTCCCGCATGCGTAGGTTCGAATCCTACCGCCCCAGCCATCGCGTCGCGGCGTCTTTGCTGGTCTGGCCGACTCGAGGGTCTTGCGCGTGAACACCGAGGGCATCCTGGTCTTCGCCGGCAATGCGAACCGGCCGCTGGCGAACGCGATCTCGCGCGAGCTCGGCGTGCCGCTCGGCAAGGCCCTGGTGGGGCGCTTCAGCGACGGCGAGGTGCAGGTCGAGATCGAGGAGAACGTGCGCCGGCAGGAGGTGTTCGTGATCCAGCCGACCTCCGCCCCGACCGCCGACAACTTCATGGAACTGCTGGTGCTGATCGACGCGCTCAAGCGCGCCTCGGCGGCCAGCGTGACCGCGGTGCTGCCGTACTTCGGCTACGCCCGGCAGGATCGCCGCCCGCGCTCGGCGCGGGTGCCGATCACCGCCAAGGTGGCGGCGAAGATGATCAGCGCGGTCGGCACCGACCGCGTGCTGACCGTCGACCTGCACGCCGACCAGATCCAGGGTTTCTTCGACATCCCGCTGGACAACGTGTACGCGTCGCCAGTCCTGCTGGCCGACATCTGGCGCCACCAGGGCACGCGCGACCTGCTGGTGGTCTCGCCCGACGTGGGCGGCGTGGTGCGTGCGCGCGCCATCGCCAAGCGGCTCGACGACGCGGACCTCGCGATCATCGACAAGCGCCGCCCGCGTCCGAACGAGGCCACGGTGATGAACATCATCGGCGACGTGACCAACAAGGTCTGCGTGCTGGTGGACGACATCGTGGACACCGCCGGCACCCTGTGCGCGGCCGCGGCCGCCCTCAAGGGCGCGGGCGCGCGCAAGGTGGTGGCCTACTGCACGCACCCCGTGCTGTCGGGCCCGGCGATCGCCAACGTCACCGGTTCGCAGCTCGACGAACTGGTGGTGACCGACACCATCATGTTGTCGGAAGCGGCGAGGAATTGCCCCAAGATCCGCCAGTTGAGCGTGGCGGAGCTGCTGGCCGAGACGATGCGGCGCATCGCCTTCGGCGAGTCGGTGAGTTCGCTGTACGTGGATTGAGAGCAGGGCTGAGGGCAAAGGGCTGAGGGCTGGAAAGCCCCGCGCACCGATCCCCTCAGCCCTCGGCCCTCAGCCCTTTTCAAGATTGCTCCCCTGGTCGCGGGGGAGCCCACGCCGCAAGGCACACACGCGAGAAGAGAGACATCCCATGGCAACCCGTCACGAAATCCCCGCCGAACTGCGGAAGGACGAAGGCAAAGGTGCGAGCCGCCGCCTGCGTCGTTCCGGCACGGTCCCGGCGATCCTGTATGGCGCGAAGGAAGCGCCGGTGAACCTGCAGTTCCACCACAACACGGTGCTGCTGGCGTCGAACAACGAGTGGTTCTACTCGGCGATCCTCGACCTCAACATCGAGGGCAAGACGCAGAAGGTCCTGCTGCGCGACATGCAGCGCCACCCGTTCAAGCCGCAGATCCTGCACCTCGACTTCCAGCGCGTCTCCGAGAACGAGGCGATCCGCGTGCGCGTGCCGCTGCACTTCATCAACCAGCAGACTTCGCCGGCCGGCAAGATCGCCGGTTCGGTGATCACGCACGAGCTCAACGAAGTCACGATCTCCTGCCTGCCGAAGGACCTGCCGGAGTTCATCGAGGTCGACCTCGCGCAGCTTGAGATCGGCGACATTGTGCATCTCTCGGACATCCCGCTGCCGGCGGGCGTGGTGATCCCGGAGTTGCGTCTGGGCAAGGAGCACGACCACGCCGTCGCCATCGCCAAGATGGCGCGCGCCGAGGAGGAGCCGGCGGCCGCTGCCGCGGAAGCCGCGCCCGCGGCTGCGCCGGCCGCCAAGGCCGCCCCGGCCAAGGCTGCACCCGCCAAGGCCGCTCCGGCCAAGGCCGCGCCGAAGAAGTAAGGCACCGACGGACCGCGCGCCGCCGCCCCCGGGCGGCGGCGCCGCGCCGTGTCGCCATGGCCGGCCTGCGCCTCATCGTCGGACTGGGCAACCCCGGCGCCGAGTACGAACGGACCCGGCACAACGCCGGTTACTGGTTCGTCGACGCGCTGGCGGCCCGCACCGGCGGTCGCCTCACCCGCGATGCCCGCCATGGCGCCGAAACCGCCAAGGTGGACATCGCTGGCGGGACCGTCTGGCTGGCCCGGCCGACGCGTTTCATGAACCACAGCGGGTTGCCGGTGGTCTCCCTGCAGGGCTACTTCAAGATCGCCCCCGAGGAGACCCTGGTCGCCCACGACGACCTCGACCTGCCGCCCGGCACCGCCCGCCTCAAGTTCGACGGCGGCCACGGGGGGCAGAACGGGTTGCGCGACATCATCGGCCAGCTGGGCCACGGGCGCTTCCATCGCCTGCGGCTCGGCATCGGACACCCCGGGCGCAAGGACCAGGTCACGCCCTGGGTGCTCGGTCGACCCGGCAAGGACGACGAGGCGGCGATCAATGCCGCGGTGGAGTCGGCGCTGGACATCGCCCCGCTGGCGGTGGCCGGCCGCTTCGAGGACGCCATGCAGCGGCTGCACACGCCGAAAGACAGCGCGCGGCGCGCCTGAGCGCGCCGCCACGGGCCCGCCGGCCCGCCACCGAGGATCACGTCAGACATGGGCATCAAGTGCGGCATCGTGGGGCTCCCGAACGTCGGCAAGTCCACCCTTTTCAACGCCTTGACCAAGGCCGGCATCCCGGCCGCCAACTTCCCGTTCTGCACCATCGACCCCAACGTCGGGGTGGTGGCGGTGCCGGATCCGCGGCTGCAGGCACTGGCGGAGATCGTCAAGCCGCAGAAGATCATCCCCACCACCATCGAGTTCGTCGACATCGCCGGCCTGGTGGCGGGTGCGGCGCAGGGCGAGGGCCTCGGCAACAAGTTCCTCGCCCACATCCGCGAGGTGGACGCGATCTGCCACGTGGTGCGCTGCTTCGAGCACGGCGACATCGTGCACGTGGCCGGCCGCATCGACCCGATCGCCGACATCGAGACCATCGACACCGAACTCGCGCTGGCCGACCTCGACACCGTCGAGAAGGCGCTGCAGCGCGCCGAGAAGGCCGCCAAGGCCGGCGACAAGGACGCCGCAGCGCGCCGCGACGTGTTCGGCCGCGTGCGCGCCCACCTCGACCAGGGGCACCCGGCGCGCAGCCTGGCCCTCACGGCCGAGGACCGGGCCCTGCTGCGCGAACTGTTCCTGCTGACCCTGAAGCCGGTGCTGTACGTCGCCAACGTGCGCGAGGATGGCTTCAGCGGCAATCCGCACCTCGAGCGCGTGCGCGAGCGGGCCGCCGCCGAAGGCGCCGAGGTGGTGCCGGTTTGCGCCGCCATCGAGGAGGAACTGGCGCAACTCGACGACGGCGACAAGGCCGCCTTCCTGGCCGACATGGGCCTCGACGAGCCGGGCCTCAACCGCCTGATCCGCGGTGCCTACCGCCTGCTGGGCCTGCAGACCTACTTCACGGCCGGCGAAAAGGAGGTTCGCGCCTGGACGGTGAAGGCCGGTTCCACCGCGCCGCAGGCCGCGGCGGTCATCCATACCGACTTCGAGCGCGGCTTCATCCGCGCCGAGACCATCGGCTACGACGACTACGTCCGCCACCGCGGCGAATCGGGGGCCCGCGAGGCCGGCCGGCTGCGGCTGGAGGGCAAGGAATACCTGGTCAAGGAGGGCGACGTGCTGCACTTCCGCTTCAACGTCTGAGGCCGGTTCGAACCGGACGTTGACGCCACGCGGGCTTGCGGCCAGAATAGCGGGCTCGTTTCCGGAGGGATACCCAAGCGGCCAACGGGGGCAGACTGTAAATCTGCTGGCTTACGCCTTCGGTGGTTCGAATCCACCTCCCTCCACCAACCCAGCCACCCCAACCGCAGTCCCGGGCGCGTCGCCCGCAGACCGGGCGCGGAGGGTGGCAGGGGCAGCGGAAGCGGCGGATGCAAAAGGCTTTTTCCGCGCCGAGCGGGAGTAGTTCAATGGTAGAACTTCGGCCTTCCAAGCCGATAGTGCGGGTTCGATTCCCGTCTCCCGCTCCATTGACACCCCGGTTGGCGCGGCACGTTTCGAGGCTCACGTAGCTCAGTCGGTAGAGCACTTCCTTGGTAAGGAAGAGGTCGCTGGTTCGATTCCAGTCGTGAGCACCACCATCAGGCCGCAGCCACCGGCTGCTTGTCGTAAGTCTCTGATCTAGAAGGGTCTCTGGTCATGGCAAAGGGTAAGTTCGAACGTACGAAGCCGCACGTGAACGTGGGCACGATCGGTCACGTGGACCACGGCAAGACGACGCTGACGGCGGCGCTGACGAAGGTGGGCGCGGAGCG
>JAJTHZ010000207.1 GCA_021299185.1 Lysobacteraceae bacterium | reverse complement strand
GCCAAACGCAGGGCACGTGGATTCACCCGCCTGTCCACGATCCGAACCGTCATTTTCCTGATCGCCGGAAAGCTCGACTTCTACTCGGTCAACCCGCATGTCGCTCGCCCGGCATAACCCACTTGAATTTCAACAGACCCGCACTTTTCGATCTCGGACCAGTGACGCCGGCACAAATGCAGGCTGCGCCCCGGCCGATTCCAGCTTTCGCCGAGCAGACTCGCGAAGCCGTTGATCAGTGGTTCGCTGGTCTCGCATACGAAGGCCGCTGGCGCGACCGCGCTGAAGCGAGCGTCGGGGTGTCCTACAGCGACTACCGAAAGTCGACCTTGGTCCCGGGCGAATCGATTGCGCGTGCGACCGATCGCCCTTTGCTATGGAATGGATCAGTCGCCCTCAACTTCAGCCCCGACTTGGCGATCTATGCCGGGGTCGCGAGGGGGCTCGAGGAAAGCGGTGTTGCGCCGGCATCAGCTGTCAACCGGAATGCTGCCCTTCCTGCAATCGAGACGGCGCAGGCGGACGCCGGCGTGCGCTGGCGCGTCACTCAGGAGATGCGTTTCGTCGCAGGTGTCTTCGAGGTCCGCAAGCCCTACTTCAATCTCGACGAGCGCAGCGTCTGGCGTGAACTCGGCGATGTACGGAATCGCGGCATCGAACTGTCGCTCTCCGGCGAACTGCGGGAGGGGCTCAGCGCCGTGGCAGGCGCTATCCTCCTGGATTCAGAGGTGACGGGCGACGCGGTGACGATCGGGCGCGTCGGACGACGCCCCGTCGGATCGACGCCGAGGGTGCTGCTCCTGAACATGAACTGGTCGCCGGGCGTTCTACCGGACACGTCCTTCGACATCGGCGTGCTTCACAGCGGTCCGATCGTGGCGTCTCGCAACAACGTAGTGCATCTTCCCGCGTATACGTCGCTAGATCTGGGAGTTCGGCGGGAAATCCGGTTCGGACCGCATCCGGCGCGGATTCGCGTCCAGGCGACGAACGTGACCGATCGCGACCGCTTCGAGCTGCAGGGCGCTGGCGCATACGGTGTCGCCCCCGGGCGTTTGGTCACGCTATCGCTTTCCGTGGACCTCTAGAAGCCGCGCTGCCGATGCTTTCGTCAGGACGGGATCGGAGTGCAGGTTGGCAACTTTACAGGTCTAGGCCATGGCTTCAGAACGTCGGCAAAGAGCGCCACGCTGAAGCACCGCCCAACCTTCGGCGCGATGGCGGAATCTGGGTTTTTTGCTTCACCAGCACGCCGCCTTGGAGCAACGCACCGGCTTCGCCATCAGCGCGGATGCGCAGTCATGCTGCAGTGTAGGCGCGAAACCTAGGATTCAGGCGAAACTGTCGCAGCATTAGGCCGACACGCCGCGCGTGACGGTGCGCGCGCGTGTGGTGACAACCTCGATCGAGACGTTGGCGTTGATTGTGCGGTGATTCAATTGCGACTGCCGCAAGCGCCATCAGTAGTGGAGAACGGTTCGGTCGGCCGACTTTGCACATTGTGCGCGCGAGCAGGTCTGCCAATGGATTCCGCAAATGCGGTGCGTCCGCGTCCCATGCCGGCCACAATCGGTTGGAGTTGAGCAGTCGCTGGAGTGTGGCGCAAGGCGGGAAGCGGAAAGCGTGTGCCGCTTGCGGGGTTGATCGCATTAGCGTGGCGCAACGGCAGGCGCGCGCGTCAAGGAGGTTGCGGCGCGGATGTTGATGTTGATCCATTGCAGATATAGCCTTCGCGTCTCGGCACCGCATCGCCGTCCGGAAACCACAGCCGCTCGCCGTGCACAAGCCGAGTTCCGATCGATGCGTCGCGCCCGACGCCCACGACTACCAGACAGTAAGGAAATCCGATGACATTCGATAGCAGAGCAGAGGAGTTTTCGAGCCAGGCCGGCATGGAGTCCGCGCCGGGGCGGACCATCAGCCGGTCGATCTTCGGTCTCTCGGCCTCGGAAGCCGTTCGGCTAGTCGATCGCCTGGGTAATGACGCGGAGTTTCATGCGTCGTTCTCGCGAGATCCTGTGAAGGCGCTGGAGTCGATGGGCTTGGATCCGTCGATGGCGAAGTGCTTCGAGGGTAAGGCGTTGGCGCCCATGCCCGCGATTCGCAGCGCGGCAGGTCAAGCCGTGAACCTGTTGGCCAGCACCTCCTCGCTTGCACAAAGCGTGCACATCCTCAGGGTCTGACCCATTCCGAAAACAGGCCTTACGTGTCCTGCGCGGCCACGGTG
Organism: Lysobacteraceae bacterium; assembly: GCA_021299185.1. Classification (GTDB taxonomy): domain Bacteria; phylum Pseudomonadota; class Gammaproteobacteria; order Xanthomonadales; family Ahniellaceae; genus UBA4656. The sequence continues at coordinate 5,810 of JAJTHZ010000207.1, read as the reverse complement.
CGGATCACGGGCTAGCGGTCGTTTTCAGGCGATCAATCTTCCAACACGGATTCACCAGGGGGAAACATGGAACACGGTCTCACTGCGGATCAAATCGAGTCACTGTTGCAGAAACTGACCACGGACAAGGGGTTCTACGGCGCGTTCGTGAAGGATCCAAAGGCGGCGCTGGCGTCGCTTGGGTATCCGACGGAACTCGCGGCTTGCGTCGATGGCAGCGCAATCGCCACGATGGAACAACTGGCGGCCGCGCGGCAGACGGTCGTCGAGTCCCTGACCAAGTCGGCCAAGCTCACGCAGAGCATCTTCAAGCTGTCTACGGCTTGACGGCGTCCCGATCCGGGGCGTCCAGTTCGGCCCGGAGCGTGGCGACACGCTCCGACAGCCGTGGCGTCAGCGTTCGTTCGTCATGCCGCGCGAGAAACTGCGCGAGCAGGGTGCGCGCGGTATCGGTCGCGCCCCGCTCCGCGTGCAGCAAGGCCTGCTCCAGCGGCGCCACGTTGGTGAGGGCGACGTTGGTCGGGCGCAGCGTCGCATGTCCGACGGATTCCGACCACGCCCGGCCGCGCCGTTCGTGGATCGCCCCCCACGCGGCGATGCCTGCGTCGATGTCACCCGCGGCGACGTGGGCCATGGCGATCGTGCCGCGGGTGAGGATGAGCGACTCTGCACCACCGGCATGGCGTGCCAGCAGCGCGAGCGCATCCTTGGGGCGGTCCTCGGTGATCGCCAGCGCGCCGCGGGCCGCGGCGGTGAGTTCAACCAGTACCGGATGGCCGGCGACTCCGGGTGACTGGGGAAGGCTCGCAAGCGCGGCACGCGCCCTAATCACGTCGCCGTGTGTCGCCGCACGCCACGCGGCATAAGCAATGGCGAAGTGCGCCGCGAAGCGCTCTTCGGTGTCGGCGGAATCCAGCAGCCCGCGTGACGTCACGATGTACCGGTCGTGGTCGGTCGGCGCGAACGCCCGTCCGAGCGCTTCGTCGGTCGACTGGGCCAGCGTTTCGCCGTACAGGGCATAGGTTGTCGAGATGCCTCGGGCACTCGCGCGCGCGGCGAGGATCGCCGACTCGGTGGCATCGACATCGCCCATGTCGACGCCGAGCGCCGCCCGGTCGATGTAGATCGCGAAGTCGTTGGTCGCGATACCGGACGGTTCGACTGCGTCGAGCGTCGCCCGCGCGGCCTGGAAGTCGCGTTTGGTCGCGTGGAGCGCGACCTGCACCAGGCCGAGGTAGGAACTCTCCAGTTCCTCGGCGGAACTCAGGTGCCGCGCCGCCGCTTCCAGGTCCTCCCGCGCGAGCGCCAGGGCCGCCAGCAGGTAGTGGGTCGACCCGAGGTAGGGGTTGAAGTTCGACAGCGCCTTCTGCGCCATCTCGGTCGCATCGCGGATCGCGTTCTTCTCGGTGTACGCGAAAGTCGCGTAATTCTGGTACGCCGTGTACTGGTCGGGATACATCTCCGTGATGCCCCGCCACGCCTCGAGCATGTCGTCGACATCCCCGTAGGTGGCCGCGAGCGCGTCGACCTGCATGGCTTCGCGCAGCGGCAGCCTGGCACGCAGGCGTTGCGCGGCATCGAGGTGTGGCTTCGCGGACGAACGGTCGCCGCTGCTGAGGTAGATCCTGGCGACGCCCGCGTGGGCGAGCGCGAACTCCGGGTCGATCTTCGCCGCCTTCTCGTACAAGGACCGCGCATCGGAGAACCGGCCGCGCGCCTGCGCGCGAAGTCCCAGCGAATAGGCACGCAGCGCGTCGATGCTGCCGGTCGTCGCTGCGGCCAGCGGCTGGCTGTCGCCCTCGATCGCGCCCAGCGCTTCGCCCAGGCGGCCGCGCAGTTCGCGCGAGACTTCGTCCATCGACGCCAGCGCGGATTCGGCGCCGCGGCCGTCAGCGCTCTCGGCGTAGACCGTCGTCAGCGTGTTGGGGTCGACCACCTCGGCGCTGACCCGCACCCGGCCGCCGACTTCGGTGACGGTCGGGAGCACCAGCGCGCGCGCGCCCTCGCGCACCGCGATCTCGGCGCCGACCTCGCGGTCGACCGGCGTGTCGCGCGGACGGTCCATGCGCGCCAGCGACTGGCGCACCTTGAGGTCGGACACCACGTTGACGAAGCGCGACTGCTCCAGGCTGACCCGGAACGCGGTCTCGAGCGGTTCCTGCAGCGCGGGGTCGGAGGTGAGGTTGCGCAGGTCGCCGATCACCACCCAGTCGCGCGGGGCGAAGGCGATCGCCGACTCGGCGCGCATCGACAGGTACAGCGGCACGCCGAAGGCGGCCACCACCAGCGAGGCGGCCAGCGCGACGCTGGCCCCGCGCCGCCACCAGGGCACCAGGCGGCGCGCCTTCTCGCTGGACGGCGGCGCGCGGAACGGCGCCACGCGGGGCTCGCCGACCTCCCACACGTTGACCGGATCGACGATGCCCTTGAAGCGGTAGGCGCCGTGCAACTGCCAGCGCACGCCGCCGGCGCGCGCGCCGAGTTCCGCCCGCGAACGCTCGGCCAGCGCGTAGGCCAGGCCCGACATCAGCGTCTGCCCCGGGCCGGCCAGCGCCATCAGGCGCGCCGCCATCGGTTTGGCGAGGCCCTCGACGTCGACCGGCTTGGCGCCGCGCGCGATGTCCTCGCGGGTGTTGTCCCACAGCAGCACTTCGCCGACGTGGATGCCGACCCGCGCGCGCAGGCGCATGTTTTCCACCGCCTCGAACTCGGACAGCGCACGGTGGTAGTTGAGCGCGAACGCCACCGCCTGCACGGGGCGCTCGAACAGGATCAGGAAGCCGTCGGTCTTGTCGATCTCCTGGCCGCCGCAGCGCTGCAGGATGGCGCGCGACAGGCGGTCGTGGCGACGCATCAGTTCCGCGGCGGCCTGGTCGCCGAGTTCCTCCAGCAGCGCGGTGGAATCCACCAGGTCGCACAGCACCAGCGCGCGCAGCACCGCGATGCCGCCGTCGCGCACCTCGGGCAGCGGCAGGTCGAGCGGATCGTCCGCCTCGTGCGGGTGCCTCACGGGTTGGCCTCGCGCGGGTCCGTTCGCATGGCGGGCGTCAGCGTCCGATCCGCGCCTGGTCCCCGCCGGCGCCTTTGGCCTCGTACAGCGCGCTGTCGGCGTCCGAGTACCACGCCGACCACGGGTCGCGCGCATTGCACAGGCTGCCGCCGATGCTGACCGTGACCCCGTACGGCTGGTGGCGCCCCGGGAAGCGCAGCGCGCGCACGCCGGCGCCGATCTGCCGCGCCCGCGCTTCCAGTTCGCCGGCGTCCCGTACGTGGGCGAGCAGGGCGAACTCGTCGCCGCCGAGTCGGCACGGCAGGTCCATCGGGCCGGCGGCGGACTGGATCTCCTGCGCGACGGCGCGCAGCACGCGGTCGCCGGCGAGGTGGCCGCCCTGGTCGTTGACCTGCTTGAAGCGGTCGAGGTCGACCAGCAGCAGGCCGATCGAATGCTCCGCCGCGCGCTGCTGCGCCAGCGCATCCAGCCACGCGTACAGGCCGCGGCGGTTGCACAGGCCGGTCAGTTCGTCGGTCTGCACCAGGCGCTCGGCGGTGTCGAGCTGGGTGCGCGTCTGGCGCAGCGAATCGAGCGTGACCTGCAGGTCCTCGTTGCGCCGCTTCAGGCTGGCGATCAACTGCTGCTCGCTGGCGACGAGGTAGGCGAACGAGCGGCGCATGAACTGCGACAGCAGGCGTGGCTCGCCCTCGAGGAGTTGTTCGAAGGCGCCGTTCTCGACCACGTGCAGCACCGCGTCGTCGGCCGCGACGGCGTTGGCCACCCGCGCGTGGTTGCCGATGAAAAGGGCGAGTTCGCCGAAGAACTCGCGCGCACCGATCAGCTTGTCGGGCACGCCGTCGCCGAACTCCAGCCGCACGCTGCCCGACTCGACCACGAACATGCTGCGCCCGAGTTCGCCGCGGGCGAAGATCAGTTCGCGTGGACGCACCAACCGTCGCCGGCCGGCGCCGACGAACAGGGCGAGTTCGGCGTCCGACAACTGGCGTGGCAGCAGGGGCTCGCGCGCGCGCGCGGCGGAGACCGCCATGCCGGGCCTGCTGGTCGGACTGCTGACGCCGTCGTTGGCCACGCCCGCCTCCCGGAGGCTCGATCCGAAGCAGCGGGATCATAGCAAGGTCCCCCGCATCCGCCGCGAGTGCCACGACCCGCGCGCCGATGGCCTGGGTTATGCTCCCCGGATGTCACACGCCGGCCACCCCGCCCGTGCGCTGTTCGCCCTCGCCATGCTGGCTGCGGGCGCAGCGTTCGCACAGCCGCAGGCCGGCAGCGGTTCCACGCCCTATGCCGTGCTGTACCAGGCGCTGTCGCCGGCGCGCGAGGTCGACGGCGACCCGCGCCTGCGCGCGGTGCAGCGCATCGAAAGCAAGCTGCCCGGCGTGCGGCCGGATGCGATCGAGGTGACGATCGACGCCCGCGCCGGCGCGATCGAGGTGCCGATCGCCGCCGACGGCCGCGCGCAGTTCCCCCTGCGCGACGACCTGCTGGCGGAGAATCCGCCGGTGCGCAGCAACCAGCCGCGCGGCTCGCTGACGGTGTCGGTCACGCTGGCGATCGCGCCGCCGCGCTCGACCCGCGTGCCGGTGGCCGAACTGCTCGATGCGTTGTCGGCCGCGGATGCGTGGCTGTCGCGCAAGGCGGTGGCCGAAGGCCTCGCACCGCCGTCGGTGCGCGGCCTGGAACTGCGGTTCCCGCCCGCCGCCGGCGCCAGCGCCACCCTGCGCGGGCGCAGCGAACGCCTGCTGGTCGCGGACGCTGCCGGCCGCATCGTGCTGGTGCGCGACGGCGATCTCGCCGACGGCACGCGCGAGGTCGAACTGTCGCAACTGCCGCTCGAGATCGTGCCCTGGCTCGCGCCCTGAGCCGGACCGGGGCGCGATGAGCGCCGCGGCGCCCCCGCGCGCGGTGCTGATGATGCTGGCCGGCGCCAGCGTCATCGGCACCAACAGCATCCTGGTGCGCCTGTCGGCGGTGGCGCCGACCGAAGCGGCGTTCTGGCGCATGCTGTTCGGCGGCGCGATGCTGCTCGGCCTGCTGGCCGGCTTGCGCCGCCTGCGCTGGCCGGGGCTGGCGAGCCTCGGCTGGCTGTGCATTCCCGCGGCGGCATTCGCGATCGACCTGTGGATGTGGCACCGGAGCATCGCCGCGGTGGGCCCGGGGCTGGCCACGCTGCTGGCCAACTTCCAGGTGTTCCTGATGGTGCTCGCCGGCGTGCTGCTGTTCGGCGAGCGCGTCGGGCCGCGCTTCATGGCCGGCCTCGCGCTGGCGTTCGGCGGCACCTGGCTGCTGGTCGGGCGCGACTGGTCGGCGCTGGACGGCGACTACCGGATCGGCGTCTGGCTCGGGCTCGCCACCGGCATCGCCTACGCGACCTTCAACCTCACCCTGCGCCACGCCCAGCAGCGCCAGCGCGCCGGCGGCAGCGAGCAGGCGCTGGCGCTGATGTCACTGCTGTGCGCGGCGATGCTGGGCGGCATGGTGGTCGCCGAAGGCGGCTCGTTCGCCATCCCCGGCACCGACTCGCTGCTCGCCCTGCTCGCGCTGGGTCTCACCGGTCAGGTACTGGGCTGGGTGCTGATCGGCCGCGCCCTGCCGCTGCTGCCGGCCTCGCTGGTCGGCCTGCTGCTGCTGCTGCAGCCGACGGTGTCGTTCGTGCTCGACGTGCTGCTGTTCGATCGCCCGACCGCCGCCTGGGACTGGATCGGCGCGGCGGGGTCGCTGGTGGGGATTTTCCTCGCCAGTACGCGGGGGCGAGTTGAGGGGGAGCGCGAGGGGCGGGGGTGAGGGGCGCGGGTGAGGG
>JAJTHZ010000206.1 GCA_021299185.1 Lysobacteraceae bacterium | reverse complement strand
GCGGTCGGCGCGCCGGGTCGCAACAGCCAGCGCGGCGGCGGCTACGTGTTCCGGCGCACCGGCAATACGCTCGCGCAGGTCGCGGTGCTGGCCCCGGACACCGCGTCCGGCGTCAACCAGGCCGGCGCCAGCGTGGCGGTCAACGCCACCACCGTGCTGCTCGGCGCACCGGAGTCCAGCGGCACCAGCGGCACCGGCTCCGCGGTGTCCACCGCGGGCGCCGTCGCGGTGTTCCGGCGTTTCGACGGCAACTGGACCGGGGACCTCGCGCAGGACGCGGTGCTGGCGCTGGCCGGCGCGAACTTCGGCGACCGCTTCGGCCTCTCGGTGGCCGCCACCGCTTCGGGCGTGGCGGTCGGCGCGCCGTTCGTCGACGCGGCCCCGGTCGAAGGCCCGGTGCTGAACGACTACGGCATCGTGGTGCCCTATCGCAACGTGGCGCTGTTCGCCGACGGCTTCGAGCCGCCGCCGGCGCCCTGATCGGCGTACTCGAGCGGGACTTGCTGAACGCAGGGAAAACGGTCGTCGCCGCGCGCGACGACCGTTGATGGGCGGCGCCGCCGTCCGGCGTAACCGGTGCATTCGCCAAGGAGTGCACCATGCGCCGTGTCCTGTCCTGCTTTGCGCTGTCTATCGCCAGCCTGTCGTGCGCGAACGCGCAGTCGTTCGCCTTCTTCCGCGTCGAAGGCCCGCCTGCGGTACCCGGCGGTCCCGGCGTGCAGGCCAGCGGCGGCACCGCCCAGCCGGCGCTGTCGCTGGACGGGCGCACCCTGGTGTTCCGCGTCGGCAGCGGCAGCAACCTCACGGGCGGCGCGAGCGGCGCGCAGGTGCTCGCGCTGTCGCTGTCGTCCGGTGAGATCGCGCTGGTCAGCACCACCGCGGGCGGTGCCGCATCGGCCAGCAGCACCACCAACGACGTGCCTGTAGCCTCCGCCGACGGGCGCTTCGTCGCCTTCGAGACCACGTCGTCCACCTACACCGGCGGCGTGACCGGCGTGCACGTGGTGCGCATCGACCGCAGCACGCGCGCCGCTGCGCTGATCAACGTCACCGCCGGCGGCGGCCTGCCGGCCGGCACCTCGTCGCGACTCGGCGGTATCTCGGGCGACGGCCGCTTCGTGGTGTTCACCTCCAATGCCGCGGGTCTGGTCGCCGGCGATCCGGGCCTGTCGACCAACGCAGTGTTCGTGCGCGACGTGGTCGCCGGCACCACGCAGCGGATCGACGTCACGCCGAGCGGCGGCCCGGGCAATGGCGGCGCCTTCGGCGAACGGCCGACGATCAGCCGCGACGGCCGCTTCGTCGCCTTCGCCAGCAGCGCGGGCAACCTGCTCGGTACGCCGCTCAGCGGCTCGCAGCGCATCTACATCCGCGACCGCCAGGCCGGCACCACGGTGCAGGCCAGCGTCGGCCCGGGTGGCGCGGACCTCAGCGGCGCCGGCAATCCGGCCATCTCGCCCGATGGCAGCCTGGTGGTGTTCGGCTCCGGCGGCAGCGGGGCCGCGGCCACCCAGTTGTGGGTGCGCCGGCTGGCGCAGCCGGCCGCGGTCGCGGTGCCGGCCGCGGTCGGCATGGGCATCTGCGACAGCGCGCGGATCAGCGACGCCGCGCTGGTGATCGCGCAGTGCCGCCGCAACGGTGGCCTGCCGGCACAGGCCTACCTGTGGTCGCTGGCGCAGCCCGCCAGCCCGCCGGAACTGATCAGCGGCAGCGACGCGGGCAACACCGTGCCCGGCAACGGCGTCGCCGGCGCGCGGGTCGCCATCAGCGCCGACGCCCGCGTGTTCGCCTTCGATGCGGACGCCAGCGACCTCGTGGTCGGCGACAGCAACAACGCCACCGACAGCTTCGTCTACGCCGAGGCGTCGATCGTCGACACCCTGTTCGCCGACGGGTTCGAGTAGACGCCCTGATTCAACCCGGCCGTGCCGCAGCGGGCGCGCCCGGAAAGCGCCGCGGCGCATGCCCGAGGTCGCGTGTCGCGGGGCCGGCATCGAACACCAGATCCTCGCGCATGCGCGCGAGCACCTCGGGCGTGAGCGCCGCCAGCGCCGGCAGCCGGCGCGCCGCGGGCGCTGCGAACGCGAACAGCCACGGCGACAGCGCCAGCAACCGCGCACCGGGTGCGGCCACCGCCAGCGTGCGCGCCACCATGCGCCGGTAGTCGAGCGTCTCGCCGCCGGGCAGGTCGTAGGCGTGGTCGCGCGCGGCATCGCGCACCAGGGCCGCGCGCATCGCGCCCGCCACGTCGGCCGCATGCACCGGCTGGCGCAGGCCGCGCGCATCGGACGGCAGGGCCACCGCGCCGATCCGCCGCGCGATCGCGACGAAGCGCCCGAGCGCGCCGGCGAACGCATCGTCGTAGATCAGAGTCGGCCGCAGCAGGGTCCAGCGCACGCCGCGCGAGGCGCACCAGGCGATCAGCAGCGCCTCCGCGTCGCGCAGGCGCGCGGCCAGCGCGCGCTCCTGTGGGTCGGCCGAATCCTGCTTGGTGTGCACGCTGGTCGAAGACAGCGCGACGATGCGCTTCAACCCGCGCGGGTTCTCGCGCCCCAGCCAGGCCAGCAGGCCATCCAGCGGCCCGGCGGAGAGCACCGTCTCGCCGCCGAACGGGATCGCGTCGCGGTAGAGATCGGCGACGACCCACGACGGCGCGCGACCACCGGCGTGCACGGACCGCGACACCGCGACCATCCGCTCCGGCGCATCGGCCAGCACCGCACGCCCGACCAGACCGGAAGCTCCGAGCAGCAGGATGTCATGCGACGACGCGGCGGTGGACACCGCGCGAGCGTAGCAGGCGGCGCCGGATGGCTCGAACCCGCGCCGGACGTACGCATCAGGGCGTCGGTTTACCCGGAAATCCGAAAGGCACCGAGGCTCACGCAGGAGCGCGCTTGCGCGCGACCGCGGCGATGGGGTCCGCGGCGGGATCAGGATGCTGCGGTCGCCCGCAAGCGGGCTCCTACAGAAACCGTGCGGAGATGGTGGGGCTCGGTCAGCCGCAAGGTAAGCATCCAGCCACCCCACCTTCCGAATCGTTGACCGGCTCGCCAAGCTCGGTGTTTTTCGCGAGGACCCGGGGATGGCGAAGGCGGCGATGTGGCGCAAGCGGGTTGCGGCGTTCGAGGCCAGTGGTCTGAGCCGGCG
>JAJTHZ010000203.1 GCA_021299185.1 Lysobacteraceae bacterium | reverse complement strand
TGCCCGCGCTGGTCGCCGCGTTCCAGTACCCACGCGCCATCGTGCACGCCGACGACGCATCGGTGGCGGCGTTCCGCGCCCAGTGGCTGGCCGGGCTGGCGCGCCTCGAAGCGCGGCTGGCGCGCGGGGTCGGCGATCCGCACGACGCGCTTGCGGCCGCCACCCTGTGCACCAACTTCTACTTCCACTACACCGGCGACGACGCGCTGGAGGCGCAGCGCCGCTACGCCGCCGCGATCGAGTCGATGGTGCGCGCGGCGTTGCCCGGCGCGGACGCCGACGCGCCGCCGGCGCGCGGGCCCGACGGACGGCACCGGATCGCCGTGTTCTCCGCCCACCTGTCCGACCACACGGTGACCCGCCTGTTCGGCGCCATGCTGCGCGACCTCGATCGCACGCGCTTCCAGGTCGGGTTCTTCCAGCACGGCGACGGCGCCACGGTGCGCAGGGCGCTGGCCGCCGAAGGCGACGTGGTGGTCGCCGGCCCGCGCGGCGTGGCCGACTGGGCGCACGCGATCCGCGCGTTTGCGCCGCATCTGCTGCTGCACACCGACCTCGGGATGCAGCCGATGGCGCAATGCCTTGCCGCACTGCGGCTGGCGCCGGTGCAGGCCGTGCTGTGGGGCCATCCGGTCACCACCGGCTTCGCGCGCATCGACGCCTTCCTGAGCAGCGCGCTGATGGAGCCCGACGACGGCGCGCGCCACTACAGCGAGCGGCTGCTGCGGCTGCCCGGGCTCGGCACCTGCTTCGCCGCGCCCGCGCGCGAGCCGCGCACGCCGGCCGAACTGGTCTCGCGCGACCCTTCGCGCGTCGAGTACCTGTTCGTGCAGAGCGTGTTCAAGAACCTGCCGATCCACGACCGCCTGCTGGCGCGGATCGCGGCGCAACTGCCGGCGGCGCGCTTCCATCTCACGCCGCACATCGACGCGGGCATCTGCGCGCAGCTGCGCGCACGGCTCGAGCGCTCGCTCGCCGACGCCGGGCTCGACCCGGCGCACCACCTCGGGATCGTGCGCGGCCTGCCGCCGCCGGAGTTCCTCGGACTGGCCCGCGCCGGCGACGTCAACCTCGACTCGATCGGCTGGTCCGGCGGCAACACCACGCTGGAAATCCTGTGGTTCGGCACGCCGACCGTCACGCTGCCGGGGCGCACGATGCGGACGCGCCACACGGCGGCGATCCTGCACCTGCTCGAACTGCCGCAACTGGTCGCGACGAGCATCGACCACTACATCGACATCGCGCTCGAACTCGGGCACTCGGCGGACCTTCGGGCGGAACTGCGGGGCGTGGTCCTCGCGCGCAGGGATCGCCTCTACGACGACCGCGCGGTGACCGCCGCCCTCGCCCAGTTCTGCGCCACCGGATGACCGCCCATGGATCGCACGCCTGAATCGACGATCGCGGAAGTGTTCGCGCTGCAGCGCGCCGGTCGCCTGGAGGCGGCCGAATCGGCATGCCGCGCCGCGATGGCCGCCGCACCGCGGTCCGCGCCGCTGCATGCCGCCCTCGGTCGCATCCTGACGGCCGTCGGCCGCCTGCCCGAGGCGCAGGCGGCGCTGGGGCGCGCACTGGCGCTCGATCCGGACGATCGCCTCGCGCTGCTGGAGGACGCCAACCTGGCGCGCCGACAGGGCGACGCGGCGCGCGGCGAACGCAACCTGCGCCGGCTGGTCGCGATGGATCCCCGCGAGGCGCGCTTCGGCGCGACGCTCGCGCAATACCTGCTCGGCCTCGGCAGGGTCGCCGAGGCGAGGGACGAGGCCGCGCGCGCGGTGGAACTGGATCCGGCGCTCGTGGAGGCGCGCATGGCGCTGGCCGAGGCCGAGCACGCGGGCGGGCGGTTCGACGTCGCGCGGCACCTGTGGCAGGCACTGGAGGCCGCGCATGCAGGCCACCCGCGGGTGCTGCTCGGCCTCGCGCGCGCCAGCGACCGCCTGCGCGATCGCGCACTGTCCGCGCGTTGCTACGACGCGCTGCTGGCGCGCGATCCGCACATGGCCGAGGCCCTGCGCGGCCGCATCCGGCTGCGCCTGGAGGCCGAGGATCGGGCCGGCGCGATCGACGATGCGCAGCGCTTGCTGGCGGTGCAACCGGACGCGTTCGACGCCTGGTACGCGATCGCGCTGGCGCACTGGCAGGAACACGACCTGGCGCCGACGGTGGCGGCGCTGCACGAAGTCCTGCGCCGCGACCCCGGCCACCTGCCGGCGCGCTGGGCCGGCGCGCTGGGCCGTCGCGCACCTGCCGCCGGATACCCTGCACGCCGACGAGGCCGCGATGCGGGCCTACGTCGCGGGCTACCTCGAGGCGCTCGGCGCCTTCGAGGCGCTCGGCGATCCACCGCCGCAAGCGCACGCAGCGGTCGTCGCCGCCGCCACGCTGTGCAACAACTTCTACGTGCACTACGCGGTCGAGGAGGCGCTGCCCGTGCAGCGCCGGGCCGGCGCCTTGCTGTCGCGGCTGGTGCGTGCGGTCGAGCCCGCGGCCGCGCTGCCGGCGCGCCCGGTGCGCGAGCGTCCACGCGTGGTCTTCGTCTCCTCGTTCATCTACCTGCACTCGGTCGGCAAGCTTTTCGAGCGCCTGCTCACCGGCCTCGACCGCTCGCGCATCGAAGTGCAGGTGGTGGCGGTCGGCAGGGCCCATGATGCGCTCACCGCGCGCGTGGCCGCGGCCGCCGATGGCCTGGTCAACCTGCGGCGCGACGTGGCGGGGGTGCGCGCGCACCTGCAGGGGCTCGCCGCGGACGTGGTGGTCTGGCTCGACATCGGGATGGACGCGATGCTCGGCTGGGTCGCCGCGCAGCGCGTCGCGCCCGTGCAGTGCGTGCTGTGGGGGCACCCGATCACGACCGGGCTCGACAGCATCGACTGGTTCCTGACCGCCGATGCGATGGAGCGCGAGGGCGGCGAGGCCGACTACACCGAGCGGGTGTTCCGCCTGCCGGGGCTCGGCTGCCGCTTCGCGTCACCGGCAGAATCGCCGCCGCCGCGGCCTGCCGGGACCCGGCCGCCGGTGTTCGGGCTCCCGCAGACCCTGTTCAAGCTGACCCCGAACCACGACGGCGTGCTGGCCCGGATCGCGGCCGCGCTGCCGGACGGCCGGTTCGAACTGGTGCCCGGGTCGAGCGCGCCCGCGCGCGAGCGGCTGCTGGCGCGGCTGCAGCGCGCGTTCCGCGAGGCCGGGGTCGACCCCGGTGGCCGGATCGCGGTCCAGCCGCCGCTGGAGCGCGACGCCTGGTTCGAGCTGCTGGCGCGCTTCGACGTGAACCTCGACCCCCTCGGCTGGTCCGGCGGCGTGACCAGTTTCGAGATGCTCTGGTACGGCATCCCGACCCTCACCCTGCCCGGCCGCTCGATGCGCAGCCGGCACACGCTGGCGATGCTGCGCACGCTCGGACTCGAAGACCGCCTGGTCGCGCGCGACCTCGACGACTACGTGCGCCTCGCGGTCGACCTCGGCCGCTCGGCGGACCTGCGCGCAGAACTGCGCGGCCTGATCCACGAGCGCAAGCACCGTTTGTACGACGACCCGGCGGTGTCCGACGCGCTGGGTGCGTTCCTGCTCGCGGTCGCGGCCGGGCGCGATCCACGCCAGGGACCCGGCTGAGCGGCGCGCGGCGACTGGACTTGGGGCCCCCGGGGACGGGACAATAGCGGGCATTCCCCCGCGCATCGTGCGCCGCTCGTGCCGGCGCCACGCCCGACCGCGCGCCCAACGCCAGGAAACGCCATGCAGTACATCTACACCATGATCGGCGTCAGCAAGGTCGTGCCGCCGAAGCGCGAGATCATCAAGGACATCTCGCTGTCGTTCTTCCCGGGCGCCAAGATCGGCCTGCTGGGGCTCAATGGCGCGGGCAAGTCCACGGTGCTGCGCATCATGGCCGGCGTCGATACCGAGTTCAACGGCGAGGCGCGCCCGCAGCCGGGGATCAAGATCGGCTACCTCGAGCAGGAGCCGAAGCTCGATCCCGAGAAGACCGTGCGCGAGTGCGTCGAAGAGGCGCTCGGCGACATCAAGAACGCACAGGCCCAGCTCGAGGCGGTGTACGCCGCCTACGCCGAGCCGGACGCCGACTTCGACAAACTGGCCGCCGAGCAGGCGCGGCTGGAGGCCATCATCCAGGCCTCCGACGGCCACGCCATGGACCAGCAGTTGGAGCAGGCCGCCGAGGCGCTGAACCTGCCGCCGTGGGAGGCGAAGATCAAGAACCTCTCCGGCGGCGAGAAGCGCCGCGTGGCGCTGTGCCGCCTGCTGCTGTCCAAGCCCGACATGCTGCTGCTGGACGAGCCCACCAACCATCTCGACGCCGAATCGGTCGAGTGGCTGGAGCAGTTCCTGCAGCGCTACCCCGGCACCGTGGTGGCGGTCACCCACGACCGCTACTTCCTCGACAACGCCGCCGAGTGGATCCTCGAGCTCGACCGCGGCCGCGGCATCCCGTGGAAGGGCAACTACACCTCGTGGCTGGAGCAGAAGGACGAGCGCCTCAAGCAGGAAGCCTCGTCCGAGAAGGCGCGCCAGAAGGCGATCGCGCGCGAACTGGAGTGGGTGCGCCAGGCCGCCAAGGGCCGCCAGTCCAAGGGCAAGGCGCGCCTCAAGCGCTTCGAGGAACTGAACTCGCAGGAATACCAGGCCCGCAACGAGACCAACGAGATCTACATCCCGCCGGGCGAGCGCCTCGGCGACAACGTGATCGAGTTCAAGAACGTCTCCAAGGCCTACGGCGACCGCCTGCTGATCGACGACCTGTCGTTCAAGGTGCCGCCGGGCGCGATCGTCGGCGTGATCGGGCCCAACGGCGCCGGCAAGTCGACCCTGTTCCGCATGATCATCGGCAAGGAGCAGCCGGACCAGGGCGAGATCGTGATCGGCCACACGGTCAAACTCGCCTACGTCGACCAGTCGCGCGACGCGCTGGATGCCGACAAGAACGTGTTCCAGGCGATCAGCGACGGCGCCGACATGATCACCATCGGCAAGTACACCACGCCGGCGCGCGCCTACATCGGGCGCTTCAACTTCAAGGGCTCGGACCAGCAGAAACTGGTCGGCACGCTGTCGGGCGGCGAGCGCGGCCGCCTGCACCTCGCCAAGACCCTGCTCAGCGGCGGCAACGTGCTGCTGCTCGACGAACCGTCGAACGACCTCGACGTCGAGACCCTGCGCGCGCTGGAGGAAGCCCTGCTGGAGTTCCCCGGCAGCGCGATCGTGATCTCGCACGACCGCTGGTTCCTCGACCGCATCTGCACCCACATCCTCGCCTTCGAGGGCGACTCGCACGTCGAGTTCTTCCCCGGCAACTACACCGAGTACGAGGCCGACAAGAAGCGCCGGCTCGGCGACGAGGCCGCGCGGCCGCATCGCCTGCGCTACAAGCCGCTGTCGCGCTGAACCCGCGGCACCATTAGACTCGAACGCGCCGGCGCAACTGCGCCGGCAGGGCGCGCCAAAGGGGGGCGCGCCCGTCGGGGCGCCAGGCCCCTTCGGGACAGGGAGGCCGTTCGCGATGTCGGCGACAAGCGGGACCCCAGATACCGCGCCGGGCGCTGCCGCGGAGCGTTCCTTCATGGATGGCGTCGCCGCCCTGCATCGCGGCGACCTCGATGCCGCGGAAACCGCGTTCGCCGCTTGCCTGCGACATGCGCCGGGCCACCCGCCTGCGCGACTCGGTGCGGCGATGGTGCTCGCCGCGTGCGGCGACCGGCACGCCGCACGGGCAGCCGTCCACGCGCTGCTCGCCGACAGCCCCGGCTTCGCCGCCGGCCAGCGCATGCTCGCCGATTGGCTGCGCGGCGACGATCCCGCACAGGCCGGGCAATGGTTCACGCGGTGCGCACGCAACGATCCGAACGACATCGGTGCGATCGCCGGCGCGCTGCTGCTGGCGGTCCGCCTCGCGCGCGAAGGTTGCGCGGCCCCGCCTGCCCCGCCGGCGCCGCTGGCTCCGCCACCGGCGCTGACGTCGGTGGTGGTCTGCTCGATCCGGCCGCCGATGCTCGAACGCGCGCGGCAAAGCCTGGCGCAGGCCTTCGGCGACGCGGCGTGGGAACTGGTCCATGTCGCGGATGCGCGGTCGCTGTGCGAAGGCTGGACCCGCGGGCTCGACCGCGCGCGCGGGGAGGTCGTGCTGTTCTGCCACGACGACATCGCACTGGCCTGCGACCGGCTCGGCGAGCGCCTCGCCGGCGCGCTGGCGCGCCACGACGTGGTCGGTGTCGCGGGCAGCACACGGCTCGCCGGACCCAACTGGGCGTGGCCGGGCGCACCGCACGCGCACGGCTGGGTGGCCCACATGCGAGCCGGCGAATTGCTGGCCGGCGCCTACGCGCTCGACGGTCCCGAGATCGCCGGCATCGAATCGCTCGACGGCGTGTTCATGGCGATGCGCCGCGAGACCGCGACGGCGATCGGTTTCGACGCCGACGCATTCGACGGCTGGCATTTGTACGACACGGACTTCTGCTGGCGCGCGCGGCGCGCCGGCCTGCGCCTCGCGGTGCGCTGCGACCTCGGCCTGGTGCACTCGTCGGAGAGCGGCTTCGGGGCCGCCTGGGCGAGCTACGCGCGGCGCTTCCTGCAGCGCGCCGGCCTGCCCGAGACGCCGATGGCGCCGACCCCAGGTGCCGCGGTCCGCGTGGCATCGATCGCGGACCTGCCGGCCATGCAGGCCTGGCTCGCACACTGGATCGCCGAGGCATGACCGGGCGCGGGATCGCGGACGCTCAGCGTCCGCACTCGCGCCACAGCAGTTCGCCCAGCGCGGTGGCGGCGGCCGGGTCGTCGAACAGGGCGCCGGCGCGCGCGCGCACCCGCGCGCCGAGCGCAGGCAGCGATCGCCGGTCGTTCGCGAGGTCGCGGGCCCGCGCGACGTAGGCATCGGCATCGGCGACGACCAGTTCCTCCGCGAGGCCGATCCGCGCGAGGAACGCCAGGGTGTGGCGGGCGCGCAAGCCCGGGCCGGGACACGTCAGCACCGGCAGCCCGGCGGCGAGCCCCTGCAGGGACGTCCAGCCGCCGGACCAACCGAAGGTGTCGAGCATCAGGTCTGCATCGGCGAGTCGCGCGCGGAAGGCCTCGTCGGACAACAGGGGATGCACGCGAACGCGCGCTTCGAAGTCCACGCCGTGGGCCTCGCAGGCCGCGCGCAGCCGGGTTTCCAGCCTCGACCGCAAGGGTTCGGCGGCCCCGGGCAGCAGGTCCAGCCGGGTGTCCGGCGCGGCGGCGAGGATCCGCGCGAACACGGCGTCGTGCGACGGCAGCAGCTTGTGGATGCCCTGCGCGCACAGCAATCGCGGCGGCGCCCCGGAGGCTGCCGCAATGGGCACGTCCGGCCGAGGGATGCTGAGCCCGATCCCGGGCAGCGCCACGTAGCGTTCGCTGCAGCGCGCCGCGGGATCGGGAGGCGACATGCCCTCGGCACCGATGAACAGGTCGATCGCCGCCAGGCCACTGGTCACCGGATGGCCCCACAGCATCGCCTGCAGCGGCGCGAAGCGCAGCGCGGAGAGCGCCTGCGTGGTGCCGTCCATGCCGATATCGAGCCAGACCAGGGCATCGAGTCCGGCGCCCTCCAGGGCGTCGACCCAGGCCGGCAGCGCATGCAGCGGGCCGACCACGTGCTCGGCCAGCGCGGCGACCGAGGCCCGGGCGTCCGTGCCGGCACCCAGGTGGAAGGCGAACACCTCGAAGCGCGCGCGGTCGAGTCCACGCAGCAGTCCGCAGAACAGCCGCCCGACCGTGTGCCGGTGGAAGTGCGCGGATGCGAAGCCGACGCGCAGGCGCCCCGCCGTCCGCGGTGCATCGCGAGGGCGCGGCACCCGCAGGGCGACGCGTGCGAGACGCTCGACGACGCGCGCGGCGCGGCGCTGGTCGTCGAGCAGGTCGTCGTCGAGGTAGTGGCGGTAGAAGCCGGGCAGCGCGGTCAGCACGGCGGTCGCGTCCCCGACGCCGAGTCCATCGGCCACGCGCTCGAAGCGCGACAGGCCGTCGCGCCAGTGCGCGCGCCAGTGTGCCACGTCGGCGTCGTCGCGGTACACCACGGGCAACAGCTGGAACGCCAGCCAGTGCGCCAGCGCGCCGCCGCCGGACGACGCGGCCGCGCGGGCTTCGGCGCCGGCCGCTTCCGCCTCGCCGGCGCGCGAGAGCGCCATCGCGAGTTGGCAGCGTGCCGCCGGATCGCCGGCGGCGAGGGCCACCACCTCGTGCCGCGCCGCGACCGATTCACCGATGCGTCCGAGGCGCTCCAGCGCGTCGGCGCGCCCATGGGCCACCGTCGGATCGCCCGGCGCGAGGCGGCGCGCCTGCTCGAAGTGCACCAGCGCGGCGACGGCGTCGCCGTCGCGCAAGGCGCAGGCGCCACGGCCGAGCGCGGCCAGCGGGTCGCCGGGATCGCTGGCCGCGAGCGCGTCGAAATCCTCGACCGCGCTGGCATCGCCGGCTTCGAAACGCAACCAGCCCCTCGCACGGCGCGCGGGCGCGAAGCAGCGGTCGATCGCCAGCGCGGCGTCGAAGGCTGCGCGCGCCGCCGCCGGATCCCGTGATTCGAGCAACGCGCCGAGGTTGAAGTGCGCCAGCGCGCTGCGCGGCTCCAGCGCGACCAGCCGCCGCGCCCAGGTGATCGCCTCGTCGGTGCGGCCGCGGCGCCGCGCCAGTTCGACCGCCAGCGTCAATGCCTCGCGATGGTCGCGCTCGCGCCCGAAAGTCGCGGCGAGCCAGCGCTCGGCCACCGCATCCTCGCCCTGCACCAGCGCGATCCACGCGCGCAGCGCCGCGACGTCGGCCTGCGGCCAGTCCCGATCGAGGTCCTCCAGCCCCTGCGCGGCCTGCGCCAGCGCACCGGCCAGCGCGGCCTCACGCAGGCGCGCGAGCCGTTCGCGGCTCATGCACCGCGCCGGGCCAGCGCCTGGCGGAGCGCCGCCCAGGGCGCGAGCGCGGCGAAGCGCAACCAAGCCAGCGCGACCGCGGCCGCGGTGGCGACGGCACCATCGCCCGCGCCCCAGCGCCGCCAGTAGCGCGCCAGGCCGCGGTGCTTGTGGTAGGCGACGAACAGCGGCCGCGCACGGCTGGAGGTCCCCTTCAGGTGCACGGCACGCGCACCCTCGACCACCACCACCGCGCGACCGAGTGCGCGCACCCGACGGCACAGGTCGAGGTCCTCGGCGTGCAGCCGATAGCCTTCGTCGAAGCCGCCGGCGCGATCGAACACCGCGCGCGGCAGCAGCATCAGGGCGCCGGACGTGGCGTCGACCGCGGTCTGCGCGCCGGCGGCGCGCGCGAGGTGCAGGGCGCCGCGGTCGCCGGCCATCGCGCGCAGCACGCGCCGCAGCGTCGGATCGCGCCGCCGCGCCGCGGGCTCCGGCGTGCCGGCGGCGTCGCGCACGTCGGCGCCGGCGAGGCCGATCGACGGATCGGCGGCCAGCGCGTCGCGC
>JAJTHZ010000030.1 GCA_021299185.1 Lysobacteraceae bacterium | reverse complement strand
GGCGGCGCGGCCGTGGGAGCTGCGCGCGCGCCGCGATACTCTTTGATCCGCCGGTGCCCCCATCGCGCTGCACGCAGCGCTCCCAGACCGCCGCCACCGGCGCATCCGCTCGACGCGCGACGGCCTCGCCCGGTCGCCCGCCGCGTTGATCCCTTCACGTTTGGCGCGCTAGGCTCGCGAAGATTTCACAGTGTGGGGGTTTTCGATGGCTTCCCTGATCCCGGTGCGCCTGCAGGGCGCGGCCGCCGCCTTGCTGCTTTCGATCGCCGCCGGGGCTTCCGCGCAGCAGACCGCGGTGCCGCTGGAAGGGCTGCTGGATGCCACGCCCCGCGTGCATGCCTTGACCAATGCACGCATCGTCACCGAGCCGGGTCGGGTGATCGAGCGCGGCACCGTGGTGGTCCGCGACGGCCTGATCGTCAGTGCGACCGCAGGCGACAGCGTTCCGGCTGGCGCGACGCGCTGGGACCTCGGGGGCAAGACCGTGTTTGCCGGTTTCGTCGAGATCGCGGGCACGGTCGGCGTGCCGGCGACCATGCGCCCGGCGCCGCCGCAGCCGATGGGCGGCTTCGGTGGCCCGCGGCAGGCGGCCCCGCCGCCGCCCGCCGAGACGGGCGCCCGTCATTGGAACCGGCGCATCCGCGCCGAACGCGACGTCGCCGAGTCGCTGGAGCCGAAGGCCGACGACGCCAAGCCGCTGCGCGCGCTCGGCTTCGCGGCCGCGGTCGCCGCCCCCGATACCGGCATCCTGCGTGGACAGAGCGCGCTGGTCGCCTTGCGCGATTCCGCCAACCCGAAGGACGTGGTGCTCGCGCCGCGCGTGTTCCAGCACGCGGCGCTGGAGACCGCGAGCGGCTTCGGCGGCGAATATCCCGGGTCGACGATGGGTGCGATCGCACTGGTGCGGCAGACCCTGCGCGACGCGCAGTGGCAGCGCGACCTGCTCGCCGCCGACGGCGCGCGCGAGCGTCCCGAGGCGAACCTCGCGCTCGACGCGCTGCAGCCGCTGCTGGCCGGCCGGCAGCGCCTGGTGTTCGACACCAACGACGAACTCGACATCGGTCGCGTGCTGGCGATCGCGGCCGAATTCGAACTCGAGGCGATCGTCGACGGCAACGGCGCCGAGTACCGCGTGCTGCCGCAGCTCACCGCGGCCAAGGCGCCGGTGATCGTGCCGCTGAATTTCCCCGCCGCGCCGGAGATCGAACGCCCCGAGGCGCAGTTGAACACCGCGCTGGCCGAACTGCAGCACTGGGAACAGGCGCCGGCCAATCCGGCGCGCCTGGCCGCCGCCGGCGTCGAGATCGCGCTCACCACGCGCGGCCTGAAGGATGCGCCGAAGGAGTTCTGGCCCAACCTGCGCAAGGCGGTGGCCGCGGGCCTGCCCGAAGACGCGGCGCTGCGCGCGCTGACCACCACGCCGGCCGCCTGGACCGGGCAGGCCGCGCGCCTGGGCCGCATCGCGCCGGGCCAGATGGCGAACCTCGTGGTGGCCGATGCCGAACTGTTCCGCGCCGAAAACGCGTCGATCTACGCGGTGTGGGTCGACGGCGTGCGCCACGAGATCAAGCCGCTGGCGCCGGTCGATCCGCGCGGCACCTGGACCCTGGCCTGGAGCGACGGCAAGGGGCCGGCCAAGGTCGAGGTCAGCGGTGACGGCCCGTACGACGTCAAGGCCGGCGAGCAGACCGCGAAGGCGACGCTCGCCGACAATCGGCTGGTGCTGTCCGCGCCGAACGCATGGTTCGGCGGCGCCGAGGGCTCGCAGCCGGTCAGCCTGATGCTGCGCGACGACGTGGTCGAGGGCTTGCGCGCGCTGGAAGACGGGACCACGGTCGCGGTGACCGGACGGCGCGAAGGCGCGCGCGCCGCAGCCGCTGCGATGAAGCCGGTGGCGCGCATCGAGGTCCCGGCGTTCACCGGCTATCCGGCCGGCGAGTACGGCCGCAGCGCGCCCCCCGCGCAGCCCAAGGTGCTGCTGGTGCGCAACGCCACCGTGTGGACGATGGGTCCGCAGGGCACGCTGCAGGGCGCCGACCTGCTGGTGCGCGCCGGCAAGATCGCCGCGGTGGGCAAGGGCCTGGACGCACCGGCCGATGCCGTCGTGGTCGACGGCACCGGCCTGCACGTGACCCCGGGCCTGGTCGATGCGCACTCGCATACCGGCATCGCGGGCAACGTCAACGAACCCTCGCACGCGGTGACCACCGAGGTGCGGATCGGCGACGTCACCGATCCCACCGACATCAACATCTACCGCCAGCTCGCCTGCGGCGTGACGACCGCGCTGCAGCTGCACGGATCGGCCAACCCGATGGGCGGACAGAGCGAGACCGTGAAGTGGCGCTGGGGCAGCGACGCGGCGGGACTCAAGTTCGAAGGCGCCAAGCCCGGCGTCAAGTTCGCGCTCGGCGAGAACGTCAAGCAGTCCAACTGGGGCGACGCCTTCACCACCCGCTACCCGCAGTCCCGCCTCGGCGTCGAGCAGATCATGCTCGACCGCTTCAACGCCGCGC
The DNA here is from genome assembly GCA_021299185.1 of Lysobacteraceae bacterium. GTDB lineage: Bacteria > Pseudomonadota > Gammaproteobacteria > Xanthomonadales > Ahniellaceae > UBA4656. The sequence goes on along the minus strand of JAJTHZ010000030.1, from coordinate 11,915 downwards.
GCGACTACATCGCGCGCTGGGACGCGTGGAACGCGTCCAAGCGCGGTCCCGCGCCGCGCCGCGACCTGCGCCTGGAGGCGCTGGCCGAGATCCTGCGCGGCGAGCGCGTGGTGCACATCCACAGCTACCGCCAGGACGAGATCCTGATGTTCGCGCGGCTGGCCAAGCAGTACGGCTTCACAGTCGCCACCTTCACCCACATCCTCGAAGGCTACAAGGTGGCCGATGCGCTGGCCGACATCGACGCCGGCGCGTCGACCTTCAGCGACTGGTGGGCGTTCAAGATGGAGGTTTACGACGCGATCCCGTACAACGCGGCGATCATGACCCGCGCGGGCGTGCTCACGTCGATCAACTCCGACTCCGACGAGATGGCGCGGCGCCTCAACGCCGAGGCCGGCAAGATGCGCAAGTACGGTCGCCTCAGCGACGCGCAGGCGCTGGCCCTCATCACCATCAACCCGGCGAAGCAGATCCGCGTCGGCGACCGCGTGGGCTCGCTCGAGCCCGGCAAGGACGCCGACTTCGTGCTGTGGAACATGCACCCGCTGTCGTCGATGGCGCGCGCCGAGCAGACATGGATCGAAGGCCGCAAGTACTTCGACCGCGGCGAAGACGCGCGAATGCAGCGCGCCGTGGTGGCCGAGCGCGAGCGACTGGTGGAGAAGATCCTGCCCGAGCGCATGAAGGCGGCCGGTGGTCCCGGCAAGCCCGCCGGCGGTCCGCCGGCGGCCAACCCCGGCAAGGATGGCCCGACCGGGCTCGAGGCCCTGCTGTGGGGCCGCGAGGCGCGGCTGCACACCATCGAGGAATGGTCGGTGGTCTACGGCCACCGCCGCGGCCTGTACCACGGCGGCCAGGACGTGCAGGCCTGCACCGTCAGCGAACACGTGCACTGAGGAGCGCCCCATGAACCGAACCCACGGCAGCATCCTCCGTCTCGCCGCCCTCGCCGCGGCACTCGTCGCCGGTCCGCTGGCGCAGGCGCAGAACGTCGTCACCCGTCCCGGCGCATTGCCCGACGGCGCGGTGGTGATCGCCAACGCGACGGTGCATCCGGTCAGCGGCGCGCCGATCCCCAATGGCCGCGTGCGATTCGAGGCCGGCCGCATCACCGCAGTCGGCGCCGACGTGTCCACCGACGGCGCCACCGTGGTCGACGCCGCGGGCAAGCACGTCTACCCGGGCTTCATCGCCGGCTCCAGCGTGCTGGGCCTGGTCGAGGTGCAGGCCGTGCGCGCCACCAACGACACCGCCGAGGTCGGCGCGATCAACCCCAACGTGCGGGCGGAAGCCGCGGTCAATCCCGACACCGAGGTGGTGCCGGTCACCCGCGCCAACGGCGTGCTCGCCGCGCTGGTGCATCCGGTCGCGGGCCAGCAGGGCGTGATCACCGGCACCGCGGCGCTGCTGCAACTGGACGGCTGGACCTGGGAGGACATGACCGTGCGCGGCGGCATCGGCGTGCACGTCGAATGGCCCAGCCTGATCGTGCCCGAGTTCCTGCCGCCGCCGCTGGTCGAGGCCACGCGCAAGGCGCAGGCCGAAAAGCGCGTCGCGCTGGAGAAGGCGATGGACGAAGCGAAGGCCTATCGCACGGCGAAGGACGCCGGCGCGGTGGCCCTGGTCGACCTGCGCTGGGAGGCGATGCTGCCGATGCTGCGCAAGGAGCGCCCGGTGCTGATCACCGCCAACGACCTGGAGTCGATCGAGGACGCGCTCGACTTCGCCGCGCGCCACGACCTGCGAATGGTGCTGCTCGGCGGCCTCGAGGCCTGGCGGATCGCGGCCCTGCTCAAGGCCCGCGACGTGCCGGTGATCGTCGGCGGCACGCACGTGCTGCCGCTGCGCCGCTCCGATCCGGTCGATGCGGCCTACGCCAATCCCGCGCGCCTGCACGCGGCCGGCATCCGCTTCGCGATCAGCGGCCCGGGCGATTCGTTCAGCGTGGCCAACGAGCGCAACCTGCCGTACCACGCCGCCACCGCCGCCGCGCATGGCCTGCCGGCCGACGAGGCGCTGAAGGCGATCACCCTGTATCCCGCGCGGATCCTCGGCGTCGACGACCGCCTCGGTTCGCTGGAGGCCGGCAAGGACGCGACCCTGTTCATCAGCGACGGCGATCCGCTGGAGAACAGCACGACGATCGAGCAGGCGTGGATCGCCGGACGCCCGGTCGACCTGCGCAGCCGCCACACCGAACTCGACGCCAAGTACCGCGCCAAGTACGGCCAGTCGGCGCCCTGAGCGCCCCGCTGTGGGAGCCGCTTCAGCGGCGATCGCTCCCCCGAAGCATCCCGCCGGAGCGATCGCCGGCGGAGCCGGCTCCCACAATCGTGCCCAAGGCTTGCGCGGAGTATCGATCCTCTTGTGGGAGCCGCTTCAGCGGCGATCGGCTGATGGGGCATCCACGCTCGCACGCAGCGTCGGCGGTTGGCGCGCGCGCCGCGCCTGCTCGAAGCCCCGCGCGATGCCGATCAGCGTCGGCTCCGACCAGGCGGCGCCGAAGAAACTCACGCCAACCGGCAGGCCGTGCACGAAACCGGCCGGCACCGTGATGTTGGGATAGCCCGCGACCGCGGCCGGCTGCGAACTGCCGCCGCCGAAGGAATCGCCGTTGACCGGGTCGGTCAGCCAGGCGGGGCCGTTGCTCGGGGCGAGCAGGGCGTCCAGGTCGTGCGCGGCGAGCGCGGCGTCGATGCCCTCGGGCCCGGCCATGCGCTTCGCGTCCGCCAGCGCCTTGGTGTATTCCGCGCTGTCCAGGCCGCCCTTGGCCTGCGCGGCCTCCAGCGTGTCCTGGCCGAACCACGGCATGGTGCTCGCGGCCTCGCGGGTGTTGAACGCGATCACGTCGGCCAGCGTCCGCACCGGGGCCTGCGGCGCGCGCTCGGCGAGGTAGCGCTCGAGCCCATGCTTGAACTCGTACAGCAGCACGGTGAATTCCTGCTGGCCGTACTGGCGGAAGTTCGGCAGTTCCACCGGATCGACGATCTCCGCACCTTCGGCCTTCAGGGTTTCGATCGCGGTGGCCATCACCGCATCCACGCGGCGGTCGAAGCCGAAGAACTGGCGCACCACGCCGATCCGCTTGCCCTTGAGCGCGCCGGGATCGAGCGCGGCGGCGAAGTCGGCCGCGGCGTGCGGCGCCGAGGCTGCGGTCGCCTCGTCGGCGGCGTCCACGCCGCGCAGCGCGGCCAGCAGGATCGCTGCGTCGTCGACGCTGCGCGCCATCGGTCCCGCGGTGTCCTGGCTGTGCGCGATCGGGATGATGCCCGTGCGGCTGACCAGCCCCAGCGTGGGCTTGATGCCGACCAGGCCGTTGGCGGCGGACGGGCAGACGATCGAGCCGTCGGTCTCGGTGCCGACGCCGACCGCGGCGAGGCTGGCGGCGATCGCCGCACCGGTGCCGGAACTCGAGCCGCAGGGATTGCGGTCCAGCGCGTACGGGTTCCTGGTCTGGCCGCCGCGCGAACTCCAGCCGCTGCTGGAATCGCGCGAGCGGAAGTTGGCCCACTCGCTGAGGTTGGTCTTGCCGAGGATCACCGCGCCGGCCTCGCGCAGCCGGGCGACGATGAAGGCATCGCTGGCCGCCACGTGGCCGGCCAGGGCCAGCGAGCCGGCGGTGGTCTTCATCCGGTCGGCGGTGTCGATGTTGTCCTTGATCAGCACCGGGATGCCGTGCAGCGGCCCGCGCACCTTGCCGGCGGCGCGCTCGGCGTCCAGCGATGCCGCGATCGCCAGCGCGTCGGGGTTGACCTCGACCACCGCGTTCAGCAGCGGCCCCGCGTCGTCGATCGCGGCGATGCGGTCGAGGTACCACTGGGTGATGCGGCGCGCGTCCAGCTCGCCGCTGGCCATGCGCGCGCCGAGGTCGGCGATCGAGGCCTCGGTGAGGTCGATCGCGGGCACCGCAGGGGGCGCCGGCGCGGCGGGTGGCGCGGACGGCGGGCTGCACGCGGCGAGGGCGGCGGCAAGGGCAAGGGCAAGCGACGCGGCGCGGTACGGGGCCATGGTCCGGGTCCGGTGGGGAGCGGGGCAGGCGGTGCGGCGGTCCGCGTCCGGCCATGCGGTCCGATGCTACTCGATCCGGCCGCATGGCCCCGCACCGCCGCCCGGATGGCGTGGAGTGCCCGCCCCACGCCTGCGTTGTAGGATCGCGGGCTGTCATCCCCCAGCATTCCCGCATCGACCATGGACCTGATCGACGACCTCCAGTGGCGCGGCCTGATCGCCGACTGCACCGACCTCGATGGCCTGCGCAAGCGCCTGGCCGAGGGCCCGATCACGCTCTACTGTGGGTTCGACCCGACCGCCGACAGCCTGCACGTCGGGCATCTGATGGGCCAGTTGATGCTGCGCCGCTTCCAGCTGGCCGGGCATCGGCCGCTGCCGCTGGCCGGCGGCGCGACCGGCATGATCGGCGATCCCTCCGGCAAGAGCGCCGAGCGCAACCTGCTGACCCGCGAGCAGTTGCAGCACAACGTGTCCTGCATCAAGGCGCAGCTTTCGAAGCTGCTGGACTTCGACGCGAAGGACCATCCCGCGGTGCTGGTCGACAACGCCGACTGGACGGTCGGCGTGTCCTACCTCGATTTCCTGCGCGACATCGGCAAGCACTTCTCGGTCAACATGATGGTGGCCAAGGACTCGGTGCGCTCGCGGCTCGAGGGCGAGGCGGGGCTGTCGTACACCGAGTTCTCGTACATGCTGCTGCAGTCGTTCGACTTCTACTGGCTGCGCCGCGAGATGGGCTGCGAGCTTCAGGTCGGCGGCTCGGACCAGTGGGGCAACATCACCGCGGGCACCGACCTGATCCGCAAGAAGATGCAGGCCTCGTGCTGGGGCCTGACCTTCCCGCTGATCACCAAGGCCGATGGCACCAAGTTCGGCAAGACCGAATCGGGCGCGGTATGGCTCGATCCCGCGCGCACCAGCCCGTACCGCTTCTACCAGTTCTTCATCAACACCGAGGACGCGATGGTCCCGGTGTACCTGCGCAAGTTCACCCTGCTGCCGCGCGCGGAGATCGAGGCGCTGGAAGCGACCCATGCCGCGAAGCCCGAGGCGCGCGAGGCGCATCGCGTGCTGGCGCGCGAGGTGACCGCGCTGGTGCACGGCGTGGCGGCGCGCGACGATGCGGTGCGCGCCAGCGAGATCCTGTTCGGCGGCAGCCTCGACGGCGTGCCCGAGCGCGTGTTCGAGGACGTGGTCGGCGAGGTGCCCACGCACGAACTCGCGCGCGCCGCGCTGGAGGGCACCGGGCTGGCGCTGCCGGACGCGGTGGTCGCGGCGGGGCTCGCGCCGTCGAAGGGCCAGGCGCGGCGCGACATCGAGGGCGGCGGCGTCTACGTCAACAACCTCAAGCGGGGCGATGCGGCGGGCGCGCTGACGGCAGCCGACGCCCTGTTCGGGCGCTACCTGCTACTGCGCAAGGGCAAGCGCTCCTACGCGGTGCTCAAGATCGTGGGTTGAGCCGCGGTGGCGACGCCCGCCACGCGCGGATTCGCGACGCGCGGCCGCATCGCCGCGCTCGCGCTGGGTGCGGTCGAACTGCTCGGACTGTTCGCGCTGGGCTGGGCGCCCGCGACCGTCCTGCTGGTCCTGCTCGCCGACGACCTGTGGTGCGCCGTGGGCACCTGGCTGCGCACCGGCTGGGCGCGCACGATCGCGGGCGAGGGCGCGGCCGAGCGTGCGATCGCGATCGGCGGCCACGCGCTGCTCGACCTGGTCACGGTCGCCGCACTCGGCGTGTCGGTCCTGCTGATGCTGCCCGAGGGCGGACTCGCGCGGCTCGACCTGCGCGGGCTTGGGTTCGGCATCGGCGCGGGCGCGCTGATCGCGCTGGCGGCATTGGTGGCGGGATTCCCGCGCGATCGCGCGGGCCGGCTGTCCCACATCGACGCGATCCGCCGCGAGTCGCGCGTGCTGACGCGCTTCCTCCTGTTCGCCGCCGCCTGCGCCGCCGTGCTGCCGTGGACGTCGGTCGACGGGGCACCGACGCAGGCCGCCGCGGCCGTGCTGGTGCTGTTGCGCACGGCGTGGATCGCGTTCCTCGATCGCACCGACCTCGTCTCCGGTCCATCCGGCGCTGGTGCGCATGATGCAGCGCCATCCCCGGCGGCGAAAACGCGGCGCTGACGGTCCGTCGGGGGCCGCCGGGTGATGGCGATCGGCAGGGCCAGTCCGCGCCGATGCCCCTGCCGTCCGGCACATGACCCGGGCGCGCAGGGAGCCGAGGCTGGCGCCGTGGATACCCGGAAACCCGCTCCCGCATCGCGCATGCCCGCGTGGCTGCGCGACAACCGCGGCTTCATCGCCGCCCTGCTGCTGTTCGGCGTGTTCCGCACCGCGGTGGCCGACTACAACCCGGTTCCGTCCGGTTCGATGCGGCCCACGATCATCGAAGGCGATGTCGTGCTCGTCGACCGGCTTGCCTACGACCTGCGCCTGCCGCTCGGCGAGCGCTCGCTGGCGGTGCTCGGCGAGCCCGCGCGAGGGGACGTGGTGACGTTCTTCTCGCCGCGCGACGGCACGCGCCTGATCAAGCGCATCGTGGGCCTGCCGGGCGATCGGATCGCGATGCGCGGCGGGGTGCTGGTGGTGAACGGCGAGGCGGCGCGCTACGGCTCGGTCGAGCGCGCGCTCGAGCGCCTGCCCGGCGGCGCGACGGCACCGCGCGTGCGCGCCGTCGAGTCGATCGGTGGCGACCAGCGGCGCGTCCAGTACGCCGCCGACGGACGCCGGCTGGACGACTTCGGGCCGCTCGTGGTGCCGCCGGGGCATTACTTCATGCTGGGCGACAACCGCGACGACAGCGCCGACTCGCGCGTCGTCGGCCCGGTTCCGCGTCGGCTGCTGATCGGGCGCGCGCACCATCTGCTGCTGTCGGCGGACACCGAGCGCGGGCTGCGGCTGCGCGGCGATCGAATCGGCATGCGGATCGACTGAGGCGCAACGGCGCCTCGCGTCCGGATTACTGCAGGGTGACCCGCAGGGCCCGGCGCGGTTTCGAATCGCCGTCGGCCAGCGGCAGCCGATCGACGCTGCGTACCTCATCGCCCTGGCGGACGATCGCATCGACCGCCTCCAGCGCCTGCGGCGAGGGGCCTTCGAAGGTGACCTCGACCACCAGCAGCGTGCAATTCCGAGGGCCGCGGTCCGATGGCTGCTCGGGCACGAAGCGAACCACCTCGATGCCCCGCGGCAGCGTGGCGAGCAGGCGCTGCGACAGGGCCACGAGCCGTTGCGGCGCGTCGACGCACGATCGACCCGCCGCGCCGGGCGTGGAGGCCGTCGTGCCGTCGCGCCGCAGGGGCGGTGGGAGTTCTTCCTCGGAGAGCTTCGCGGTCGACACTGCCGCAAGGGCCGGGATGCGCCGCCAGGTGCTGCTCACGCCGGTCCGCCAGTGGCCGGTCGAGTCGCCCCACACGCTGAAGGGCTTCATGCGCACGGTGGCATCGCGCAGCAGCAGGTCGCCGGTGCGATCGCGGGCCAGCCAGGGCTCGCGCTCGGTGGCCGCACCGTCGGCGTACTGCATGCCCTGCTCGCGTGCGCGAGCCCAGTAGTCCTCGCAGCCATAGCCGACGATGCCGGCGTACACCGGGCCGGGCGGACCGAGCGCCGCGACCGCGGCCAGCCAGCCCTCGTGGTCCCACGATCGCGCGCTTTCGAGCGTGCCGCGCAGCAGCAGCGACCGCCACTCGGCGTAGCGCTGCGGACTGCGCTCACGCAGGTCGCGCGCGAAGGCGAGCAAGTCCTCGCGGGGCACCACCCACCACAGTTCCTGGTGGGTCACGCCGCGGCGGATCGCGAGCCGCATCGGCAGGCCGTGCGATTCGGGCGGCGCACGCTCGGCCAGCGCGTCGGCCAGCGGGTCGCCCGCGAGGTCGACCACCAGGCCATTGAGGTCCGGGCAGCGGTCGCCGGACCACGTCGGCGACGCCGGTGCCACCGGATCGAAGTCGGACGGCGCCGGGTCGTAGTAGCAGCCGGCCAGCGGCAGGGCGAGCACGAACCGCGCCAGCCGGCGGGCGAGGGAGGGGGGCGACATGGCGCGATGCTATCGCAAGCGGAGGCCGGCATGGCTTGACCGATCAAATAGAACGCGTATTCTAGAATCATGCCGCGCCAAGCCGCCTTTCACCCGCACCTGATCCTCGACGCCGCCAGCCGGCTCGCGGCCCGCGACGGCCCGGCCGCGGCCACCATCGCGCGGATCGCCGGTGAACTCGGGGCGCCGACCGGTTCGATCTACCACCGCTTCCCCTCACGCGATGTCCTGCTCGGCGAGGTCTGGCTCGGCGCCGCCGAGACCTTCCAGCGCGACTTCGGCAGCGTGCTCGCCCGCGATCCGGTGCACGATGCGGCGCTCGCCGCAGCGGGCTTCGTGGTGGAACGCGTGCGTCGGCGGCCGGACGAAGCGCGCCTGCTGATGCTGCACCGGCGCGAGGACTTCCTCGGCGGCGAATGGCCCGAGGCCCTGGCGTCCCGGGCGCAAGCCCTGCGTCGCGACGCCGACGAGGGGCTACGCAGCGCCTGCCGGCGCCTGTGCGGCACCGACGACGCCGCGGCGCAACGCGGCCTGCGCTTCGCCGTGGTCGACGTGCCGCTGGCCGCGGTGCTGCCGCACCTGCGCGCGGGTGAGGTCCCGCCGCCGCTGCTCGATGGTCTGGTCATCGCCACTGCGCGCGCCGCGCTGGCCACGCTGCCCGCGCCTCGCCGGCGCCGGCGCGGCGCAAGGGGCGCGTGATGGACGCCGCGACGACCAGCGTTCTGCTGGGCGGCCTCGCGTTCGCCGCCCCGCATCTGCTCCTGGGTTTCCCGCCGCTGCGCCCGTGGCTCGCATCGCGGCTCGGTGAGGAGCCTTTCGCAGCTGTCTTCGCCTTGGTCGCCGCGGTCGGCCTCGGCGTCTTCGCGGCGACGCTCGCCATCCACGGTGGCGACGGTGCGCCAGGGCCCGGCATCGGCTTCGGTACGCCGGTCCGTGGGACGTGCGCCGCGATCGGTGTCGCGGGCCTCGTGCTGGCGATGGCCGCGCTGGGCGCGTATCCGCGCAGCCCTGCGGCGCTGTTCCGCCATGGTGTCAATCCGCCGCGCGGCGTCGAGAAGATCAGCCGCCACGGATTCTTCGTCGGCTTCGGCGTCTTCTGCGCCACCCACGTGCTGCTCGCGCCGACCATGGCACTGGCCGTCGCGTTCGGCGTGCTCGCCACCGTATGCGCGATCGGCGCCGTGTTCCAGGACGCCAAGTTGCGCCGCCGGCACGGCGTCGCCTGGGAAGGTTATCGGCGACAGACCTCGGTGGTCCCCGGGCTTGCCTTGCTGCAGGCGCGCACGCGTATCGATCCGGGGGACCGGATGTGGCGCGCGCTTGCTCGCGCTGCGGCAGGCACCGCGCTAATGGTCGTGCTGCACCCGGTTTGGGTGCTCGGCCATGGCGCGACCTTCGTCGGCGCGTTGGCGCTGGGTGGCGTGTTGCTTTCGATCCGCCGGTTCCGGCGCGCTCGCGGGCCGGGGCGTCCTGCATCGCCACCCGCCGGGTGACCGAACGCCGCGCCGCGCCGCCCTAGGCGTCGGCGTGCGCGCGGATGGTGCATACTCGCCGCCTCGCGGCACGGTGCCGCGGTCGGTAGTCGACGATGGCGCAAAGCGACGAGGAGCTGCTGGCCGCGCTGGTCGCGCGCCTGGCCGACGGCGAGGCGATCGATCCGGCCTCGATTCCCGCCGCGCTGCGCGAAGACCCGCGCATCGCGCGCCTGCTCAGCGTCGGCCGCGCGCTGCACGCGCTGGACGGCAACCTGCACGAGGCGCCGCGGGCCGCGGAACCGGCCGTCGCGGCGTCGGAACGGATCGGCCCCTGGCGGCTCCGGCGCCTGCTCGGCACGGGCGGGATGGGCGACGTCTGGCTCGGTGTGCGCGCCGACGGCGCCGTGGAGCAGCAGGTCGCGGTCAAGCGCGTGTGCGGCGACGTGCCGCACTTCGCGCAGAGGCTGGAGAGCGAGCGGCGCATCCTCGCCCGGCTGTCGCATCCGAACATCGCGCGCTTCATCGACGCCGGCGTGGACGCCGCGGGCGCACCCTGGCTGGCGCTGGAGTACGTCGAGGGCGCGCCGATCACCGACTGGTGCGAGTCCCGCCGGCTCGGGCTGGCGGCGCGGCTGCGCCTGTTCTGCAAGGTATGCGCGGCGGTCGAGCACGCGCATCGGCACCTCATCGTGCATCGCGACCTCAAGCCCGGCAACGTGCTGGTCGACGCCGAAGGCGAGCCGAAGCTGCTCGATTTCGGCATCGCCAAGCTGCTGGAGGACGACGGCCAGCAGTCCACGGTGTCGGCGCTGACCCCGGCGTACGCGGCGCCGGAGCAGTTGCGCGGCGGCGAGATCTCGACTGCGACCGACGTCTACGCGCTCGGGCTGCTGCTGTTTCGCCTGCTCGCCGGTGACCTGCCGCAGACCCGACGCAATCCGTCCGCCGCGACCGTGCTGGCGCGCCTCGATGAAGAGGAGACGCAGCGCGTCAGCGTGCAGGCGGCGCGGGCCGAGGGCCTGCCGTTCGCGCCGTCGTCCCTGGAGGGCGACCTCGACTGCATCGTGGCCCAGGCGCTGCGCCAGGTGCCCGAGGCGCGCTACGGGTCGCCGGCGGCGCTGGCCGAGGACATCGAGCGCCATCTCGCCCTGCAGCCGGTTCGCGCGCGTCCTGCCACCCGTCGCTACCGGATGTCGCGCTTCGCGCGCCGGCACCGCGGCGCGCTGACGGTGACCATCGCCGCGGCGCTCGCGCTGGCGGTGTCCACCGGCGTCGCGCTGTGGCAGGCACAGCGCGCGGAGGTGGCTGCGGCGCAGGCGCGCAGCGAGGCCGAACGGGCCGATGCGCAGGCGGAAGCCGCGCGCAGCGAGGCGAACCGCGCACGACGCGCGACCAGCTTCGTGATGTCCACCTTCGCGCAGTCCAACCCGCTGGTGCAGGACGCGCGCGGCGCGATCTCGCTGGACGAGGCCTTCGAGGACGCACTGCGCCGGCTCGACGATGAGCAGGCGCAGGAACCGCTGCTGGCCGCCGACCTCAACGGCGCCTTCGGCGCCATCCTCACCGGCAAGGGGCGGTTCGACGACGCCGACGCGCGCCTGCGCGCGGCGCTGGCGCTGAGCGAGGTACGCCGCGCGCCGGACGCGCCGGAAACCGCGGAGATTTTGCTGCGCATCGGCGAACTGGAGTCCGCCCGCGGCCGGCCGAAGGAGGGCCGCGCCGCGCTGCAGCGCGCAGAGGCGATCCTCGAGCCGCAGGCGCAGGCCCATCCGCTGCTGTCGGCCGACGTGCGCTTCGCGCTGGCCTCGCTGGATGCGATGGAAGGGCGCTACGACGAGGCGTTGGCGCAGGCTGCTTCAGCGCTGGCACGCTATCGCGCGACGCTGGCGGCGGACGACCCGCGCCTGGCGACGGCGATCTTCAATCATGGCGCCGCGCTGCTGGCCAAGCAGGACTGGGACGCGGCCGGCGCCGAGTTCGAGTCCGCGCTGGCGCTGGTCGAGCGGGTCAAGGGTCCGCGCTCGGCCGCCACCGTGCCGATCCTCGATGGCCTGGTCGTGGTGCGCGACATGCAGGAGCGCTACCCGGAGGCGCTCGCGCTCGCGCAGCGCACGCTCGACGTCGCGCAGGCGGTCTATCCCGGCGCGCATCCGCGCCACGCCGAGGCGCTGATCGAAGTCGGCGATCGCCTCGTGCTGGAGCGCAAGGATCCCGACGGGTTCGCCCTGATCGAGCGCGGCACGGCGATGCTGACCGAACTCCGTAGCGCGGACGAACTGCGCGGCTGGCGCCGTCTGGCCCTGACCCAGGCGCGCTTCGGGCGGCGGGACGACGCCTCGCGCACCATCTCGACGGGCATCGATCGTTGCGTGGCCCTGGCCGAGGCCGAT
>JAJTHZ010000058.1 GCA_021299185.1 Lysobacteraceae bacterium | reverse complement strand
GGCGACGCGCGCCGGCCTGCATGCGCTCGGCGGCAGCCGGCTGCGCGGCGGCGTGGATGCCGCGGGCGGTCGCGCGCGTCGCCTGTTGGTCGCCGGCCAGTTCGCGCTGGCGACCGCGATCGCGGTCTTCGCCCTCGCCATGCTGCAGCAGTACCGCGCGCTGGATGCACGCGCGCCCGGGTTCGACCCGCAGGGCGTGCTGGCCGCGCGCCTCTCCCTGCCGGCATTGCAGGACGAGGCGGCTATGCAGGGCGCGCTGGCGACCCTCGGCAGCCTCGTCCAACGTGCGCAGGGCCTGCCCGGCGTTCGCGCGGCGGCGATCGCCAGCGAACTGCCGATGGGCGAGGTCAACACCAGCCTCGAAGTCGCCGCGGACTGGCCGTCGCTGAACACCGACGGCCAGTCGGTGCAGGCCGCGTGGCGGCTGGTCGGGTCCGACTACTTCGATGCGCTGCACATCCCGCTGCTGCGCGGCCGGACCTTCGCCGCCGACGGTGAATCCTCCGACGCGATCGTGGTGTCGGCGGCGCTCGCGCAACGCCTGTGGGGCGCGGCCGATCCGATCGGCCGCACCCTGGTGGCCGGCAACGGGCGCGAACTGCGCGTGGTCGGCGTGGCGGGCGACGTGCGCCACCTCGGACGCACGCAGGACGCGCCGTACACGATGTACCTGCCCACCACCTGGCTGTGGCCGACCATGGTCGTGCTGCTGCGCGCCGACGGCGATCTCGGTGCGCTGGCGCCCGCGCTGCGCGCGCTGGCCGAGGAGGTCGCGCCTGCGCAGCCGCTGTTCGACCTCGCGCCGCTCGCGACGAGCTACACGACCGACCTCGCCGCGCCGCGCGGGCGGGCCTGGCTGTTCGGTGCCTTCGCGCTGGCCAGCCTGCTGCTGTCGGCGATCGGGATCGCCGGGGTGATGTCGCAGTGGGTCGCGCAGCGGCAGCGCGAACTCGCGATGCGCCGCGCGCTCGGCGCGGGCGCACATCGCCTCGCCGGCCTGGTCCTGCGCGATGCGCTGCCGATGGCGATGGGCGGCGTGGTGGCCGGGCTGGCCGGCGCGGCGCTGGCCGCGGGCCTGTTCGATGCCGCGGAGCTGGTGCCGGCCGGTGCGGGCCTGCACGCGCTGGCCGCGGCCGGCCTGCTCGCGGTCGGGCTCGCCGCCTGCGTGCTGCCGATGCGCCGCGCCACGCGCGCCGATCCCGCCGCGGTCCTGCGCGAAGCCTGAGCGGAGCCGAGCCATGCCCGACGCCTTCCTCGCCGACCTGCGCTACAGCCTGCGCGCGCTACTCGCGCGGCCGGGCTTCAGCCTCGCCGCGCTGCTGACCCTCGGCATTGGCATCGGCGCCAACGCGGCGATCTTCAGCGTGCTCGACGGCGCGCTGTTCCGCCCGCTGCCGTTCCCGCACGCCGAGCGCCTGGTCGACGTGCGCAGCGTGTATCCGCAGATGGGGCTCGACGACGCCGGCACCTCGATTCCGGACTACCTCGACCGGCGCGCCGCGCCCGCGCTGGAGGACCTCGCGATCTACACCGGCGTCTCGCTGGCGCTGGCCGAGCAGGGCGGGCCGGAACGCCTCGCCGCACTGCGCGTTTCGCCCTCGCTGTTCAGCGTGCTGTCGACCCGGCCCGCGCTCGGCCGTGGCTTCAGCGACGCCGACGCAGTGCCGGGTGCCGCACCCGTGGTGGTGCTCGGGCACGCGACCTGGCAGGCGCGCTTCGACGGCGATCCGGCCATCCTCGGCCGCCGCATCCGCCTCGACGGCAGCCCCTACGAAGTGGTCGGCGTGATGCCGGAGGGGTTCTTCTTCCCCAACCGCGAGACCGCGCTCTTCGTGCCCTTCGCCTGGACCGCCGAGGAAGCGGCGGACACCGCGCGCGGCAACGAATACTCGCGCGCGGTCGGCCGCCTGCGCGAGGGCGCCAGCATCGCGCAGCTCGACGCGCAGCTCGCCGCCATCATCGCCGCCAACGCCGAGCGCATCGGCGGTCTCGCCGAGCCCGGCGCCAGCGACTTCGCGACCTTCCTGCGCAGCGGCGCCTTCCTCGGCCGCGGTGTGCCGCTGCGCGAGCAGTGGCTGGGCAGCATCGCGCAGACGCTGTGGCTGCTGCAGGGTGCGACCCTGCTGCTGCTGCTGATCGCCTGCGCCAATGTCGGCAACCTGATGCTGACCCGCGCGCTGGCGCGGCGGCGCGAACTCACGGTGCGCAGCGCGCTCGGCGCTTCGCGTTGGCGGCTGGCGTGCCATCTGTTCGCCGAGGCCCTGTTGCTGTCGTCGGCCGGCGCGGCGCTGGGGCTCGCATTCGCCGCGATCGCCACCCCGCTGCTGGCGGCAGCCCTCGGCTTCGACCCCGAGGTCGGCCTCTTCGGCTTCGGTGTCGACCTGCGCGTGGTGGCCTTCGCCGCCGCGCTGGCGGTCGCCACCGCGCTGGCCTTCGGCCTGCTGCCGCTGCTCGGCCACTCCGGCGGCCGCGCCTTCCAGGCCCTGCGCGAGGGCGCGCGTGGCGGCGGCGAGGGCCGTGGCGCGCGCTTGCTGCGCGCGGCAATGGTGTCGCTGCAGACCGCGGTGGCGCTGACCCTGCTGGTCTGCGGTGGCCTGCTGCTGCGCAGTTTCGCCAAACTGTCCGAGGTCGACCCGGGCTTCGACACCACCGGCGTCACCACCGCCACCGTGCAGTTGCCGAAGGCGCGCTACCCGGACCACGCCACGCGCGCGGCGTTCTTCGGGCGCGCACTCGAAACGGTGCGCGCCGAGCCCGGTCTGTCGCAGGCCGGACTGATCACTGGCCTGCCATTCAGCACGCAGTTCTGGACTTCGTCATTCCGCATCGAGGGCTTCACGACGCCGCCCGGCGGGGCCGGACCGCACGGCCACTTCCGCATCGTCGACGAGCGCTACTTCGACACCGTGCGCGTGCCGCTGCTGCGTGGGCGCTGGTTCGATGTGCGCGACGTGGCCGGGGCCGCGCAGGTGGTGGTGATCGACCAGTTGCTGGCCGATAAGTACTTCCCCGGCCGCGATCCGATCGGCCAGCGCCTGACCCAGGACGGCGACCAGGTCGTCGCGCCGAGCTGGTGGACCGTCGTCGGCGTGGTCGGCACGGTCAACCACGGCGACCTGTCCAAGGCCGCGACCAAGGAGACCTACTACCGCCCCTACGCTCAGCAATCGGCCGACATGATGTCGATCGTGGTGCGCTCGGAACTCGGCGGCGAGCAGGTCGCCGCGGGTCTGCGCCGCGCGCTGGCGAAGGTCGACCCGGAGCTGCCGCTGTTCGACGTGCGCGCCCTCGACGAGCGCGTGGCGCTGTCGCTGGGCACGCGGCGGGCATCGACCCAGATGTTGGTGGTGTTCGCGGCGCTCGCCCTGACCCTGGCCGCGGTCGGGCTGTACGGGATACTGAGCTTCGCGGTCGGCGCGCGGCGCGGCGAGCTGGGCGTGCGGATGGCGATCGGCGCGCGACGCGGCGACGTGGTGCGGCTGATGCTCGGCCATGGCCTGCGATTGGGCGCGATCGGCGCCGCGGTGGGCCTGGTCGGCGCAATGGCCGCCGCGCGGGTCATCGACAGCCAGTTGTTCGGCGTCGGCAGTTTCGACGTCGCCGTATACCTCGTCGTGCTCGCCGTGCTCGGCAGCGTGCTGCTGCTGGCGAGCTGGTTGCCGGCGCGCCGCGCCGGTCGCGCCGATCCCCTGGAGGCCCTGCGCCATGAGTGACTCGAACCGCCGGTCCTCGCCGGTCCTGGAGCTGCAATCCGCCGCGCGCGCCCTGTCGCGCGCGCCGGGCTTTGCGCTGAGCTGCATCGGCGCGCTGGCGATCGGCATCGCGGTCGCCGCGGCGGCGTTCGGCGTGCTCAAGGCCGCGGTGCTCGACGCGCTGCCGTTCGCCGATGCGGGGAGCGTGGTGGAAGTCGCCTCGGAGAACCCGCGGCAGGGCGCCAGCGGTGGCCTGAGCACCGCCGAGGCGCAGGACTTCGCGCGCGGCGTGCCCGGACTGGCGGCGATCGGCTACTACACCTGGGGTGGCGAGACGCTGGCGCCGGCCGGTGGCAAGCCGCGTGAACTCACTGTGCTGCGCGCCAGCGCGCAGTTCGGCGCCGCGGTCGGCACCGCGCCGACGCTCGGGCGCATGTTCGACCCCGACGACGCCGCGCAGGCGCGCCGGATCGCGCTGCTCTCGCACCGCGAGTGGCAGCGCGGCTTCGGCGCCGATCCGGGCATCGTCGGGCGCACGGTCGCCGCCACCGACGGACCGATCGAGATCATCGGCGTGATGCCGGAAGGCTTCGAGTACCCGAGCCCGGACGTCGGCCTGTGGATGCCGCTGTCGGATCGCCAGATGATGGGCCCGGACGTGCCGGCCTACGTGCACGCACGCTTCCTGACCGCGATCGCGCGCCTGGCACCCGGCGCGCGGCCCGACGCGGTCGTCGCCGCACTGGCGCTGCGTTCGCAGGCCCTGCTCGATGCGCGCGGCCTGCCCGATCCGGGCTGGCGGCCGACGCTCACCCCCGCGGCCGACGTGCTGCTGGGCGACCAGGACCGCGTGCTGTGGGGCTGCTTCGCGATCGCCCTGCTGGTGCTGGCGATCGCCGGCATCAACACCGGCATCCTGATGCATGCGCGCGTGGTCGCGCGTCGCCGCGAGCACGCGGTGGCGCAGGCGCTGGGCGCGTCCGGCGCCCGGGTGATGCGCGGCATCGTGCTCGAACTCGCGCTGCTGGCGCTGGTCGGCCTGGGCGCGGGGCTGGCGCTCGCGCACGCCGCGCTGGGCTTGCTCTCGCAGGCGCTGGTCGACGCGCTGCCGCGCGGCGTGCCGGCGATCGACGCCGGCGTGGTGCTGGTGGCGTGTGCGTTCGCGCTCGGCGTCGTGCTGCTGGCCGCCGGGCTCGGCGCCCGTCCGCAGGGCGCGCCGGCC
>JAJTHZ010000121.1 GCA_021299185.1 Lysobacteraceae bacterium | reverse complement strand
GCCGCCGCACCGGTCGCCGCCCCATCCGCCGCGCGCGCGCCCGCGGCGCAGGACGGCGGCGATCCGGCCGCGCGCCGGCCGGCCGGCTTCTGGAAGCGCGTGCTGGCGACCCTCGTCGACTACGTGGTCATCATCGTGATCTCGCTGATCGCCGGCCTCGGCCTCGGCGTCGGACTGGCGCTGTCCGGCCTGTCCGAGACCGCCATCCAGTGGGTGGCCAACCTGTTCGGGCTGGCGCTCGGCATCGCCTACTACGCGGTGCTCGAAAGCTCCTCCTGGCAGGGCACGCTCGGCAAGTACGTGGTCGGCATCGTGGTCACCGACGGCGAGGGCCGGCGGATCAGCCTGCTGCGCGCGATCGGCCGCTACTTCGCCAAGTTCCTGAGCGTGATCCCGCTGCTGGGCGGGTTCCTGATGGCGGCGTTCACGCGCCGCAAGCAGGCCCTTCACGACTACGTGGCCGGCACCCTGGTGCTCAACCGGCGTGCCGACGCGGGCGATCTGCCGGTGTGGGCGATCGTGCTGCTGCTGATCCCGGCGCTCATGGTCCCGGTCGGCGGCATCCTGCTCGCGATCGCGATCCCCGCCTACCAGGACTACACGGTGCGCGCCCAGGTCGCCGGTGCGCTGGCCTCGGCCGCCGGCGCCAAGGTGGCGATCGCCGAGTACGCGCTCACCAACCGCGCCCTGCCGGACTCGCTGGAAGCGGCGGGTGCTTCCGCGCTGGTGCCGGGCGGCACGCTGGAACTGCGCGACGGCGTGCTGGTGCTCACCGTGGCCGCGCCCGGGACCCAGGCCGACGGCACGACCCTCGCGATCGAGCCCTACCAGTCCGCCGACGGCAACATCGCATGGCGCTGCGGTGGCTCGCCGCCGCCCGCGGGCGCCAGTGACATCGCCGAGGGGGATTCGCAGATCCTGAGCAGCCTCGACAGCCGCTTCCGCCCCGCCAGTTGCCGCTGAATCCGCGCGCGTTGGACGCCGCGGCCTGACCGGCCGCGGGCGGGAAGGCGCGCCCGTTTCGCCAGCCGTTCGGTTTTGCCCCTCCCGCACGTTCCATCCCGGGACAACCGGAGGAATGCGAGATGCGGATTCGTTACGCGTGGTTCGGGATCGCGGCCGGCCTGCTGGCCAGCTTGCCGTTGCAGGCGCAGAGCCTCGCTTTCTTCAGCACCCAGGGCAGCAATGCGGGCGTGCAGGTGCTCGACGTCTGCTCCATGGAGGTGCAGACCCGGATCACCGGCGTCGGCACCGAGCCCTCGCGCATGGTGCGCAGCCCCGACGGCAGCCGGATCTTCCTGTCCAGTGCAAGCGGCAGCAGCGGCAGCGTCTACGCGATCGATGTCGCCACCCGCCAGGTGGTCGAATCCGCCGCCGCGGGCATCGCGCAGAACCGCACGATCGCGATCAGCCCGGACGGCAGCCGCGTCTACACCTGGAAGGTGACCAGTTCGACCGAGATCGGCGTGCTGGTGCTGGATGCGAACGACCTGTCGGAGATCGCCACCGTGCCGATCACCGGCAGCAACTGCGTCAACGGCCGCAACGACGTGTTCGTGATGCCGGACGGGCGCATCATCGCCAACGCCTGCAACGACGGGCTGCGCATCATCGATCCGCAAACCCTCGCGGTCGGCGTCGGCCCGACGCTGCCGACCGGCTCGGGATCGTTGCTGGGCACGTCGCCGGACGGCGTGGAGCTCTACGTCTCGCGCTCGGGGGCGCTGGGCGTGGCGGCCAACAACACCGGCGTGCGCGCGATCGATCTCGCCACCGGGGTGGCGAGCGAGTTCACGTGGTCCCTGCCGCCGGCCGGGTCGTTCCCGGGTTTCGCCAGCGGCGCCGGGATCCGGCGACTGTCGGTCGTGAAGGTGCCCGGCGCCTCGCTGGCGAACACTTACTACTACGCCACGTACCTCAGCGCCGGTGGCGTCGTCCCGATCGCCTATGCCCGCGCCAGCGACCTCGTGCCGGGCCCGGGCGGCACGCGCAACCGGCGCATGATCGGCCTGGTGGCGATTTCCGGCGCCACTTCGCTCGGCAGCGCCAACGGCCGCCTGGGCTTCGCGACCGCGGGCCTGAACGCGATCCGCCGCCTGCGCTTCGACCCCGAGTTCGTGCCGCCCGCCAACCATGTCACCGCGGCCGGCAGCGCCGTGTCCTTCACGGGCACCAGCACCCTGACCGACGTGATCGTGTTCGGCGACGGCGAGTTGTTCTGCGACGGCTACGAACCCTGAGGCCGCCGCGCGGGGCGCTCAGCGTTTCTTCTTCGGCGGCTCGCGGTGCACCAGCACCGGCACCGCGCACAGCGCCAGCACGCGCGCGGTGACCGAGCCCAGCAGCAGCGAGCGGAAACTGCCGCGGCCGTGCGAGCCGATCACGATCAGGTCGCACTTGTCGCCTTCCGCGGTGGCCGCGATCGCGTCCGCGGGCGACAGGCTGCGCACGTGGCGCGTCCTGCACGGCACGCCGGCCTTGTCGGCGGCCTGCTCGATTTCGCCGAGGTACTTCGCGGCCGCCTGCTTGGCGCTCTTCTCGTAGACGTCGACCGGCAGCAGCGGCGCCGGCACGAACTCGAAGCCGGCCGGGGTCTCGAACGGCGGCGAGGCGTAGAGCCCGAGGACCGAGGCACCGGTGGCTTTGGCCAGCTTGAGCCCATGCCGGGCGGCGGCGAGCGCGAGGTCGGAACCGTCGGTGGGCAGCAGGATGCGCTTGTACATGGCCTTTCTCCCGGTGGGCCGTGGGCGTACCGGCATTGTGGACCGGCGGTGTCGCGGCGCCCTTGAGCCAGGTCAAGCCCGCGGGTCGCGCCGGCGCGCCGTCCGTGGGATACTCCGCGCCCTTTTTCGACCCACTGCCGAGGACTTCCCATGGCCGACACCAACCCTGCCGCCAACGGCGCGGCCGCCGGCGAGGCGACCCTGACCATCCAGAAGCTGTACGTGAAGGACGCCTCCTTCGAGGTGCCGAACGCGCCGCAGATCTTCCAGGAGCAGGCGCAGCCGCAGGTGCAGCTGAACCTCTCGCAGAAGGTCTCGAACTTCGCCGAGAACCTGTACGAAGTCGTGCTGACCGTCACCGTCACCTGCAAGGTGGGCGACAAGACCGCCTACCTCGCCGAGGTGCAGCAGGCCGGCGTGTTCGGCCTGGTCGGCTTCCCGGCCAACGACCTGCAGCAGGTGCTCGCGACCTACTGCCCGCACACCCTGTATCCCTACGCGCGCCAGGTGATCAGCCAGATGATCCTCGACGGCGGCTTCCCGCCGTTCAACCTGCAGCCGATCAACTTCGAGCAGCTCTACGTCGAGCAGTCGCGCCGTCGCGCCGAAGGCCAGGGCGCGGCCGCCACGGCCTGAGCCCACGCGCCGCCGCGGCCCCGCCGCGGCGGCGGGTCTCCCATGTCCATGCCCCCGCGCATCGCGGTCCTCGGCGCCGGCTCCTGGGGCACGGCGCTGGCGATCCTGCTCGCGCGCAACGGCGCGGTGGTGTCGCTGTGGGCGCGTGACGCGGCGCAGGCCACCACGATGCAGGCCACGCGGCGCAATCCGCGCTACCTGCCGGACGCCGTGCTGCCCGAGCAGCTCGTCGTGGGCAGCGACCTCGCCGCGGCGGTCGCCGGCTGCGACCTCGTGCTGGTAGTGACGCCGAGCCACGCCTTCGCCGAGGTGGTCGACGAGCTGGTCGCGCACAAACCGCCGCAGGCCGGCGTGGCCTGGGCGACCAAGGGTTTCGATCCCGCGTCCGGGCGCTTCCTGCACGAGGTCGCCGCGAGCCGCCTGCCGGCGGGTACCCCGCTGGCGGTGGTCACGGGCCCGTCCTTCGCCAAGGAGGTCGCGGCCGGCCTGCCGACCGCGGTCACCGTGCACTCCGACGATGCCGCCTTCGCCGAACGCGTGGCCGCGCTGCTGCACTCGTCGCACTTCCGCGCCTACACCGGCGGCGATGTGGTCGGCGCCGAACTGGGCGGCGCGATGAAGAACGTGCTCGCCGTGGCCACCGGCGTGGCCGACGGCATGCAGCTCGGGCTCAATGCGCGCGCCGGGCTGATCACCCGCGGCCTCAACGAGATGCTGCGCCTGACCGCCGCACTCGGCGGCCAGCCGGTGACCATCATGGGCCTCGCCGGCGTCGGCGACCTGGTGCTCACCTGCACCGGCGACCTGTCGCGCAACCGCCGCCTCGGCCTCGCGCTCGGCCGCGGCACGCCGCTCAGGCAGGCCGTGGCCGAGATCGGCCAGGTCGTGGAATCGGTGCAGACGGTAAACCAGGTGATGACGCTCGCGCGCCGCCACGGCGTGGAACTGCCGATCAGCGAACAGGTGCAGCGCGTGCTGGCCGAGGAGATCACCCCGGCCGAGGGCCTGCGCATCCTGCTCTCGCGCGAGATGAAGCCCGAGTATCCGGAGTCGCTGGGCAACTGAGGCCCGCGCCCGCGCGCCGTGCGCAGGGCTCGCGATCCCGCCCCCGGCGCGCGCGGTCGCGGCGCGAAGGCCCCGTCGGCCCGGCAGGCCGGGCCCAGCGCGCGCCTGCTGCAGTGCGGTAACCTCGTGCGCCCCGTCACCTGGTCGCTGGATCGCCGTCGTGGAAACCGCCGTGCCGCTGCCCGCCTGGAAGCGCGCCGTCCTCAAGGTCGGCAGCAACCTGATCGCGCCCGAACGCCGGCGGCTGTCGACCCGCCACCTGCTGGCGATCGCGCGCTTCATCGCCGATGCGCGCGCACAGGGCCGCGAGATCGTCCTGGTTTCCTCCGGCGCGGTGGCGGCCGGCCGCGCCCTGCTCGGCGAGGGCGAGGCGCAGGGCATCCCGGCCAAGCAGGCGCTCGCCGCACTCGGCCAGCCGCGCATGCTGGAAGCCTGGGCGCGGCTGTTCGACTTCCCCTGCGCGCAGGTGCTGCTGGGCTATGACGACCTGCAGAACCGCCGCCGCTTCGTCAACGCCAAGAACACCCTGCGCGAACTGCTGCGCCTGCAGGCGCTGCCGATCGTCAACGAGAACGACTCGGTGGCGGTCGACGAGCTGCGCCTCGGCGACAACGACAACCTCGCCGCCCACGTCGCGGTGCTGGTCGAGGCCGACCTGCTGCTGATCCTGTCCGACATCGACGCGCTGTACGACGCCGACCCGCGCCGCGTGCCCACGGCGCGGCGCATCGCGCGCGTGGCGCAGGTCGACGAGGCCACGCTCGCGCTGGCCGGCGGCGCGGGTTCGGCGGTCGGTACCGGCGGCATGCTGACCAAACTGCAGGCCGCGGCCAAGGCGACCGCGCGCGGGATCGCCACCGTGATCGCCAACGGTCGCGACGCCGCAGCACTGGATGCGCTGGCGCGCGGCGCGTGTCCCGGCACGCTGTTCGACGCCGCCGGCAGCCAGGTCAGCGCCAAGGACCACTGGATGCGCCACGCGCTGGCGAGCCAGGGCCGGATCGTGGTCGATGCCGGTGCGGCCCGCGCGCTGCGCGCGCGCGGCGCCTCGCTGCTGCCGGCCGGCGTGCGCGAGGCCAGCGGCGCCTTCCGCGCCGGCGACGCGGTCGAGGTGTGCGAGGAGGGCGCGTCCGGCGCGCTGGCCAAGGGCATCGCGCAGTACGACGCCGGCGAGTTGATGCGCATCGCCGGCCGCTCCAGCGGCGACATCGCCGCCATCCTCGGCTACGAAGGACCCGAGACCGTGATCCACCGCGACGACCTGGTGCTGCTGTGAGCCACCCGCAGGCCGCGCTGCTGCGCCGTGCAGCCGAAGACGCGCTCGCCGCCTCGCGCCGGCTCGCCGTGCTCGACGGCGCGCAGCGCGACGCGCTGCTGGCCGCGATCGCCGACGCGCTGGCCGCCGATGCCGGCGCCATCCTCGCAGCCAACGCCGAGGACGTGGCCGCCGCGCGCGGCGCGGGCCTGTCGGATGCGCTGGTCGATCGCCTGCGCCTCGACCCGGCGCGCCTCGACGGCATCGTGCGCGCCGTACGCGAGGTGATCGCGCTGCCCGACCCGCTGGGCGGCGTGGAATGGCAGGCGCCGCGCGCCGATGGGCTGGAGATCGGCCGCCTGCGCGCGCCGCTCGGCGTGGTGGCGATGGTCTACGAGTCGCGGCCCAACGTGACCGTGGACGCCGCCGTTCTGTGCCTGAAGTCCGGCAATGCCGCGCTGCTGCGCGGCGGTTCGGAAGCGCGGCGCAGCAACGCGGCGCTGGCCGCCGCGATCGCCCGCGGGCTGGCCGCGCACGGCCTGCCCGCGGCCTGCGCCGCTCTGGTGCCGGTGCCCGACCGTGCGGCGATCGCCGAACTGCTGCGCCACGACGACTGCATCGCGCTGGCCATCCCGCGCGGCGGCGAGGGCCTGATCCGCCACGTCGCCGAGGTCAGCCGCGTGCCGGTGATCCGCCACTACAAGGGTGTGTGCCATCTGTTCGTCGACCGCGACGCCGACCTCGACGTCGCGCTGCGCCTGCTGGTCGACGGCAAGTGCGCGCGGCCTTCGGCCTGCAATGCGCTGGAGACCCTGCTGGTCGATGCGCCGGTCGCGGAGGCCTTCCTGGCGCGCGCACACGCCGCGCTCATGGCGCGCGGGGTGCGCCTGCGCGCCGATGCGCGCGCGCTGCCGCGGCTGCCCGGTGCCGAGCCCGCCACCGACGCCGACTGGGACACCGAGTACCTCGACCTGGTGCTCGCGGTGCGCGTGGTCGACGGCCTCGACGATGCGCTGGCCCACATCGCGCGCCACGGTTCGCTGCACACCGAGGCGATCGCCACCCGCGATCCGGCGCGCGCGCAGCGTTTCCTGCGCGAGGTCGACGCCTCGGCGGTGATGGTCAACGCCTCGACCCGCTTCAACGACGGCGGCGAACTCGGCCTCGGCGCCGAGATCGGCATCAGCACCACCAAGCTGCATGCCTACGGGCCGATGGGGCTGGAGAGCCTGACCACGCGCAAGTGGGTGGTGCGCGGCACGGGCCACGTGCGCGCCGCGCCCGGCACCTGCTGATCCCGGCCCGCGCTCAGCCGGCGCGCGCGAACCAGTCCTCCAGCGGCTCCGGCCGGTGGATCGCGTAGCCCTGCGCATAGTCCACGCCCAGTGCCACCAGGCGCTCGCGCACGGCGTCGCTCTCCACGCCCTCGGCCACCGTGCGGCGCGCCATCACGTGCGCGATCTCGGCGATCGCGCGCACGATCGCTAGCGCCGCGGCGGACTCGCCGACCTCGCGCACGAACGATGCGTCGACCTTGATGTAGTCGGCGTGCAGGGTCTGCAGGTAGGCGAACGAACTGAAGCCGGTGCCGAAGTCGTCGAGCGCGATCGAGCAGCCGAGCCCGCGCATGCGGTCGATGAAGTGCCGCGCGCGCGACAGGTCGAGCACCGCGCTGGTCTCGGTGATCTCCAGGCACAGCTGCGCCGGTCGCAGGCGGCTGCGCTCCAGCCGCCAGCCGAGGAAATCGGCGAAGGCCTCGCTCTGCACCGAGGCGGCGGTGAGGTTGACCGCGACCTGCGCCACCCGCGCGGCCTGCGCGGGGCGTTCGTCGAACCAGTCCAGCACCTGGCCCACCACGTGGCGGTCGAGCCGCTCGCCGAGGCCGAAGCGCTCGGCGGCGGGCACGAAGGCGCCCGGCGCCAGCAGCTCGCCGCCGCTGTCGCGCAGGCGCAGCAGCACCTCGACGTGCGCGCCTTCGTTGGGTGCGCGCCCGAGCGGCGCCACCGACTGCACGAACAGCGCGAAGCGGTCTTCGTCGAGGGCGCGCGAGACCACCGTGGCCCAGCGCATCGCCTCGGTGTGGGCGAGCACCGCGCCGGCGTCGCCGCTGGCCACCTGCACGCGGTCGCCGCCGCGCGACTTGGCGGTGAAGCAGGCGGCATCGGCTTCGACCAGCAGGGCCGAGAAGTCGCGCTGGCCGGCGATGAACGGCACCAGGCCGATGCTGGCGGTCGGCGCGATCACGTGCTCGGCGTCGGCGAAGCGGTAGCCGCCGATCGCCGCCCGCACCGCGAGCGCGCGGCGTTCGGCCTCGTCGGCGTCGGCGCGCCGCAGCAGCAGCGCGAACTCGTCGCCGCCGGTGCGCGCCAGCAGGTCGTCGCCCTCGACCGCGGTGCGCAGTACGCCGGCCAGCGCACGGATCATGCGGTCGCCGGCGGCGTGGCTGAGGGTGTCGTTGACCACCTTGAACTGGTCGAGGTCGATGTAGGCCAGGGCCATCGGCTCGCCGGGCATGGCGGCGATGGCTTCGCGCGCGCGCGCCTCGAAGGCCGTGCGGTTGGCGAGCCCGGAGGCGACGTCGGTGGTGGCGCGTTCGATCAGGCGCTGCGCGGCGATGCGGTTCTCGTGCGCCACGCCGGCCATGGTCTGCGGCACGATCGCGATCAGGCTCATGAAGCCGACCAGGATGATCGTCTCGGCCAGGCCCGAGGGTGGGCTGAAGCCGCCGATGCCGTGGCCGATGGCGCTGGTCGCCACCAGCGCGAACACGCCGGTCGCGGCGGCGGCGTACAGCGGCTCGAAGCGCACCGCCGCCCACAGCAGGGCAGCGATCGGCAGGCTGGACAGGCCTAGCGCATAGGTGCCGCTGCGACCGCCCGCGGCGAGGAAGAAGCCGACCGACAGCATGAAGGCAAGCATCCACGCGACCCGCTCGCGCGGCCCGCCGTAGCCCAGCGACAGGCGGCGCAGTTCGTCGAGCCGCTTCCAGTGCCCGGCCAGCAGCAGGGCCGGCGTGAGGGCGATGGCGCCGAACAGGTCGGCCAGCGCCCATTTGGCCGCGCCGGCCCAGAATTCGCCGGCTGGCAGCATGCCGGTGGCGACCATGCCGCTGACCCCGACCAGGGCCGACAACGACGATCCGAACGCGGCGGCGGCCAGCAACTGGAAACCGGAGGCGGCGCGCAGCCGGTGCGCGGCACCCGGCGCGCGGGCGCGGATCAAGCCGGCGGCCAGCACCGCGCCGAGGGTGTTGGCGAGCATCGAAAAGCCGATGAACGCCGGCGGCACCGGTGCGACCAGCAGGTGCACGGCGAGCACCGCCAGCGGGGTGGCGAACCACCAGCGCATGCCGTACAGCAGCAGCATGCTCAGCGACAGCGCGCTGGACGGCCAGATCAGCGCGATCGACGCGCCGCCGTCGACGAAACTGGTCGCCAGCGCCGCGCCCGCCACGTAGAGCACGACGAAAGCGGCGACGCGCGCCAGCCGCAGGACCATCGCCTCGTTCCCCCCGCCCCGACCCGGACGCCGAGCATCCGCCCGCGCGCGCCGCGAGGCAAGGGGTGCGGCGTCAGTCGCGGCGCAGGAGGCCGTACTTGAGGATGCAGTACAGCGCGCGCACGCCGTCCTTCCAGCCGATCTTCTTGCCCTCGGCATAGGTGCGGCCGTGGTAGGAGATGCCGACCTCGTAGACCCGGATCCCCGGGATGCGCGCCAGCTTGAGGGTGACCTCGGGCTCGAAGCCGAAGCGGTCCTCGGAGAGCACCATGGTCTGGATGACGTTGCGGCGGAAGACCTTGTAGCAGGTCTCCATGTCGGACACGTTGAGGTTGCTGAAGACGTTGGTGGCCAGGGTCAGGAACTTGTTGGCGAGGTAGTGCCAGAAATACAGCACCCGGCGCGTCTCGCCGCTGATGAAGCGGCTGCCGAACACGACGTCCGCCTGGCCGGCGCGGATCGGCGCCAGCAGCTTGCCGAACTCGCGCGGGTCGTACTCGAGGTCGGCGTCCTGCACCACCACGTACTCGCCGCGCGCATGCGCGAACCCCGAGCGCAGCGCCGCCCCCTTGCCGCGGTTGACCGGATGCTTGACCAGTTTGTCCACCAGCGGCGCCAGCTCGCCCTCGAGAAGAGCCACGCTGCCGTCGCGCGAGCAGTCGTCGACCACGATCACCTCCAGCGAGTCCACGCCCGAGGCGCGGATCGCCTGCAGGATCCGGCGCAGGGTGCGCTCCTCGTTGAAGCAGGGGACGACGACGGACAGTTCGATCGACATGGCGTTCCTTCGGGCGCGTCGGCGCGGCGCGGAGTCTACCCGCGGGCCCCGCGCAGGACTATCGTCCGCCGCGCCGGCCGGCCGCGCGACGCAGTTCGCCGCTGACGTCGGCGAAGCCCAGCATCAGCGCGATTTCGTGCGCGGCGCGGCCGAGCCGGTCGCAGCGCAGGGGATCGGCGCCCGCGCGCAGCAGGGCCTGCGCGGCGTCCATCTGGCCGTGCATCGCGGCCGCGTGCAGCACCGACACGCCACGCTCGTCCTGCACGCCGAGGTCGGCACCGGCGGCGAGCAGCAGCTGCATCAGTTCCGGCAGCGCGCGCTGCACCGTCGGCGTGGCCGCCGGGGCCTTGGCGCCGAGCAGCAGCAGCAGCGGCGTCTGCCCGGCGCGATTGCGCGGATCGGGTGGCGCACCGGCTTCCAGCAGGGCGCGCAGCAGGTCGCGCGCGCGCTCGGCATCGGCGCTGCCGAAAGCGAACTGCGCAGCCGCATGCAGGGCCGAGTTGCCGCCGTCGTCGATCGCGCCGGGGTCGGCGCGATGCGCCAGCAGCAGGCGTGCGATCGCCGGCGCGCCGAGCGCGCAGGCCACCATCAGCGGCGTGATCGCGCCCGGCAGGCGCTGGTCGGCAGCGATGCCGCGCTCCAGCAGCAGGCGGACCACCGGTTCGCGCCGCGCGCTGACCGCCGCCGACAGGGCGGTGGCGCCGGTGTGCGCGGCCAGCGCCGGATCGGCGCCGCGCCCGAGCAGCACGGTGGCCAGCGCGAGGTGGCCGCCCCCGCAGGCGCGCAACAGGGCGGTGCAGCCCTGCGCATCGCGCGCATCCAGCGGCAGGCCGAGCGCGAGCAGTCGTTCGACCGCATCGGCGTCGCCCGCCTGCGCCGCGGCCGGCAGGTCGGCCGCGCGCAGCGCGCGGGCCGGATGGCGGAAGCCGCCGTTCCACGACAGCCAGCGCGTCAGCCCGGTGCGCCCGGCCGCGAGCGCCGCGCCGAGCGGCGTCTGGCCATCGGCGGCGGCGCGTTCAGGATCGGCGCCGGCCGCCAGCAGGGCCATCGCCAGCGGGACCGAATCGGCTTCCGGCAGGCTCGCCAACGCATGCAGCGCGGTCCGCCCACGCGGGTCGGCGGCGTTGGGATCGGCGCCGCGCGCCAGCAGCGCGCCGAGCAGGATCCGCATGCCGCGCGCGCAGGCGAGCTGGACCACGGGCACGCCTTGCACGCTGCGCGCGCCGCCATCGGCCCCGCGCTCCAGCGCGGCCAGCGCGAGCGCCTGCACGGCTTCGGCGTCGGCTTCGGGATCGCCCAGCAGTTCGGCCAGCAGGCGGCCGCCGCCGGTGCTGGCACCGCGGTCGAACAGGGCTTGCAGGGCCGCGAGCGGCAACGGCCGCGCGGCGGCCAGCGCGAACAGCGGTGGCGGCAGCTCGACGCCATCGACCGGCGCGCCGTGCGCCAGCAGCCAGTCGAACGCGCCGCGGGGCGCGCCGCCGGCCGCGAGGCGCAGGAAGGCCTCGTGGCACTCCGCGGGCGACAGCGGCGGTGCGAGGTCGAACAGCTCCGCGGCGACCCCGAAACGCCCGTGGCGCAGCGCGGTGGCCAGCAGGGCCGTGCGCTCGACCGCCTCGGTCGCACCGTCGGGCGCGGCCAGTTCGGGATCCTGCAGCGCGTTCGGCAGCGCATAGTCGGGATCGAGCAGGGCCACCACCGGCCAGCGACCGGCCGCCACCGCGTGGTCGATCGCGCGGCGCCCGTCGGCGGCGGCGATCGTCGGGTCGGCGCCCAGCGCGAGCAGCAGGCGCACGGTTTCCTCGTTGGCCTGGCGCGAGGCGCAGGCGATCAGCAGCGCGCCGCGGCCGGCCTGGTCGAGCAGGTCCACCGCCGGCTTGCGGAACACCATCCGCTGCAGCACGCGGTTGGCGCCGGCACGCGCGGCTTCCATGGTCGCGGTCACGCCGTTGGCGTCGCGGGCGTCGATCGGTGCGCCGGCGCCGAGCAGTGCGTCGACCATCTCGGCATGCCCGTTCAGCGCGGCCACGTGCAGCGCGGTGCGGCCGAGCCGGTCGGTGGCGGTGGTCGATGCCTTGTGGCGCAGCAGCAGCCGCACCAGGTCCGGCGCATCGTGGTTGCCGCCGCAGGCGGCGAGCAGCGCGGGCACCGCGCGCGGCGCGTCGGGCGCGGCGCCGCGTTCGAGCAGGAAGCGCGCCAGCGCCTCGTTGCCGGCCGCGCAGGCCACGCCCAGCGGCGTCAGTCCTTCGCGATTGACCGCGTCCCGCTCGGCGCCGGCATCGAGCAGGATCGCCGCCACCGCCGGTTCGCGGCTCAGCGCCGCGCCGTGCAGCGGCGTGTTGCCCTCGGCGTCGGCCATCCGCGGGTCGGCGCCGTTGGTGACCAGGGTCATCACCGCCTCGGGGCGCCCGGTCCAGCTGTCGCGGGTGGCGGCCAGCAGCGGCGTGAGGCCGGCCACCGCGCGGCCGAGGTCGACGCCGCGCTGGATCAGTTCGCGCAGCAGGCGCAGGTCCGGCATGGTGGCGGCGATCATCGCCAGCGAACGCTGGTCGCGGTCGTAGGGACCGGGCGTGGCGTCCGGGCTGGCGCCGGCGCGCAGCAACTGCAGCGCGAGGTCGACCTGGTTGGCGGCGGCGGCCGCCAGCACCTGCGCGTTGCGGGTCGCCGGGTCGGCGGGCGGCAGCGGTGCGCTCGGCGCCGCCGCCACCGCGAGTGCTTCTGCGGCGGCCGGATCGACCGTCGGTGCGTCGGTGGCATCGAGCAGCAGCCGTTCGACGCGATAGGCGAGCAGCAGGTGCGCGGCGGGGCAGATCAGCAGGGCCCACAGCCACAGCGCGCCGATCCGCAGTTCGCTCGGCAGCGCGCCGGCGAGTCCGGTCAGGGCCAGCGCGCCGGCCACCACCGCCAGCAGGCCCAGCGCCACCGGCAGGCCGGCCGCGAGCCAGGGGTCGCGCTCGCGCGTGAGTTCGGCCGCGAAGGCGAGGCTGCGCTGCACCGCCGCCGCGATCCACGAACCCTGCGGCACTTCGGGATAGGCGTCGTCCCACAGGAACACCAGGCCGAACGCCGGCCACCAGCGCGCCAGCGCCACGATCGACAGCAGCACGCCGGCCGACAGCGCCATCGCGTTCAGCGCGGACGCGGCGCGCGCGATCGCCACCAGCGGGGTGGCGACCAGCAGCGCCACCAGCAACGCATAGCCGCACAGCAGCAGCAGGAACGGCACGCCCCGGCGCAGGGCCAGCGTGGTGTCGTCGGCGTCCAGCGCGTGCCCCAGCGCGGCGACGGCGCCGGCGAGATAGAGCGGCTGCGCGAGCAGCAGCAGGAACAGCGCGGCGGGATTGTCGATCAGGGCGGCCAGCAGCACCGGGACCAGGGCCGGCGCGAAGTGGCGCAGCCGCGCGATCCGCTGCGCGAGCCGGGTCAGGACGGGGGGCATCACGCCAGTATACGGGGCCCGGCCGGGCTCAGCCCGCCGCCGTCGGATCGGGCGGTGGGAACTGCAGGTGGAAGCCCTGCGCGGCGAGGTTGCGCGCCACCACCGCGGGGTCCTCCTGCGCCAGGCGGCGGCCCGGCCCGAGGTCGAGTTCCAGCACCAGGCTCAGCGCGCCGAGGCGCGCGGCCATTTCCGGCGGCAGCAGGCCGAAGGCGTCGCGCTCGCGCAGGTACACATAGGTGCCCGCGCGGCGCGCACTGCGGTAGACGAAGCACTTCATCCGCGCAGTGTCGCCGTCCGCCCGCGCCCTGCCAAGGGTGCAGGCACGCAGCCATGGATCGACATGGGGTGCAGGCACGCAGCCGCGGATCGACCCGGGCTGCGGGCGCGCAGTCGCGGATCGACCAGGGCTGCAGGCACGCAGCCGCGGATCGACGAGGGTGCGTGCACGCCCCCGCGGATAGAATCGCGCGATGACCGCGCCCCTCACTCCCACCGAACGCCGCGCCGCGCTGTGGTTGGCCGCCACCGCCGTGCTGGTGCTCGCCGCCGGCTTCGGCCTGCGCGATCCCTGGCCCGCCGACGAGCCGCGTTTCGTGCTGGTCGCCAAGCAGATGGTCGAAAGCGGCGACTGGTGGTTCCCGCGCCGCGGCAGCGACCTCTATCCGGACAAGCCGCCGGTCTATTTCTGGCTGCTCGCGCTGTCCTACCTCGCGATCGGGTCCTGGCGCTGGTCGTTCCTCCTGCCTTCGCTCGCGGCCGGGCTGGGCACCCTGTGGCTGACCTTCGACCTCGGTCGCCGGCTGTGGGGCCCGCGCGCCGGCTTGTGGGCGGCGGCCGCGGTGCTCGCAGCGCCAGCCTTCGTGTACCAGGCCAAGCGCGCGCAGATCGATCCGACCCTGGTGTTCCTGACCACGCTGGCGCTGTACGGCATCCTGCGCCACCTGCTGCTGGGGCCGGCGTGGCGCTGGTTCGCCGCCGGCTGCTTCGCGGCCGGGGTCGGCGTGGTGACCAAGGGCGTGGGCTTCCTGCCCTTGCTGGTGCTGCTGCCGTTCGCCGTGCTGCGCTGGCGCGGCTGGCCGGGGCTGGTGGCGCGCGCCAGCGGCGACGGCTGGCGCTGGGCGGCCGGCTTCGGCGCCTTCCTGCTGGCGATGCTGCTGTGGTTCGTGCCGGTGGTGCTGCAGGCGCTGTACGACGGCGATGCGCAGCATCGCGCCTACCTCGACGAGATCCTGTTCAAGCAGACCGCGACGCGCTACCTCGACCCGTGGCACCACCACGAGCCGGCCTGGTACTTCCTCGAGGTGATCGCCCTGTTCTGGGGCCCGCTCGCGCTGCTGCTGCCGTGGTTGCTGCGCCCCTGGCGCGAAGCGGTCGCCGCGCGCGATGCCCGGGTCGTGCTGCCGCTCGCCTGGGCGCTGCTGGTGCTGGCTTTCTTCAGCGCCAGCGCCGGCAAGCGCGACATGTACATCCTGCCCGCGCTGCCCGCGCTGGCGCTGGCCGCGGCGCCCTGGATCGATGCGCTCGCGCAGCGCGCCGGGGTGCGCCGCGCGGTGCTCGGCTACACCCTGCTGCTGGCCGGCGTGCTACTGGCCGGCGGGCTTGCCGCCCTGCTGGCCGAGCCGCGCTTCGCGCAGCGCATCGTCGAGGACCGCGGGCTCGGCGCCGAGCAGGTGTGGCTGTGGGGCATGCTGGTGGCGGTCGGCGCCGTCGGGCTCGCCGCGGCGGCGTGGTGGCGGGTCGCCGGGGCGCTGCGCGCCTGCGCGGTCCTGCTGGTCGCGCTGTGGCTGGGCTGGGGCTTCGTCGTGCACCCCTTGCTCGACCGCGAGAACTCCGCGCGCGGCGTGATGGAGGACGCCCGCGCGCTGGCCGGACCCGGCACGCCGATCGGGCTGGTCGGCTGGAAGGAGCAGAACCTGCTGCAGGCCGTGGGCCCGGTGCGCGAGTTCGGCTTCTGCAAGGAAGACGACGACTTCGATTGCCACGCCCGGCAGCGCAGCCGCGCGCTGGCCTGGCTGGCCGAAGACCCGGCTGCCCGCGCACTGTTCGTGCGCCGCATGGATGCGCACGCCTGCTTCGCCTTCGAAGCCCCGCACGGCCAGCCGGTGGGCACCGCCAACCGGCGCGAGTGGTGGCTGCTGCGCGCCGGCGCGGTGACGCCCGCCTGCACCGCCGCGGTGGAGGCCGCGGGTGGCCGCTGAGCTCGCGTTGTCGGTGGTGGTCAGCACCTACAACCAGCCCGACTGGCTGGAGAAGGTGCTGCTGGGCTATGCCGCGCAGACCTTCCGCGACTTCGAGCTCGTGGTCGCCGACGACGGCTCGCGCGACGACACGCGGTGGCGCATCGATGCGCTGCGCCCGCGGCTGCCGTTTCCGCTGCGGCACGTCTGGCACCCGGACGACGGCTTCCGCAAGTGCGTGATCCTGAATCGCGCGATCGAGGCCAGCCGCGCGGACTACCTGGTGTTCAGCGATGGCGACTGCGTGCCGCGCGCCGACTTCCTCGCCGTGCACGCGCAGGCGCGTCGTCCGCGCCATTTCCTGTCCGGCGGCTACGTCAAGCTGCCGCGCGCGCTCAGCCACGCGATCACGCCCGAGGACATCGCCGCCGGGCGCCACTGCGATCCCGCGTGGCTGGCCGCGCGCGGCTTCGGCGGCCTGCGCCAGCGGATGAAGCTGGCCGCCGCCGGGCCCGCGGCGGCCTTGCTCAACCGCCTCACGCCCGCGCGCGCGAGCTGGAACGGCCACAACGCCTCGGGCTGGAAGGCCGACATCGTGGCCGCCAACGGTTTCGACGAGCGCATGCAGTACGGCGGCGAGGACCGCGAACTCGGCGAGCGGCTCGAGAACGCCGGCATCCGCGGCCTGCGCGTGCGCTACAGCGCGATCGTGGTCCACCTCGACCACGACCGCGGCTACGTGAAGCCCGAGATGATCGCC
The DNA here is from genome assembly GCA_021299185.1 of Lysobacteraceae bacterium. GTDB lineage: Bacteria > Pseudomonadota > Gammaproteobacteria > Xanthomonadales > Ahniellaceae > UBA4656. The sequence goes on along the minus strand of JAJTHZ010000121.1, from coordinate 15,969 downwards.
AACAACCGCCGCATCCGCGCCGCCACCCGCGCCGCACGGGCCACCCGCACGGCCTTCGGGCTGGTGCGCGAGGGCGGGGCGGGACCGGTGTAGAATCCGCCGCCATGGCCAGCCACCTCGCCCAGCGCCTCGACGCCGCCCACCGGCGCGAGCAGCCGTTCCCGCACTACGTGGTCCCGCAGGCCTTGCCCGCGGACGCCTTCGCGCGACTGGTCGCCGAGTTCCCCGACGCCGAGCGCGTGCGCCGCGGCCAGCCGGCCGGCGACAACCGCCGCTTCTCGCTGTCGGCCACCGATGCGCTGGCCGACCCGCGGGTGTCGCTGGCCTGGCGCGAGACCGTGCTCGCCCACGTCGGCCAGGATTTCCTCGACGGCGTGCTGCGCGCGCTCACCGACGACATCCGCGCGACCTATCCCGACCTCGAGCAGCGGATCGGCCGCCCGCTGGCGCAATGGCGCGCCGGCGTGCGCCGGCGCGACACCTTCGACACCTGCGAGGTGCTGCTCGACGCGCAGCTGTGCATCAACACACCGGTCCTGTCGGCGCCCTCCAGCGTGCGCGGCCCGCACGTCGACAAGCCGAACAAGCTGTTCGCCGGCCTGTGGTACCTGCGCCCGCCGGCCGACACCGACACCGTCGGCGGCGAACTGCTGGTCTACCGCTGGCGCGACGGCCGCGCGCGCTTCGACGGCGCGGAACTGGAGCCGCGCGACGTCGAGGTCGCGGCCACCGTGCCGTATGCGGGCAACACCTTCGTGCTGTTCCTCAATTCGCTCGATGCGCTGCACGGCGTGACGCCGCGGCAGCCGACGCCGCGCACCCGCTGGTTCCTGAACCTGGTGGGCGAAGTCAAGGTGCCGCTGTTCGACCTCAAGGCGCGCCAGCGCCCGCTGCGCGGGTTGCGCCACGCGTGGATGCGCGTGCGCGACCGCCTGTCCGGCCGCCACACCGACGCCGGCCAGCGCTGGGACTGATCCGGCCTCAGCCGGCGGGTCGGCTGCGCGCAGCCAGCCAGTCGCCGGCGCGCCAGACCTCGAGCGCCTCGCCGCGGAACGGGCCGCGCCACAGCGGCTGCAGCGTGCCCGGCAGCGGCGGGCCCAGCACCGCGTCATCCACGTAGTCGACGATCAGCGCGTCCGGATGCGCCTGCGCCCACGGCGGCCCACTGTCGTAGTCGACCTCCACCACCGGCGCGGTGAGCCGGGCGAGGAAGTTGAACTGCCCCTCGTAGCGCCCGCGGTTGGCGATCAGCCCGCCGCGCGCGGCGTGCGTGGCCAGCACGTCGGCCGCCGGCTGCAGGTCGTAGCGGTGCCAGGCGGTCGCAGTGAACTGGCCGTGCAGCAGGGCCACCGACAGCAGGCTCGCCACCGCGATCCTGGGCAGCGCCTGCGCCGCATCGCGGCCGCGCCACGCCAGCAGCGCCACCGCCAGCGCGCAGACGCCGCCGCCGAAGGCCCAGCCGCCGTGCGCGAAGTCCTCGGCGAAGGCGCTGCCGACCAGGCCGTGCGCGACCATGGTCGGCAGCAGCGAGATCAGCACGCCGATCGCCAGCAGGGCCAGCGCCGGCCACGCCGCGCCGCCGCGCCCGTCGCCGCGCCGGGTGCGCAGGTCGACGACCACCGCCAGCCACAGCGCGAAACCGGCGAGTTGCGGCAGCAGGTAGTAGGCCTGCTTGCCCGAGACCAGCGAGAACGCGACGAAGGTCGGCAGCAGCCACAGCACCAGCAGGCGCAGGCCCGGTTCGGCCGCCGGCGCACCATCGCGCAGGCCGCGCCAGGCTGCGGGCCAGGCGATCCACGGGAACAGCAGCACCGGCAGCACGGTCAGGTACCACCACGCGGGCCGGCCGTGGTCGAAGGCGTCGACCACGCGGCCGGCGGTCTGCGTGACCAGAAGTTCCTGCCGGTAGGCCTCGCCGCCGAGGATCGCCACCGGCACCACCCACAGCGCGAACAGCGCCAGCGCGGCGCCGATGGCGCCCGCCACCTGCTCGTACCAGCGCGCCCGGGCCGCCCGCGCGGCGTCGTTCCACCACGGGCCGAGCAGCAGCGGGAAGGCGAGGTGCAGCAGGGCCACCGGGCCCTTGGCCAGCAGGCCCAGCCACAGCCCCAGCACCACCAGCCACCACTGCGGGTCGAAGCCGCCGCGCGGATCGCGCCGCGCAAGGCCCAGCAGCGACAGCAGCGCGCACGCCGACACCAGCAGGTCGAACATGATCTGCAGCGAGTACAGGAACCAGAACAGGGTCCCCGCCAGCACCCACGGCGCCAGCCGTGCGATCGCCGGCCGCTGCGGGAACAGGCGCTGCGCGAGCAGCGCCACCAGCGCGAGGTTGGCCGTCGACAGCAGCACCTCGAGGATCCGCGGCCACACGTCGGACACGCCGCCCACCGCCCAGCCGGCATGGATCATCCAGTACAGCAGCGGCGCCTTGTGGCTGTACGGCATGCCGTTCTGGTGCGGCACCAGCCATTCGCCCAGGTGCCACATCTCCCACGCCACGGTCAGCGTGCGGGTCGAGAACAGCGGCAGCGGGCCGTGCAGGAAGATCGAGACGCCGGCCACCAGCAGCCACAGGGGCAACCAGGCCGGCACGCGGCGGAGGAAGGGCACAGGGGCGTACGGGTCGATCAGGAATCGCGCAAGTATCGGCGATCGTGCGTTAAGCCGTCGACTACGGCGTCGAGCGCACTCGCCGGCCGGACCCCATGCGTGGCGAGGAAGGCCCCGGCGCGGCGGCCAAAGTCGCCGCCGCCGCCGAGGTCCACCACCGCCAGGTCGGGGCGCAGCCAGCGCGCGGCCAGCAGCGCCGTCGATGCGCTGCCGGCGACCACCGCGCCTGGGCGCAGCAGCGGCAGCAGCAGTTCGAAGGCGATGGCTGCCGGCAACAGGCGTGCGCCGCGCGCACCGAAGCCGAGCGGGTCGGGCTCACGCTCGCGCGGGTGGTGTTTCACCGCGACCCGCCCCCCGTCCTGCGCCAGCCGCGTGATCGCGCGCCCGATCGCGGCCAGCGCGGCCGGGTCGCGGCGCAGCAGGTCGGCGTGGGGCAGGGCGACGATCGCGTCCAGCCGCGGCACGGGCCCGCCCGCGAAGGCACGCCAGGCCGCCAGCGCGAGCCGCGCCTGCGCGCGACCGGCGAAGGCTTCGCGCGGCAGGGCGAGGCGCAGGCGCGACGGGTCGCGGTCGAGCGCCGCCGCGGGCAGCGCGAGGTGCGCGCGGGCGATCCAGCGGCTGGTGCCGGCGAGGTCCACCGCCTGCCACCAGCCACCCCAGGCCAGGCGCTTGAGGGGCGTGTCGAACAGCGCGCGCGCCAGCGGCCGCGAATGTACGTCGCCGACGTACGAGAACAACCCGTCGTCGAGGTAGACGCCGGGCCGCGGATCGCCGCGCCGCGCGGCCAGCGCCAGCGCGAACTGGGTCTCCGGGCGGCGGTCGTTGCCGACCGCGACCCGCGCCGGCCGCAACGTGGCGTCGATCGCCTCGAGGCGCGCGAACACGGCGCGGCGCTGCTCGCGCTTGATCCGCTCGCGCAGGAAGCGCAGCGCCAGGCCGCGGCGCCCGAGCGCGGCCAGCGCGCGCGCCTCGCTGGCGCGTCCCGGCAGGCATTCGACGGCGGCGAACGGCGTGTCGCGCCAGCCGCGCGGCAGCCGCGCCCACGCCTCGGCGTCGCCGAAGTCCTCGATCAGCACGAGGTGCCAGCCACCGCCATCCGCCCGCGCCAGCGCCGCGCCGACCAGGGCGGTCAGCGGCGTGGTGGCGATCAGCAGGGTCGGCGCAGGCATGGCGGCGGCGAGTGTAGCGGCGCGTCGACGGCCTATAATCGCGCGCCATGGCCGACGACCCGATCCGCATCTTCTGTGGCGCCGCGCGCGACGCGCGCCTGCCGTTCGAGGTGCTCGCGCATTCGATCCGCCGGCACACCGCGCGCGCGGTCGAGATCCGGGCGATCGACAACGGCACCGCGCCGATGCCGGCCGACCCGCGCCACGCGCCCTACACCGAGTTCAGCTTCGCGCGGTTCGCGATCCCGGCGCTGTGCGGCCATCGCGGCCGCGCGGTCTACATGGACTCCGACATGCTGGTGTTCCGCGACTTCGCGGAGCTGTGGGACCAGCCGTTCGACGGCGCCAAGGTGCTGATCGAGGTCGGCTCGCGCGGCCAGCGCGACCGCGGCAAGCACGCCGCGGTGATGCTGCTCGACTGCGCGGCGCTCGACTGGGACGTGGCGCGGATCGTCGCCGGCCTCGGCACCCGCTACGACTACAACGCGCTGATGGCGGTCGAGGTGCTGCTCGGTCCCGGCGAGATGGTCGAGCGCATTCCCGCCGGCTGGAACGACCTCGACACCTACGATCCCGCGCGCACCCGCAACCTGCACTACACCGAGATCCGCACCCAGCCCTGGGTCACCGCCGGGCATCCCTGCGGGCAGCTGTGGATCGACGCCCTGCGCCGCGCCATGGCCGATGGCGCGGTCAGGGTCGACCTCGTGCGCGGCGAGATCGCGGAAGGCTACGCGCGCCCCTCGCTGACGCTGGAACTGGGCCTCGACGCGGCCCCCGGCGTCGACGCCCGGGACGGCGCTGCGCTGGCGGCCTTCGATCGCGCGCGCGGCTACGTCGCGCACCGCCGCCTGCTGGAGCGCTTCGCCGCCCGCAAGCGCGCCATCCGCGAGCGCGAGCGCGACGAGGCGATCGCGCGCCGGCCGTGGCTGTCGCCGTTCTATCGCCTGCGCCACGCGATCCGCTCGCGGCGCTGAGCCCCATCCCGCCCCGCACAAGTCGCGCGCGGCGGGGTATCCTGTTGCGGAAACGCCACACGGCCCGCCCATGCCCAGCGCCCAGATCCTCGTCGTCGACGACGAACCCGACATCCGCGAGTCGGTCAAGGACATCCTCGAGGACGAAGGCTACGCGGTGACCGTGGCCGGCAATGCCGCCGAGGCGCGCGAAGCCCGGCGCGCGCGCCGCCCCGACCTCGTCCTGCTCGACATCTGGATGCCCGACCTCGACGGCATCTCGCTGCTGCGCGAATGGGGCGAACGCGGCGGGCTGCCGTGCCCGGTGGTGATGATGTCCGGCCACGGCACGATCGAGACCGCGGTCGAGGCGACCCGGCTCGGCGCGTACGACTTCGTCGAAAAGCCGATCGCGCTGGCGAAGCTGCTGCTCACCCTGCGCCGCGCGCTGGAGCACGGCCGCCTCAGCGCCGAGAACGAAGGCCTGCGGCGCGAGCTCGCCCCCGCCTCGGCCGAGCCGGTCGGCGCGGGCCGTGCGATGCAGGCCCTCAAGGCCCAGCTCGAACGCGCGGCCGCCACCGACGCGCCGGTGCTGATCCACGGCGAGCCCGGCACCGGCAAGGAGGCGCTCGCGCGCTGGCTGCACGCGCGCGGGCCACGCCGCCAGGGCCCCTTCGTGCGCGTCGCCGTCGGCGCCCTGCCGCGCAGCGGGGCCTCGGCCGCGCTGTTCGGCACCGAGGATTTGCGCGGCGTGTCCTATGGCCTGCTGGACGCCGCGCAAGGCGGCGTGCTGTTCCTCGACGGCATCGAGCAGCTCGAACCCGACGCGCAGCGCGCGCTGGCGGGCGTGCTGGAAGCCGGCGGCCTCACGCGCGCCGGCGCCGCCGTGCCGGTGGCGATCGACCTGCGGGTGGTCGCCGCGAGCGCGGCCGACCTCGGCGAGGCCGCGGCGGCGGGCCGCTTCGACGAGGGCCTGCGCTACCAGCTCGACGTCCTGCCCCTGCGCGTGCCGCCGCTGCGCGAGCGCGCCGACGACGTGCCCGAACTGGTCGAGGCCTTCGCCGAGCAGTTCGCGCGCCGCGACGGCCTGCCGTACCGGCGCTTCTCGACCGCCGCGCAGAACCGCCTGCGCCAGCACGCCTGGCCGGGCAACCTGCGCGAACTGCGCAACCTCGTGCAGCGGCTGCTGATCCTCGGCGGCAGCGGCGACGTCGACCTCGCCGAGGTCGAGGCGGTGCTGGGGCAGGCCGGCGCCGCCGCGCCGCGCCGCGCGGTCGCCGGCGGTGCCTTCGAGATCGACTTCGGCCTGCCGCTGCGCGAGGCCCGCGACGCCTTCGAGCGCGCCTACCTGACCCGGCTGCTCAAGGAAGCGCAGGGCAGCGTCGGCAAGCTTGCTATGATGTCCGGCATGGAGCGCACCCACCTGTACCGCAAACTGCGCGATCTCGAGATCGACATCCGCGGCGCGGCACGGGACGGCGGCGCGCAGGGGAACTGACACCGAGACCGCCGCCGCCGCCAGCGCCCGACCCGGACGCCACCATGCCCGCGCGAGCGGGCATCATCGTTTCTGGGGATCGCGCACGGCCGCACCGCCGCCCATGATCACCACCTCCTCGCCCCGCCACGGCAGCCTGCGGCCGTGAAGATCCTCATCCTCGGCGCCGGCACCGTCGGCACCTCGGTCGCGGCCGCGCTCGCCTCCGAGGACAACGACATCACGGTGGTCGACACCAACCTGCCCAAGCTGCGCGAACTGGCCGAGAAGATCGACCTGCGCACCGTGGTCGGCCATGCGTCCCACCCGTCGGTGCTGGCGCAGGCCGGCGCGGAGGACACCGAGCTGATCATCGCGGTGACCAACTCCGACGAGACCAACATCATCGCCTGCCAGGTCGCCGACGCGCTGTTCCGCACGCCGACCAAGATCGCCCGCGTGCGCGAGGCGGAGTACCTCGCGCATCCCGAGCTGATCGGCCGCGGACGATCGTCGATCGACGTGGTGATCAGCCCCGAACAACTGGTCTGCCGCCACGTCCAGCGCCTGATCGAATACCCGGGCGCCCTGCAGGTGCTCGACTTCGCCGAGGGCCGCGCGCAGCTGGTCGCGGTGCGCGCCCGCGAGGGCGGCGCCCTGGTGCACCACCCGATCAAGGAACTGCGCAACCACCTGCCGTCGACGGTCGACGCGCGGGTGGCGGCGATCTTCCGCCACGGGCGCTCGATCATGCCCGAGGGCAACACGGTCATCGAGGTCGACGACGAGGTGTTCTTCCTCGCCGACCGGCGCGACATCCGCACCGTGATGAGCGAGCTGCGCAAGGTCGAACGCCCCGCGCGGCGCCTGTTCCTGGCCGGCGGCGGCAACATCGGCCGCTCGCTGGCGAAGATGCTCGAAGGCAGCTACAGCGTGAAGATCCTCGAGCGCTCGCGCGAGCGCACCAAGAAGCTGGCCGAGGACCTGCAGAACTCCATCGTGCTGGTCGGCGACTGCGCCGACGAGGACCTGCTGCGCGAGGAGAACATCGACCAGACCGACGTCTACTGCGCGCTGACCAACGACGACGAGGCCAACATCCTGTCGGCGATGCTGGCCAAGCGACTCGGCTGCCAGCGCGTGCTGAGCCTGATCAACCGTCCCGCGTACGCGGAGCTCGTCGAGGGCGGGCTGATCGACATCGCGATCAGCCCGCAGCAGGTCACGCTGTCGGCCCTGCTCACCCACATCCGCGCCGGGACCATGGTTCGCGTTCACTCCCTGCGCCGCGGCGCGGCCGAGGCGATCGAGGCGGTCGCGGTCGGCGACCGCCGCACGTCCAACGTGGTGGGCCGGGCGATCGAGGAACTCGAGCTGCCGCCCGCCACCACCATCGCCGGCATCGTGCGCGGCGAGCAGCTGCTGATCGCCCACCACGACGTGGTGATCGAGCCGAACGACCACCTGATCCTGCTGCTCACCGACAAGCGGCAGCTGAAGAAGGTCGAACTGCTGTTCCGCGCCGACGCTTCGCTGGCCTGATCCGCCGTGCGCATCTTGGTCGTGCAGCGGATCGTCGGCGCGGTGATCGCGCTGTCGGGCGTGGTCAACCTGGTGCCGATGGCGCTGTCGTGGTGGTACGACGACGGCATCCTCGACGTGTTCGCCGAGAGCCTGCTGCTGTGCCTCGCGGCGGGGTTCCTGCTCTGGCTGCCGGTGCGCAACCGGCGCGAGGAGCTGCGCCTGCGCGACGGCTTCCTGGTGGTGACCCTGACCTGGTGCATGGTCAGCGCGGCCTGCGCCGTGCCCTTCGTGCTGGGCCCGACCGCGCTCAGCTACACCGACGCCTACTTCGAATCGGTCTCGGGCCTGACCACCACCGGTGCGACCGTGCTGGTCGGCATCGAGCAACTGCCGCGCAGCCTGCTGTTCTACCGCCAGAGCCTGCACTTCCTCGGCGGCATGGGCATCGTGATCCTGGCGGTGGCCATCCTGCCGATGCTGCGCATCGGCGGTTCGCAGCTGTTCCGCGCCGAATCCACCGGGCCGATTAAGGACACGCGGCTCACGCCGCGCATCGCCGAGACGGCAAAGGCGCTGTGGCTGGTCTACGTCGGCCTCAACGCCGCCTGCGCGCTGGCCTACTGGATCGGCGGCATGAACGCGTTCGACGCCGTGACCCACGCCTTCGCCACCATCGCCACCGGCGGCTTCGGCAACTACGACGCCAACTTCGGGCAGTTCCAGTCGCCGCTGCTGGAGACCATCGCGACCCTGTTCATGTTCCTCGGCGGGATCAACTTCGCGATGCACTTCCTCGCCTGGCGGCACGCCAGCGCGGCGGTCTACTTCGGCGATCCCGAGGCGCGCGCCTACTTCGGCATCGTGGTCGGCGCGAGCCTCGCGATCGGCCTGGCGATCTGGGCCCACGGCGCCTTCCCGGGCCTGGTCGAGAGCCTGCGCCACACCACCTTCCAACTGGTGTCCAACATCACCACCACCGGCTTCACCACCACCGGCTTCGCCAACTGGCCGGGCTACGCGCCGCTGCTGCTGATCCTGATCGGCTTCGTCGGAGGCTGCTCGGGGTCCACCTCCGGCGGCATGAAGGTGGTGCGCATCATGCTGCTGTTCCGCCAGGGGCTGCGCGAGATCGCGCAGCTGGTGCACCCGCGCGGACGATTCGTGGTCAAGCTCGGCGGCACCACGGTGTCCGGGGCGGTGCTCGCGGCGGTCACCGGCTTCTGCACGCTGTACGTCGCCTGCTTCACCGTGATGACGCTCGCCCTCGCGGCCACCGGTCTCGACCTGCTCTCCGCGTTCTCAGCCGTGGCCACCTGCATCAACAACATGGGTCCCGGTCTCGGCGTGGTCGCCGCGAGCTTCCGCGACGTCAGCGACGTCGGGGTCTGGATCTGCTCGTTCGCGATGCTGCTCGGCCGACTCGAGATCTTCACCGTGCTGGTCCTGTTCACTGCCGCGTTCTGGCGCGAATGAACGCGGCGTCGATGATCGAGCGCCTGCGCGCGCAGCGCGGCGGGCCGCGCGACGGCGCGCTGCTGCGCTTCGCGCTCGGCGACGCCCTGCTGAAGGCCGGCGATGCCGCCGCCGCGCGGATCGAGCTGGAGGCCGCGGTCACGGCGGACGTGGCCTACTCCGCGGCGTGGAAGCGGCTCGGCGAGGCGTGCCGCGCGCTCGACGATCCGGCCGGCGCGGCCGGCGCGTGGACGCGCGGCATCGAGGCCGCCCGCACGCGCGGCGACACCCAGGCGCTGCGCGAAATGCAGGTCTTCCTGCGCCGGCTCGCGCCAGCGGCCGGCTGACTCAGCCGCCGGCAGGCTTGCCGGCGTGGCGCGAGCGCTTCCACTTCCCGTACACCGGGTCGGGACCGTCGTCGCCGTCGCCGCGGAAACTGAACCGCTTGTAGGTCCACTGGTATTGCTCCGGCGCCAGCCGTACGCAGGCCTCGATGCCGCGGTTCATCGCCGCCACCGCGGTCGCCGGGTCGCCGTCGGCGACCGCCGGCTCCGCGGGCAGGAAGTGCAGGGCGAAGCCCTCGCCGCGCGGCAGGCGTTCGGCGAAGCCGAATACGACCGCCGCGCCGGATTTGTGGGCCATCCGGCACAGCAGGGTCATGGTCATCGCCGGCCGGCCGAAGAACGGGGCCTCCACGCCTTCGCCGCCCTTCGGGCGCTGGTCGGGCAGGATCCCGACCAGCCGGCCTTCCTTGAGGCGTCGGAACAACAGGCGGACGCCGGCGGCCTCCGCGCGTACCGCCTCGGCACCGAGCGCACCGCGCGCGCCGACCAGCAGCGGCTCATACTCGGCGCGCTGCGGCACGCGGTACAGGATGGTCAGCGGCGCGACCGTCGACAGCCAGAGGTTGAGCAACTCCCACTGGCCGAGGTGCGGCGCGGCCAGCAGCACGCCGCGGCCGCCGGCCAGTGCGGCATCCAGGTGCGCGCGCCCGTGCACCGCGCGGATCGTCGACAGCGCGCGCGCCGGGTCGCCGCCCCACAGCCAGGCCAGTTCCGCCAGTCCCCGGCCGGTGTGCGACAGGGACCGGTCGACGAAGCGCGCCCGATCCGCGGCATCGAGTCCGGGGAAGCACAGCTCCACGTTCTTCTTCGCCACCCGGTATTCGCGGGCACCCAGCCAGTGCGCCAGCGGGCCGAGCGCCGCGCCGACGGCCTGCAGCACGCGCAGCGGCAGCCGCGCGCCGAGGCGCAGGACCCAGCGCAGCAGGCGGACGTTCCAGGGCATCGCGCGATTCTACGGGCAGGCCGCGCGCGGCGCAGGCCCGTGGATCGCGCCGCCGCGATCGGGCAGCATGGCGCCACGGGTCGAGGAGCCTGCATCGCATGATTGCGCTCATCCAGCGTGTCACCGAAGCCCGCGTGGTGGTCGACGGCGAGGTGGTCGGCGCGATCGGCGCCGGTTTGCTGGCGCTGGTCGCCGTCGAGCCCGGCGACACCGAGGCCCGCGCCGAGCGGCTGCTGGAACGCCTGCTCGGCTACCGGGTGTTCGACGATGGCGAGGGCCGAATGAACCGCTCGCTGCGCGACCTCGGCGGCGGCCTTCTGCTGGTGTCGCAGTTCACGCTCGCCGCCGACACCCGCAAAGGCATGCGCCCGAGTTTCAGCAGCGCGGCCGAGCCGGCGCTCGGCCGGCGCCTGTTCGACCACCTCGTGGCCAGCGCGCGCGCCGCGCACGGCGAGGTCGCGACCGGACGCTTCGGCGCCCACATGCGCGTCCACCTGGTGAACGACGGCCCGGTGACCTTGCGACTCGAGGCCTGAGCCGCGCGATGACGGAATCGGCGGGTGTTTCTCGTTTCCTGATACAGGAGACTTGGTGATCCGGGCGCGTCGCGCTGCCTTGGGATGCGCGCGCCGTGCCCCCACCTTCGCCCAGACGACGCCGGGGCGCACTGAAGAATCAAGGACTTAGGGTTCCTTGACACCCCGCCTATACTGCCCCACTCGCTTTCGCAGGATTCCCCGATGGCCGCCAATCCGCTCCAGACCCAGCAGCAGTCCGAGATCAAGCAACTCATCACCAAGGGGAAGGAGCAAGGGTTCCTGACGTATGCCGAAGTGAACGACCACCTGCCGGACGACATCGTCGATCCCGAGCAGCTGGAAGACATCATCACCATGATCAACGACATGGGCATCGAGGTGCACGAGGAGGCACCCGACGCAGAGTCGCTGCTCATGAACGAGGCCGCGGCGGCCACCGACAACGACGACACCGCGACCGAGGAAGCGGTCGCCGTGCTGACCGCGGTCGAGGAAACCGGCCGCACCACCGATCCCGTGCGCATGTACATGCGCGAGATGGGCACGGTGGAGCTTCTCACCCGCGAGGGCGAGATCGCGATCGCCAAGCGCATCGAGGAGGGCCTGAACCAGGTCCAGAACTCGCTCGCCCAGTTCCCGTGGTCGATCCAGATCCTGCTCGACGAGTACGAGCAGCACCTGGACGGCAAGAAGCGCATGAGCGAGTTCCTCACCGGCTTCACCGACATGGAGCAGGCCGAGGAGCCGATCACCGAGGAGATGCTCAAGGAGGAAGTGGAACCCGTCGCCGGTGCGGCTGAGGAGAGCGAGGACGGCGAGACCGCGGTGGACACCGGCCCCGATCCGGCCGAGGTCAAGCGACGCATGGACCTGCTGCGCGAATACTACGGGAAGTTCCAGGCGCAGTACAAGAAGAACGGCCCCGAGGACCGCAAGACGCAGAAGGTCCGCGCCACCATGGCCGAGGAGTTCCTCAAGCTCAAGCTGCCGGCGATCATGATCGACGGCATGGTGCGCAAGCTGCGCGACGTCGTGAACACGCTGCGCCACCACGAGCGCGCGATCATGGACATCGCCCTCAAGAAGGGCCGCATGCCGCGCAAGGACTTCCTCAAGGCCTTCCCCGGCAACGAGACCAACGTCCGCTGGTGCGACAACGAGGGCCGCAAGAAGACCAAGTGGGCCGCGCACATGAAGGCCTGCAAGGCCGACGTGCAGGCCGAGCAGGAGCGCCTGCTGCAGCACGAGAAGGTGCTGTTCCTGTCGCTGCCGGAGATCAAGGAGATCAACCGCGCGATGTCGATCGGCGAGGCCAAGGCGCGCAAGGCCAAGAAGGAGATGGTCGAGGCCAACCTGCGCCTCGTGATCTCGATCGCTAAGAAGTACACCAACCGCGGCCTGCAGTTCCTGGACCTCATCCAGGAGGGCAACATCGGCCTGATGAAGGCGGTCGACAAGTTCGAGTACCGCCGCGGCTACAAGTTCTCGACCTACGCCACGTGGTGGATCCGCCAGGCCATCACCCGCTCGATCGCCGACCAGGCGCGCACCATCCGTATCCCGGTGCACATGATCGAGACGATCAACAAGTTGAACCGCATCAGCCGCCAGATGCTGCAGGAGATGGGCCGCGAGCCCACCCCGGAGGAACTGGCGCAGAAGATGGAGATGCCGGAGGACAAGATCCGCAAGGTGCTCAAGATCGCCAAGGAGCCGATCTCGATGGAGACGCCGATCGGCGACGACGAGGACAGCCACCTCGGCGACTTCATCGAGGACACCAGCATCGAGTCCCCGGTCGACGCCGCCACCGGCACCGGCCTGCAGGAGACCGTGCGCGACGTGCTCGCGGGCCTCACCCCGCGGGAGGCCAAGGTGCTGCGCATGCGCTTCGGCATCGACATGAACACCGACCACACGCTGGAAGAGGTCGGCAAGCAGTTCGACGTCACCCGCGAGCGCATCCGCCAGATCGAGGCAAAGGCGCTGCGCAAGCTGCGCCATCCGAGCCGCTCGGAGCAACTGCGCTCGTTCCTCGACATCGACTGATCCGCGTCGCGCGCGGGGTCGGCCGCCTCAGGGCGGATAGATCGCGCCCAGCACCCGCGGCCCCTTCGCCCCGGTGACCGATGGCAGGTTGCCGGGGCGCCCGTCCAGCCGCTCGCGCGCGAGCCACGCGAACAGCGCGGCCTCGACGAAATCGGGGTCGATGCCGTGCTCGGCGGTGGTCTCCAGCGCCACCGGGCCGAACGCCGCCTGCAGCCGCTCCATCAGGAACGCGTTGTGCACGCCACCGCCGCAGGCGATCACGAGCCGTGCGTCTGGCGCGTGCGCGCGCAGCGCCCGGGCCACGCTCTGCGCGCTGAGGTCCGCCAAGGTCGCGAGCACGTCCGCCGGCGTGTCGGGCAGCGGACCCCGCGCATCGAGCCAGTCGAGGTCGAACTCCTCGCGCCCCGTGCTCTTCGGCGGGGGCAGCGCGAAGAAAGGTTCTTCGAGCCAGCGCGCCAAGGCCGCCGCGTCCACTGTCCCTGCGCTGGCCAGGCGGCCGCCGTCGTCGCGGGCATGGCCGAGGTGGCGCGCGCTCCAGGCGTCCATCAGGCAGTTCGCCGGCCCGGTGTCGAAGCCGATCACCGGCGCCGCCGGATCGGCCGGCAACAGGGTGAGGTTGGCGATCCCGCCGAGGTTGAGCACCGCGCGGGATTCGCCGGGCGCGCGCAGCACTGCGGCGTGGAAGGCCGGGGCGAGCGGTGCGCCCTCGCCGCCGGCGGCCACGTCGCGGCGGCGGAAGTCGGCCACCGTCGCGATGCCTGTGCGCTCGGCGATCGTGGATGGGTCGCCGATCTGCATCGTGAATGCCGGCTCGGCACGTGGCCGGTGGCGGATGGTCTGTCCATGGCTGCCGATCGCAGCCACCGCCGCGGCCGGGACATCGGCCTCGCGCAACAGCGCGTTGGCGGCATCGGCGAACGCCCTGCCGACGGCGACGTCGAGCGCGCCGACCGCCTCCAGGGTGGTTTCGGCGCGGCCCCGCGAAAGCGCCAGCACCTGGGTGCGCACGGCTGCCGGGTAGTCGAAGGCGCGCGCTGCCAGCACGCGTGGAACCGGCTCCAAGCACAGCAGCGCAGCGTCGATCGCATCGGCGCTGGTGCCCGAGATCAACCCGAGGTAGAGGCGCTCGCGCGGCGCCATGCGCGGATCAGCGCGACGCGACGGCGTCGCGTGCGCCCAGCAGTTCCAGCTGCGCCAGCATCGGGGCGCTGACGGCGCGGAAGCGCTGCAGATCGCGACCGCCGAGCGGATCCGCCTTCGGCAGGTCCACCGTCAGCGGATCGCGGTGCGCGCCGCCGACCCGGAACTCGTAGTGCAGGTGCGGCCCGGTCGCGAGGCCCGTCATGCCGACGAAGCCGATCGTCTGCCCCTGGCGCACCCGCCCGCCGACGCGGACATCGGACGCGAAGCGCGACATGTGCCCGTAGAGCGTGGTGTAGCGGCCGCCATGTTCGAGGATGACCACGTTGCCGTACCCGCCTTGCCAGCCGCGGAACACGACCTTGCCGTCGCCTGCGGCGCGGATCGGGGTGCCGGTCGGTGCCGCGTAGTCGACGCCGCGGTGCGCGCGCATGCGGCCCAGCACCGGGTGCATGCGCCCCGCGCTGAAGCGCGACGAGATGCGGCTGAACTCGACTGGCGTGCGCAGGAACGCCTTGCGCAGGCTGCGCCCGTCGAGATCGAAGTAGTCGTAACGCCCGTCGCCGAGCTCGAAGCGGATCGCCACGTGGCGCCGGCCGTCGTTGACGAACACCGCGCAGAGGATGGCGCCGTCGCGCAGCTTCTCGCCTTCCTGGTAGACCTGCTCGTAGATCAGCGCGAACTCGTCGCCACGGCGCAGGTCCTGCGCGAAATCGACGTCGTAGCCGAACACGTTGGCGAGCTGCATGATCGTGGCGTCCGAAACGCCGGCCGCATCGGCCGCCGCGAACAGCGAGTGCTCGATCCGCCCGGATGCCGTCGCGACGCGTCGCTGGAGCACCCGTTGTTCGACCTCTTCGCGCAGCGCCCCGCCATCGATGCGCACCACCCCCCGTTCCGCGTCACTCGGGTCGAAGCGGAATGCCGTCAGCGAGCCGTCGCTGGCGCGAAGAAAGCCGAACTCTTGCCCCGGGCGGATGCGGACCAGCGCGTCGCGGTGCCGCGATGATTCCAGGATGCGATGCAGCAGCGCGGCCGGGAGTCCCTCGCTGGCGAACAGCGCGCCCAGGGTCTGCCCGCGCTCGACGGTGCGCGTCGTCCACTGGATCGCCTCCGCGGCAGGCGCTGCCGTCGGTGGCACGGGCGGCACCGACGGCAAGGCGATTGCGAGCGGGACCAGCGATTCGGCGGTCGATCCCGCACCCTCGCGCGCCACCGACGCCCAGCCGGGCGCCACCACGAAGCTCAGGAACGCGACCACCGCGCCCAACAGCAGCAGCATCAGGCGTTCGCCTTGCCACCGGATCGGCGCCGTCGCGAACGCACCGGCCGCGGCCCACTCGCTGCGGGCGCGATGCGCCCGCCAATGCCGGCCATGCGCCTGGCGGCGCATCGAAGGCCGGCGCAGCGCGGCGGCGCGCGGATCAAAGGGGGGCGGCGTGGAATCCAACGCTACGACTCCGGACAATGCGGCCCGCAGCGTAGCCCCCGACGCGAACAGGCGTCAAAGGGGAATCGCGCAGAATCAGAGGGTTAACGCGTTTCTAACGAACGCATGCGGGCCGGCGCGGCGCGGCCTTGCCGGAGCGGGTGGGCAAACCCTGACCAATCATCCGCCGCGCTGTTGACGGCCTTCGAAAGGCTGGTATAGTGCGCGGCTCCCTACGGCGCTGAGCCGGTCCGCGAAAGGCGGTTTGAGGGCGAGGTTCTCTGACAGTGTGCGCAGGTGACTTGTGTGGGCGCCCGATGGACGATGATTCGTC
>JAJTHZ010000172.1 GCA_021299185.1 Lysobacteraceae bacterium | reverse complement strand
GCGCGCGACCGCGGCCTCGAAGCCCGCGGCAACGTGCGCGGTGACGGTCGCCCGCAAGCGGGCTCCTACGCGAGCAGTCGCGCCGAATGCGGCTCTTCGTAGGAGCGCGCTTGCGCGCGACCGTGGCATCTAAGCCTGCGGCAAGGCGGACGGTGACGGTCGCCCGCAAGCGGGCTCCTACGCGAGCGATTGCGCCGCGCTCGGCTTTTCGTAGGAGCGCGCTTGCGCGCGACCGCGGCCTCGAAGCCCGCGGCAACGTGCGCGGTGACGGTCGCCCGCAAGCGGGCTCCTACGCGAGCGAATGCGTCGCGGCAGGCCGTGCCTCCGCGGTTCGCGCGATTCCGCGCGCGACGCCGATCAGCCGATGCGCCCGGCCAGCACGAACAAGGCCAGCACCACGCCCCACACCACGAGCACGCGCCAGGCCAGGGCCATCGCTTCCTGCATCTCGGCGATCGGGCCGCGGGCGTCGTCGACGTAGTCCTCGCCGACGTCGATGTCGGCGTCCACCGAGGCGCGCGCGGCGGCGCGCAGGAAGCCCGGGTCGAGGCCGGCGCCGCCGGATTCGCGGCGCGCGGCGTGCCAGTCGCGCCAGGCGGCGGCGACCGCGTCGAAGTCGGCCGCGATGGCCAGCGCCAGCGTGACGAGGTGCGCCGCGGGCCATTCGAGCAGGCGCGCGAGCTGGGCGCTGGCGGCGGTGATCGCCGGCGGGGTCGTCTCGGCGAAGCCGGGGCGGCGCCCGACCAGGTCGGCCATCCGGTACAGCAGCGCGCCCGCCGGGCCCAGCACCACGAACCACAGCAGCACGCCGAACCAGCGGGTCAGCGCCGACTGGAACACGGCATCCACCAGCAAGGTGCCGTCGATGCGCGGCGCGGCGTCGCCGGGGCCGAGCAGGCTCAGCGCGGCGCGCCGGCGTTCGGCGTCCGGCGCATGGGCGACCGCGTCGACGTCGAGGTCGAGGTCGCGCGGGCCCCAGCAGTAGAACAGCGTCGCCACCGCCAGCGCGAGGCTGGCCAGCCCGAACACCGCGTCGGCCAGCGCCTGCTGCAGGCCGAACATCGCCAGTGCCGGCAGGCCCACCACCAGCGCCGCGCCCAGTCCACCGGCGAACCACGCCTGGCCGCCGAACAAGCCGGTCAGCGCGCCGGCCCAGCCGGCCAGCCAGTGGAACTGCCGCAGGCGGGCGAGGTCGGGCAGGGTGTGCGCGACGGCCAGCGCGATCACCATGGCGAGCAGCTTGATGGCCATCGGGGTCCGGGGGGTGGCGAGCGGCCGATTGTAGATCGGTTCGACGCCGCGTCGATGACCGCCTCAGCGGGCGCCGAGCGGCTGGCCGGGGCTGAGGTGGGCGCCGGTGCGGCGGTGGAACCAGCGGTCGATCAGGTGGAACGAGATCGACATCGCCGGCGGCAGCGCCAGTTCGCCGCGCGCGATGAGGTCGGGCATCTCCGACGCCGCGAACCAGCGCGCGTCCTCCAGTTCGCAGCCGACCTGCGGCACCTGGCGCCGTGCCGTGGCCTCGAAGCCCAGCATCAGCGAGGCCGGGAACGGCCACGGCTGCGAGCCCACGTAGCGGCAGTTGCCGATGCGCACGCCGCTTTCCTCGGCCACCTCGCGCGCGACCGCCTGCTCCAGGGTTTCGCCGGGCTCGACGAAGCCGGCCAGCGTGGAGTAGCGGCGCGCCGGCCAGCTCGCCTGGCGGCCGAGCAGGCACGCATCGCCGCAGGCCACGATCACGATGATCGCGGGGTCGGTGCGCGGGAAGTAGGTCGCGCCGCAGCCGGCGTCGGTGCACTGCGCGCGGTGGCCGCCCTCCTCCAGCCGGGTTGGCGCGCCGCACACGCCGCACCAGCGCTTGCGCGACTGCCAGTGCGCCAGCGCGCGCGCGTAGGCGACCAGGCCCGCGTCGGCCGCCGGCAGGCTGGCCGCGGCACCGCGCAGGTCGGCGAAACGGCCGCCGCGCCGGCCGGCCTCGGCGGCCGCGACGTCGTCGGGCAGCACGCAGGCGAATCGCGCCGCGCCGTCGTGCAGGCCGAGGAAGGTGGCCTCGTCGGCCGCGACCGGCAGGTCGGCGGGCGCGGCGAGCGCGAGCGTGGCGTGGGCGTCGAGCAGCACGCGGCCGTCGGCGCGCAGCATGAGAAAGCGGGTCGCGGGGGCGACGCGGTCGGCGGCGAGGGCCGCGGCATCGGCGCGCCGCTCGCTGGCGCGGTCCAGCCCACCGTCCCGGAAGGCGTAGGCGGGTCCGCGCGCGAGGCTCACACCGAGAACGAGGACCCGCAGCCGCAGGTCGTCTTCGCGTTCGGGTTGCGGATCACGAACTGCGCGCCGGACAGCGATTCCGCGTAGTCGATCTCGGCGCCCATCAGGTATTGCAGCGACAGCGGGTCGACCAGCAGGGTGGTGCCGTCGCGCTCCACCGCGAGGTCGTCCTCGGCCTGCTGCTCGTCGAACGAGAACCCGTACTGGAACCCGGAGCAGCCGCCGCCGTTGATGTACACGCGCAGCTTGAGCGACGGGTTGCCCTCCTCGCGCACCAGTTGCGCCACCTTGGCGGCGGCGGCGGCGGTGAAGGCGAGCGGGGCGGCGAGGCCCTGGTAGTCGGGGGTGGCGGTCTGGGGGGGCATGGACGGCTCCTCGCGGCGCGTCGGCCGTGCGCCAAGATAGTGCCTTCCATGGGGGCCGCGGGTGAAGGCCTCAAGGCGGCGGGTCGGCCGCGGGCGGCGCGCCGGGGGCGGCGGGCGCCTCGTCGTGCCGGATGCGCCCGTTGACCTCGGCGCCGGCGGCCATCTCCAGCAGGCGATAGTGGATGTTGCCCTCGATCCGCGCATGCGCGGCGAGTTCCACCTTGCCGTGCGCGTGGATGTCGCCCTTGACCACGCCGTCGATGACCACGTGCGGGACGCGGATCTCGCCCTCGATGCGCCCGCGCTCGGACACCATCAGCAGCGCCTCCGCGCCGGGCTCGGCGCTGACCATGCCGACCACCGTGCCGTCGACGTGCAGGCCGCCGGAGAACACGATGTCGCCGCGGAACACGACCTTGGCGCCGACCAAGGTGTCGACCGGAACCTGCGGACGTGATCCGCCCTTCTTGCCATCAAAGAACGCCACCAGCGGGATCCTCCTGTCGAGCCAGCGCCTCGTCCCACGCGAACGCCTGCTCGGCGCGTTCGCCCCCGGCCGAGGACGCGGTGACCAGGATTCGGTTGGGAACCAGCGATTCGGGCAGCGCCAGCGTGCCCTCGATGCGCTGGAAGTACTTGAACGAAAACTCGAGCGGCGCGCCGTCGTCGCGGCCGGACAACTCGCGCCATGGTACCGTGACCACGTTGCCGTTGTGCACGCCCTCGATCGCGATCTCGGCCTTGCCCTGGGTCAGCGCGCCCTTCTTGAGGTTCTGGGTCAGGGTGAGCTCGAAGGCGAACGCCCGCGGACCGGACAGCGGGCGCAGGGCGATGGTGTGCACGCCCAGCGTGCGCCGCTCGCTGCCGCCGACCAGGCGCTGGTAGAAGCCGAGGTCGGCGCGCAGGGCGGCGATCTCCTGCTCGCGCTCGCGCAGCGTGTCGCGCAGTTCGCGGTTGGCGGCCTGCGCGACCTGGGCGTCGCGCTCCGCCGCGGCCACGCCCGAGCGCACCGATTCCAGTTCCGCCGCCTGTTCGCCGGCGGTCGCGCGCAGCGCGGTCAACTGCGCCTGGCTGCGCGACAGCAGCGGCGCGGCGAACTGCGCGCCGGCGAAGGCCGCGCCCGCCACGCTGGCCAGCCACAGCACCGCCAGCAGCACGCGGCGGCGCGCGCCGCGGCCGGGCTGCTGCGGCTGCACGACGAGTCGGGGCGGTGGCGGGACGTGGACCATGCGGGGGACGGGCGGCGGGCCTTGGGTTGTAGCGGCGGGCCCGCGCGATGGTCAAGGCGCGATGGCCGGCGCGGCTGCCGACCCGCTCACAGGAAGCGGAACTCGAAGGCGACCGCGTTGTTGCCCGGATCCTCGACCTCGAGGTTGAGACTGGCGGTGCCGCCGGCCGGCAGGCCGCGCCCGATCGCGCGCAGGTCGCCGACATATTCGGCCGGCGCAAAGCGGCGCAGGGCGATGCGCTTTTCGTTGACGTCGGACAGCGTGATCTCGACCACCGGATAGGGCTGCGCGAAGGGTGCGTCGTTGGACACGGTGGCGGAAATGATCAGCGCGTTCGGCACCGATGGATGCGGGCGCACGTCGCGCGCCATCAGCACGATGCGCGAGCGGTCGGCCACCACCGGCAGCGAGCAGCCGAGGCGTTCGCACGCCGCGCTGGCGGCGGCCAGCACGCCGGGCTCGGCCAGCAAGGGCTCGCGGAACGCCCAGGCCAGTTGGCTGCCCAGCGTGGCCAGCAGCAGCAGGCTGCCGGCCGTCCAGCCCCAGCCGGCGCGCGGGGCGCTGGCGATCGCGGCGCGCGTGGAGGCACGGGCGAACGACGGCGGCGGCGCCGGGTCGCGCCGCGCGCGCGCGTCGTCGAAGCCGACGAACAACTCGCGTTGCTGCGAGGGCGGGCGGGCCGCCGGCATGTTCAACTGCGGCAGCGGCGCGCTGCCGGGGCGTCGCTTGAGCGTGTTGAACGGCTCCGGCGGCAGTTCGTCGACCAGGGTCGCGAGGGTGTCGAACTCCGCCCCGCAGGACCCGCAGCGCGCGCGGCCGCGCGCCGCCGCCAGCGCTTCCGCGCGCAGCTTGTAGATGGTCAGGCACTCGGGGCACTGCGCGTACATGCGCCGATTATGCCGCAATGCGGCGTAAGCGCCGCGGACGGAGGGCGCGCCCTCAGTCGGCGCTGGCGATCCGCACCCAGTCCTCGCGGCGCACGACTTCGAGCCCTTCGAAGTCCGCGCCGTAGGCCGCCTGCACCTCGGCCGACTGCTCGGCGAGGATGCCGCTGAGCGCGATCCGCCCGCCCGGCCTGGTGGCCTGCGCGAGCAGCGGCTCCAGCGCAACCAGCGCGCCGGCGAGGATGTTGGCGCACACCACGTCGAAGCCTTCGCGCGCCTCCGGCCGGGCGGCGAAGGCCTCCGGATCGAGCACCTCGAAGGCCGCATCGTCGATGCCGTTGCGCTGCGCGTTGTCGCGCGAGGCGATCAGCGCCTGCGGGTCGTTGTCGACGCCGATCGCGCGCGACGCACCGAGCTTGAGCGCCGCGATGGCGAGGATGCCGCTGCCGCAGCCGTAGTCGAGCACCATCGACCCGGCGAGCACGCCGCGCGCGGCGAGCGCGTCCAGCCATTCGAGGCACAGCGCCGTGGTCGGATGGGTGCCGCTGCCGAAGGCGAGCCCCGGGTCGAGCGTGACCACCACCGGCGCGGGCTCGCCGTCGGCGCGCGCCCCGTCGGGCAGGTCCATGCCGCTGGGGCACACCCACAACCGGCTGCCGAAGCGCATCGGCCGGTACTGGTCCATCCAGGCGCGGGTCCAGTCCTTGTCCTCGACGGTGCGGAACGAAAAGCGCTCGTCGTCCAGCGTGTAGACGAGGTCCTGCAGCACGGCCTTGAGGCCACGCTGGTCGACCGAACCGTCGAACAGGGCGATGACCAGCAGTTCCTTCCACAGCGGCATCTCGCCCGCCCCCGGCTCGAGGATCGGTTCGTCGGCCGCGTCCAGCAGGGTCACCGACAGCGCGCCGACCTGGCCCAGCGCGCCCTCCAGGTACCGCCACTCGCGCCGGTGGGCGCGGATCGTCATTTCCAGCCAGCTCATCGTGCGATGCGTACCGGGTCGTAGCCGAAGGATTCCGCGGGTGGCCGCTCGACGAGGTTGATCAGCACGCCGTCGGGATCGCGCAGCATCGCCTCCTGCTGCGCGCGGTGCGGCATCACGAAGTGCAGTGGCCCGCTGACCCGCGCGCCGCCGTTGAGCAGGGCGGTGGTGAGCGCGTGGTCGATGTCGGCGACGTAGAACACCAGCGCCGCCTCGCCCACCTGGAAGCCGCCGCTGCCGCCGGGGCGCGCCACCGGCTGCGGCTCGTCGATCTGGAACAGGCCGACCATGCCGAAGTTGGGCTGGCCGGGCGTCTTCAGGATCGCGCAGCGCGTGCGTGCGCTGGCGTGCACGCCGAGCAGGGCCGGTGCGACCTCGGCGTCGAGCGCGCCCTCGAAGTACACCTCGGTCAGCCCCAGCGCGCCGTAGAACACGCGGCTGCGGCCGAGGTCGGCCACCCGCAGGGCGGCGCGCACCAGCGGGCTGACCGGCGGCTGCGATGGCTGGGCGGGGCTCACGGTCGCGCGCGCATCAGCCGAGGCCGATGCCCTTGTCCTTGCGTTCGGCGATGCGTTTCTCCAGGTAGTGGATGTTGCGTCCACCCTCCTGGAAGCCGGGGTCGGCCATGATGCGCTGCTGCAGCGGCACGTTGGTCTTGATGCCCTCGATCACCAGTTCCGCCAGTGCGATCCGCATGCGCGCGATCGCCTGCGCGCGGTCCGGCCCGTGCACGATCAGCTTGCCGATCATGGAGTCGTAGTTGGGCGGGATGCGGTAGCCCTCGTAGATGTGCGAATCCCAGCGCACGCCGGGCCCGCCCGCCGGATGGAAGCGCTTGATCTGCCCCGGCGAGGGCATGAAGGTGTCCGGGTCCTCGGCGTTGATGCGGCACTCGATGGCGTGCCCGCGCAGCACCACGTCCTCCTGCCGGATCGACAGCTTCTCGCCGGACGCGATCAGCAACTGCTGGCGCACCAGGTCGATGCCGGTGACCAGTTCGGTCACCGGATGCTCGACCTGGATGCGGGTGTTCATCTCGATGAAGTAGAAGCGCCCGTCCTGATACAGGAACTCGAAGGTGCCGGCGCCGCGGTAGCCGATGCGCAGGCAGGCTTCGACGCAGACCGCGCCGATCTGCGCGCGCTGTTCGTCGGTCAGGCCCGGCGCCGGGGCTTCCTCGACCACCTTCTGGTGGCGACGCTGCATCGAGCAGTCGCGCTCGCCGAGGTGGATCGCGTTGCCCTGGCCGTCGGCGAGCACCTGGATCTCGATGTGCCGCGGGTTCTCCAGGAATTTCTCCATGTAGACCTGGTCGTTGGAGAACGCCGCCTTGGCCTCCGCCTTGGTGGTGCCGATCGACGACTGCAGTTGCGCGAGCTCGCGCACCACGCGCATGCCGCGCCCGCCGCCGCCGCCGGCCGCCTTGATGATCACCGGCAGGCCGATGTCGGTGGCGATGCGCGCGTTCTCGTCCGGATCGTCGCCCAGCGGCCCGCCCGAGCCCGGCACGCAGGGCACGCCGGCGGCCTTCATGGCGCGGATCGCCTCCACCTTGTCGCCCATCAGGCGGATCACGTCGGCGGTGGGGCCGATGAACACGAAGCCGGACTTCTCCACCCGCTCGGCGAAGTCGGCGTTTTCGCTGAGGAAGCCGTAACCCGGGTGGATGCCGGTCGCGTCCGTCACTTCGGCCGCGGCGATGATGGCGGGGATGTTGAGGTAACTCTCGGCCGCCGGCGCCGGCCCGATGCAGACCGACTCGTCGGCCATGCCGACGTGCTTGAGGTTGCGGTCCACGGTCGAATGCACGGCCACCGTGCGGATGCCCAGCGCATGGCAGGCACGCAGCACGCGGAGCGCGATTTCGCCGCGGTTGGCGATGACGACTTTGTCCAGCATGGGATAGGGCCCGGGGCTCAGGGCCCAGGGCCCAGGGCCCAGGGCCCAGAAGAGCAGGTGCCCGCTCTGTCTGGGCCCTGTGCCCTGGGCCCTGGGCCCTTGGGGTGTCAGGAAATGACGAACAACGGCTCGTCGAACTCCACCGGCTGGCCGTTGCCGACCAGCACCGCGGCGATCGTGCCGGAATGGTCGGCCTCGATCTGGTTGAACATCTTCATCGCCTCGATGATGCCCAGCACCTCGCCGGCCTTCACCTGCTGGCCGATCTTCACGTAGGGCGGCGAATCGGGGTTGGGCGAGGCGTAGAACGTGCCGACCATCGGCGCGTGCACCACGTGGCCGTCGGGCAGTTCCTTGCCGCCGGACGGGGCGCCGCCGCCGTCGTCGCCGCCGCGTGCGGCTGGCGCCGCGGCCGGGCGCTGCTCGACGTGCACGTGGGTCACCGGCGGGGCGACGGCCTGCATCTGCATCGGCACGCCCTTGGGGATGCGCGACAGGCGCACGGTTTCCTCGCCCTCGCGGATCTCCAGTTCGGCGAGGTTGGACTCCTCGAGCAGGTCGATGAGTTTCTTGATCTTGCGCAGGTCCATGGACATCGGGGCCTCGGGGATGTGGCCGCGGCAGCGCGGCGCGTGGAATCAGGTGCCGGTGTCGACGGCGGGTTCGGTGCTCGCCGCACGCGGCAGGCGCGACAGCGCGGCGTCGATCGCGAAGTCGTAGCCCTGCGGGCCGAAGCCCGCGATCACGCCCACGGCGATGCCGGACAGGTACGAATGGTGGCGGAAGGACTCACGGGCGTGGACGTTGGACAGGTGGACCTCGACGAAGGGGATCGCCACCGACGCCAGCGCATCGCGCAGCGCGACGCTGGTGTGGGTCAGCGCGCCCGGGTTGATCACGATGAAGGCGGTGCCGTCCTCGCGCGCCCGGTGGATGCGCCCGACCAGCTCCGCCTCGCCGTTGGACTGGAACGCATCCAGCCCCACGCCGGCCGCCGCTGCCCGCCGCCGCGCCGCCGCCTCCAACTGCGCCAGCGTGGTATGGCCGTACACCGCCGGCTCGCGCGTGCCGAGCAGGTTCAGGTTCGGACCGCTGAGCAGCAGGATCGACGCCACGGCACCCCCCGGCGGAAGGCGTCAAGTCTGCGCGCGGCTCCCGATCTTGTCCAGATCGCCGAAGTTGCCTGCGAGTTAAACGCGGGATTGATACAGGCGTTCGATTGGTGGGTGGTGGGGGCGGGGTGCGTTGGGGGCTGCGTGGGGCGGCGGTCGTGGCGAGTTGGGGCTTAGGGCTCAGGGTATAGGGCCCAGGGCCCAGGGCCCAGGGCCCAGAGGGGCCAACTTCTTCCGTGATCAGGTCGGCATCGCCCTGGCCGATGCGTCAGCACCCCCATGCGCCGTGAGGCCGCACCGGAGCGTTGGCGTCCGCCATGAAGAAACATCGAAGGTTCTGGGCCCTGGGCCCTGTACCCTGGGCCCTGCTCTCAAGGCCCCAACGCCCCATCCACCCACCGTTGCAGTTCCTCCTCGTCGAACGCCCCCATGTGGGTGGCGACGATCCGGCCCTGGTCGTCGGCCAGCACCGAGTAGGGCAGCACGGCGCGCGCGTTGCCCAGGCGCATCGAGGAGTCGCCGGGGCCGGGTTCTTCCAGCAGGTTCGGGTAGGCCACCGGCACGCGCTGCAGGAACTCGGCGACCTTGTGTGGATCATCGAGCGCGATGCCGACCACTGCGATGCCGCGCTCGCCCTGGCGCTTCGCGAAGGCGTCCAGCAGCGGCATCTCCTTCACGCACGGCGGGCACCAGGTCGCCCACCAGTTGATCAGGATCGGGCGGCCGCGGAACTCGGCGAGGTTGCGCGTGCCGCCGCCGACCTGCGGCAGCTCGAGGTCGGGCAGCGTGGTCTCCGCCGGCAGCGTCGACGTCGGCGGCGCCGGCGGCAACTGCGGACGCTTGACCTGGCTGCCGATCAGCCAGCCCGCACCCGCGCCGAGCACGGCGACCAGCACCACCAGCACGGCCGTGCGGTTCATGCGCGCGGCGTGCTCAGCACTGGCTCGCGCGCCGCAGCCGCTCGGCGAACGGTGCGGGGTCTTCGTAGCCGACCAGGCGATGCTCGCGCCGCTCGTCGGTGCCGCAGTGGAAGAACAGCGTGGCCGGCGGGCCGACGATGCCGAAGCGGCGCTGCAGGGCCACGTCGTCGTCGTCCTGTGCGGTGACGTCGACCTTCAGCAGCACGTAGTCCGACAGCGCCGCGCGCACGCCGGCGTCGGTGAAGGTGTTGCGCTCCATGCGCTTGCACTCCACGCACCAGTCGGCATAGAAGTCGAACAGCACCGGCTTGCCGGCGGCGTTCGCGGCGGCCACCGCGCGGTCGAGTTCGGTGGGGGTCTCGAGCCGCTGGAACGGCACCTTCGGCGCTTCCGCCGCGCCGCCGCCGCGCAGCGCGGCCAGCGGCTTCATCACGTCGCGCCCGCCGGATGCCACGCCGAGGAACTGGATCACGCCCAGCGCGAGCAGCGCCACGCCGAGTGCCTTCCAGGTGCGTCGCCAGCCCGAGGCGCCTTCCGGCAGGCGGTCGAGGGCGCCGAGGTGCACGCCGCAACCGACCAGCAGGATGCCGGCCAGCAGCATGATCCACACCGGGTCGAGCACGCGCTCGAGCATCCACAGCGCGAGGAACAGGAAGGCGACGCCGAACACGGCTTTCACCGCATCCATCCACGGCCCCGCGCGCGGCAGCAGCCGGCCCTGGGTGGCGCCGAAGGCGACCAGCGGCGCACCCATCCCGAGCCCCATCGCGAACAGCGCGAAACCGCCGAGCACCGGATCGCCCGACTGCCCGATGTAGGTCACGGCCACCGCCAGCGGCGGCGCCACGCAAGGGCCGACCAGCAGCCCAGACAGCAGGCCCATCACCGCCACGCCCGGCACCGAGCCGGCCTTCTGCCGGTTCGACAGCGCGGCCAGGCGCGTCTGCCACGAGGACGGCAGTTGCAGCTCGTAGAAGCCGAACATCGCCAGCGCCAGCAGCACGAACAGGCCGGCGAAGGTGACCAGGATCCAGGGCTTCTGCAGCACCGCGGTCAGGTTCACGCCGAGCAGGCCCGCGACCACGCCGGCCGCCGCGTACACCAGCGCCGAGGCCAGCACGTAGACCAGCGAGAGCACGATCGCGCGCCGCGCGGTGAGTCCCTCGCCCGCGCCGGCGAGGATGCCGGACAGGATCGGCACCATCGGGTAGACGCAGGGCGTGAACGCGAGCCCGAGGCCGACCAGGAAGAAGGCCAGCACCACCAGCGCGAGGTTGCGCTCGGCCAGCAGGCGGGTCAGGCGCGATTCCTCGCTTTCCGCGGCCGCCGCGGGCGCGGGCGATGCCTGCATCGTCGCCTCGCCGGCCGCGCTGCGCCGGATCAGGTTCGCCGGCGGCAGGTCCAGCGACACCGTGCGGGTCATCGGCGGGTAGCAGATGCCGTCCGACTGGCAGCCCTGGAAATCCACCGTGAGCGGGATGCTGCGCGAAGCGGCGCCCGCGCCGCGGCGCACCTCGACCGGGATCTCGACGGTGCCGAAGTAGACGATCACGTCGCCGAAGTGGTCGTCGGTGTGCGCGGTGCCGGGCGGCCAGCGCGGCACGCCGAGCTCGACCTCGGGATCGGTGCTGCGGAACGACGTCTTGTCGCGGTAGAGGTAATAGCCCTGCGGCATCGTGAAGCGCGCGAGGATGCCGCCGTCGGCCGCGCTGCCGATCGCCTCGAACACGAAGGCCTGTTCCTCGGGCAGCGGTGCTGCGTCGGTGCCGCTCGCCGCCGGCGCGCCGAACGGTGCCGCGCCACCCAGCGGGCCGGCGCCGAAGGGCGCGGCACCCCCCAGCGGTGCGGCGCCGCCGAGCGACGCGCCGCTGCCGATCGGCGACGGGCTCGCAGGCGCGGCAGCCGCCGCGGGTGGCAGTTGCAGCGACACGGTCTGCCGGTGCGGCGGATAGCAGATCGCCGGGTCCTTCTCGTGGCAGCCCTGGAAGCCCACGGTGAGCTTGAACGCACCGGTCGCGTCCGGCGCCACGTCGAGCGCCAGCGTGCCGGCGGCGGCGTCGTGGTAGACCTCGACATCGCCGAAGAACTCGTCGGTCTTGCGCTCGCCCGGCTGCATCGACAGCGCGCCGGCGACCACGCCGGCGCCCTCGGCCCTGGCGTTGATGCGCTCTCGGTACAGGTAGTAGCCCTCGGCGATCTCGAAGCGGATCGCCACCGTGTCGCGCGACGCCATAGTCGCCGAGAGCCGGAACGCCTCCTCCACCGGCAGCAGGCCGTCGGCGTCCTGCGCGTGGGCGGGCGCGCCGAGCGTGGCGAGGAGGATCAGCGGCAGCAGGAAGCGTGGCATCGAGGGCGTTCGGCGTGGCGACGTCGGGACCGGGCGGGATGGCGACCGCTTGCAGGGCATCAATCGGTGTCGGCGGCGACGCCCGCGGCCACCCAGTCGAGGTAGGCCGGCAGTCCCCCCGCCACCTCGACCGCGATCAGTTCCGGAAGTTCGTACGGATGCAGGGCGGGCAGTCGCTCGCGCAGCGCCGGCAGGCGCGCGCGCGTGGTCTTGATCAGCAGCAGCACCTCGGCGTCGTCGTGCACCGCGCCCTGCCAGCGGTAGGTCGAGCGCACGCCCGGCAGCCGGTTGACGCAGCTTGCCAGCCGCTCGTCCACCAGCGCACGCGCGATGCGCGCCGCGGTGGCCTCGTCGGGGCAGGTGCAGAAGGCGAGCAGGACGTCCATCGTATCGACGATTATGCCCGCGGCCCGGTCACGGCTCGAACCCGTTGCCGAACACCGCGTCCGGCGCGCCGCCATTGCACGGATCGGCGAAGGCGAGCGCCACCCATTCCGGGCGGTCGGTGAAGGGGTTGCGGTTGCCCTGGAAACTCTGCACCACGTCGTTGCGCAGCGCTTCCTGCGGATCGGGTGGGTCGAGCGTGTGCCAGGCGAGCAGTGTCGATCGCAGGCCCATGTAGGCCGTGCCGCCCGAGGCCTGCTGGATCAGGGTGCGGTTGTCGGTGACGATCAATTCCGGCTCGGCCTGGCCCTGCGTGTTGCCGCCGGTGGCCGTGCCGCCCTCGTAGCGCACGTCCATGTACAGCACTGCGCGTGCGACGTCGCCCTTGCGCCGTGTCCACACCTCGAAACTGCCCTGGTTGCCGTCGGCGCCGCCGACCCAGTTGCAGTTGCCCGCCGCATGGTTGCAGGCCGCCGCACTGCCCGCGCCGCCGGTGATCGGGTGCGACAGCGTGTGGCGCGCGGCGCATCCGGGCGGCGGGCAATCGGCGAAGGGCTTGTTGCCGCGGTCGGCGTTCCAGTCCTTCTCCGACGCGTAGAGCATGTGCGCATCGGAGCGCGGAGCATTGGGCAGGCCGAGGTTGCCGTTGGTGTCCGGAAAGCCCAGCGACTGCGGCCAGGTGTGCTCGCGGTTGTAGCGCGCGCCCTGCGGCACGTTGGTGCCGGTGTCGCGGTCGCTGACCTTGGCGAAGGACTTGTTGAAGTACACGTCGAGCACCCGCCCGGGATCGTTGGGGTCCTGGTCGGCGGCCTCCAGCATCGTCCACACGTCGGTCGGGCTGCCGGTGTAGGGAAAGACCGTGTGGTCGTCGATCAGCGCATGCAGGCTCGCGCGCAGCGCCTGGCAGCTGCTGGCGTCCACACCGGCGTAGTAGCTGCCCGCGCCCTGGCCGCTGGTGAAGGCGACGACCACGTCGGCGGGGAGCGGGTCGATGGTGCCGTCGAGGTCGGATACCTGTTCCGCGATGATCCGCAGCGAGCAGGCCGTCAGCGGATCGAAGTTCGCGGATGGATCGAGCGTGTAGGTCGTCTGCGCGACCTGCGACAGCGTGAACGGCACCGGCGCCGACGGCGGGCAGCGCAGTTCGAACGCGCCCGTGCCCGCGTTCACCGGCTCCGAGAAGGTCACCACGAGGTTGCTCGCGAGGCCGACGTTGTTCGCGTTGTTGGCCGGGACCGTCGACACCACCGACGGCGGCAGGTCCGGCGCGACGCTGAAGCCGAACACCAGGTCGGCGGCCATCGCATCGGGCGTGCCGTCGAGGTCGGTGACTTGTGCTGCGCGCACGGTCGCCGTGCAGGCGTCGCCCGGCGCGAAGTCGGTCGTTGGGTCGAAGGTCCAGGTGGTCGGTCCGCCCGTGCGCGCCACGCTGCGCGGTCCGGTCGTGCAGGCCAGTTCCAGCACGGTCGCGCCGAGCGTCACCGGCTCGGAGAAGGTGACCGACAGGTTCGCGGCCGGCGCCACACCGGTGGCGTTGTTCGCCGGCGTGGTCGCGGCCACCGCAGGCGGCGTGTCGACCGGCGGCGCGCCGCTGGAAAAACTCACGTCATCGATCGCCAGCCCGTCGTCGGCGCCGCTGGCGTTGAAGTCCACCCAGCGTACCCACAGCGTCGCCGATGGCGCCAGCGACAGTCCGCTGATCGTCGCCGACACGGCGATGCGGTTGGCCACCGCGTTGCCGTCCAGCGCGCTGGCCACGCCGGCCGTGATGGGGGCGGTGAAGTCGAGCGTATCGACGTCAACCCAGGTGCCGGTGGTGAGCGAGGTCGCGTCGAGGCTGTACTGGACGTCGAGCCGGTCGATCCGGCCGGCGGCGCCGAGGCGCCACTGCTCGCCGGTGTAGGCGACTGCCACCTGGGTCAGGGTCGCGCCGGTGTCGTTGCGCAGCTGCGCGCCAAACTGCGGGATCAGGCTGCCCGACTGGATGCCGCCCAGCGCGCGCTCGGCGCTGCCGCTGGCCCCGAAGCTGTAGGTGTCGCCGCTGTTGCTGGCCCCGGTCCCCGCGGTGTAGATGGCGTTCGCATTGCTGCCGGTCTCGGCGGAGTACCAGCCAGCCGGCAGGGTGGTGCCGGTCCCGCTGGCGGCCAGGCTGCCAAAGTCCTGCACGGCCGGCGCACCGCCGGTGATCGAGATCGCCTGGGCGCTGGCCAAGGCCGGCAGCAGGGCGGCGGCCAGCAACAGCCATCGGGCGCGGTGCGGCATCGGGGGAGCTCCGGTCGAGGGGCGTGCAGGATAGCCGGCCGCGGGCCGTCCCACCCCTTGAAACCGGAATCCGCGGCCCCACCCATCGGCTCGCCCGACGCGCCGTTCACGAACGGTATTTGCGTCGGCTAAACTTGGCACTCACCAGGGGCGACTGCTGCCACCCGTCCCTGATCTACCAAAAATCAAGCACTTGCGAGGGTTTTCATGAATATCCAGCCTCTGAACGACCGCGTCGTCATCAAGCGCATGGAAGAAGAGCGCCTGTCGGCCGGCGGCATCGTGATCCCCGACACCGCCACCGAGAAGCCGATCAAGGGCGAGGTCGTCGCCGTCGGCGAAGGCAAGGTGCTCGACAACGGCACCACCAAGAAGCCGGCCGTGAAGAAGGGCGACAAGGTCCTGTTCGGCAAGTACAGCGGCACCGAGGTCAAGCTCAACGGCACCGAGTACCTCGTGGTGCGCGAGGACGACATTTTCGCGATTCTCGCGTGATGCCGCTGCGGGCCGGGGATCCCTCGCAAGGGGGCCCAGGGCCCAGGGCCAAGGGCCCAGCAATCACCGACTGACTCTCCTATCCCCATCTCTGGGCCCTGGGCCCTGTGCCCTGGGCCCTAAGCCGAAAGTTCGAGGAATCCAAAATGGCTGCCAAAGAAATCCGCTTCTCCGAAGACGCCCGCACCCGCATGGTCCGCGGCGTGAACATCCTGGCCAACGCCGTCAAGGCGACGCTGGGCCCGAAGGGCCGCAACGTCGTGCTCGAGAAGAGCTTCGGCGCGCCGACGATCACCAAGGACGGCGTGTCCGTCGCCAAGGAGATCGAACTGGCCGACAAGTTCGAGAACATGGGCGCGCAGATGGTCAAGGAAGTCGCTTCCAAGACCTCCGACGTGGCCGGTGACGGCACTACCACCGCGACCGTTCTCGCCCAGGCGCTGATCCGCGAGGGCATGAAGGCGGTCGCCGCCGGCATGAACCCGATGGACCTCAAGCGCGGCATCGACAAGGCGGTCACCGCCGCCGTCGCCGAGCTGAAGTCGATCTCCAAGCCCTGCTCGACCTCGAAGGAGATCGCCCAGGTCGGTTCGATCTCGGCCAACTCCGACCACAACATCGGCGAGCTGATCGCCAAGGCGATGGACAAGGTCGGCAAGGAAGGCGTGATCACGGTCGAGGAAGGCTCGGGCCTCGAGAACGAGCTCGACGTGGTCGAGGGCATGCAGTTCGACCGCGGTTACCTCTCGCCGTACTTCATCAACAACCAGCAGTCGATGTCGGCGGAACTCGACAACCCGTACATCCTGCTGCACGACAAGAAGATCTCCAACGTGCGCGAGCTGCTGCCCGTGCTCGAGGGCGTGGCCAAGGCCGGCAAGCCGCTGCTGATCGTGGCGGAAGAGGTCGAGGGCGAGGCGCTGGCGACCCTGGTCGTCAACACCATCCGCGGCATCGTCAAGGTGTGCGCGGTCAAGGCCCCGGGCTTCGGTGACCGCCGCAAGGCGATGCTGGAGGACATGGCCGTGCTGACCGGCGGCACCGTGATCTCCGAGGAAGTCGGCCTGCAGCTCGAGAAGGCCACCATCAAAGACCTCGGCACCGCGAAGAAGATCGTGGTCTCGAAGGAGAACAGCACCATCATCGACGGCGCGGGCGACGCGAAGGCGATCAAGTCGCGCATCGAGCAGATCAAGGCGCAGATCGAGGAGACGACCTCGGACTACGACCGCGAGAAGCTGCAGGAGCGCGTGGCCAAGCTCGCCGGCGGTGTCGCGGTGATCAAGGTCGGCGCCGCGACCGAAGTCGAGATGAAGGAAAAGAAGGCGCGCGTCGAAGACGCCCTGCACGCCACGCGTGCGGCGGTGGAAGAAGGCGTGGTGCCGGGCGGCGGCGTGGCCCTGATCCGTGGTCTCGCCGCGGTGTCCAAGCTCAAGGGCGACAACGAAGACCAGAACCACGGCATCCAGATCGCCAAGCGCGCGATGGAAGCCCCGCTGCGCGAGATCGTGGCGAACGCCGGCGAAGAGCCGAGCGTGGTCCTGAACAAGGTCGCCGAGGGCAAGGGCAACTACGGCTACAACGCGGCCACCGGCCAGTACGGCGACATGGTCGAGCTGGGCATCCTGGACCCGACCAAGGTCACCCGCACCGCGCTGCAGAACGCAGCCTCGATCGCGGGCCTCATGATCACCACCGAGGCGATGGTGGCCGAGGCCCCGAAGAAGGAAGCGCCGGCCGGCGGTCATGGTGGTCATGACCATGGTGGCGGCATGGGCGGGATGGATTTCTGATCCAGCCTTCCAACGCGACAGCGTGATACCCGAAGGGCAGGCCGCGAGGCCTGCCCTTCGTCGTTCCCGACGATGCCGATCCGGAATGCTCGCCCCATCGCTTGCGGGGCCGAACCGTTGACGCGTACCCTAGCAGAGGCTCCGAGGGGCAGACCACCATGCTCAGATCCCGCGAGCGCAACAAGCTCATCAACGCAGTCGTCTACTTCGCGTCGAACACGGCGCACTGCGGCAAGATCAAGCTCATCAAGCTGCTGTACCTGCTCGACTTCGAACACTTCCGCCAGACCGGCCGGAGCGTCACCGGGCTGGACTACAGCGCCTGGAAGCTGGGGCCCGTTCCGGCAGCCTTCTTCCAGGAGTGGGAGCAGTGGCAGCCTGACTTCGAGGCAGCGATCGCGATCCAGCCGGAGCGCGTGTATGACTACGACCTGTTGAAGGTCGTCCCGCGGGTGGATTTCGACGACAGCAACTTCACTCCCCGCGAGCTGAGCTTGATGCAACAACTCGCAGAACGTTTCCGGGACGAGTACTCGAAGCCTCTGGTCAGCTTCACGCATGCCGAAAAGGGGCCGTGGGCAAAGATCTGGGACTCCGGCCGAGGATTCAACGCGCACATACCATACGCCCTTGCGATTCCCGACACGGATGAACACGCCGATATCGTCCGTGAGTTCGCAGACGAGCAGGCATCCACACGCGCGTTGCTGGGTACCATCAACTGAGTCATGCACGTCGGGTGCATCTACCGGCACGACGCCTTCTACGCCGACAGTGCCAGCGGGGAAGTGCGCAGCAAGTATCTGGTCGTCCTTGCGCTGCCACCCGGCGCCGACGTGGTCTTCCGGGTGCTCACCAGTCGTTATGCAAACCTCCGACCCGATGGGTGCTTCCACGGGATGCCGTATCCGGGGTTTGCGCTTGGCGTCTTGGGCGGCGAGCTCACCAAGCCGACGTGGGTCGACCTGCGTGAGCAGGACGACTACGATGCGGATGTGTTCCGCGGCCGCCTCGCGAAGGGCACCATCGCATCGATCATGCAGCTTGCTCCGCAGGTGCTCCGCGCCGTGACGGCTTGCGCGGCGGGTGCCGCGGGAACAACCCGCCGCCAGGCGCGATACATCCAAGACCAGATGGCCAGCGTATCGAGCTGATCTGCAACACTCGCGAAGTCTCCGGAACCAAGTCATTCAGCGTCGATGAACAAGGAGCAGCTCAAAAAGCTCGAACGTGACCTCTGGGCCGCCGCCGACAAGCTGCGTGCCAACAGCGATCTCAAGGCCAGCGAATACAGCACGCCGGTGCTGGGCCTGATCTTCCTGAAGTTCGCCGACAACAAGTACCGCCAGCACGAAGACGCCATCCTGGCCGAGTACAGCAAGCTCAAGGGCACGCGCCGCGAGCGCAGCCTGCAAGACATCGCCATCGAGAAGTGCGGCTTCGCCCTCGGCCCGCAGGCGCGCTACGACTACCTGCTGAACCTGCCCGAGAAGGAAGACATCCCCAAGGCCATCCGCTCGGCGATGGCCAGCGTCGAGGCCAGCAAGCCTGAGTTGCTGGGCGTGCTGCCGCAGCAGGAATACGACCGCTTCAGCCGCAACCCGCAGAACCGCAGCATCCCCAAGGCGCTGCTTAAGCTGTTTTCCGACATCCCGCTCGACGCCTCGGGCGACGTGTTCGGCCAGATCTACGAATACTTCCTCGGCAACTTCGCCATGAGCGAGGGTCAGGGCGGCGGCGAGTTCTTCACCCCGCGCTCGGTGGTGCGGCTGATGGTGGAGATCATCGAGCCGCATGGCGGCAAGGTGTTCGACCCCGCCTGCGGCTCGGGCGGCATGTTCGTGCAGTCGGCGCAGTTCATCGAGCAGCACCGCAAGGACGCTGCTCAGGACCTGGACGTCTACGTCTATGGCACCGAGAAGACGCTGGAAACCGTGAAGCTGGCCAAGATGTACCTGGCCGTGAACGGGCTGCGCGGTGAGGTGAAGCAGGCCAATGCGTATTCCGAAGACCCGTTCGGCGCCTTTGGCAACTTCGACTACGTGCTGGCCAACCCGCCGTTCAACGTGGACGACGTGCCGATTGTTGGCGCCAGTTGGAAACTGACCCACCTGCCGGTTGAAAACTGACCCACTCGGGGCCTACTCCGGCGGCTTCCCCAACTGTGGAAGCGCCGATGGTGACCGAGGAGGCAGCAGTGGAGATCGAGGTGTTGCTCAGACAG
>JAJTHZ010000194.1 GCA_021299185.1 Lysobacteraceae bacterium | reverse complement strand
CTGTCTGAGCAACACCTCGATCTCCACTGCTGCCTCCTCGGTCACCATCGGCGCTTCCACAGTTGGGGAAGCCGCCGGAGTAGGCCCCGAGTGGGTCAGTTTTCAACCGGCAGGTGGGTCAGTTTCCAACTGGCGCCAACACGGCTGGACGGTGCCTTCCTTAGTATGCGGATGACGAAGGCAGCCCAACGACCCGGCCTTGCGCGGTCGAGGTCTCGTGCCGGATTGATGTCGGCGACGAGGCGTCAAGGGCAGACAAGGACAGCCATCAATCAGCGGAGGCAGCCGATTGATGTCTTGGTGACTGATGACGCCTGTCTCGGATCCGCCTTCGTCCCGGAACCGCCTTCGCGGACCCGGACCGTCCCGGTCCCGCACCCCATCAACCGCCATCCCGTCACCTTCGGAGTCCCCATGCGATTGTTCTCTGCCCCGCTGATCTTCGTGCTGGCTATCGCTTGCCAGGCCCACGCCGACAATCCGGAACTCGCGCGACTTGCCGCACAGGACCAGGCGGACCGCGCCGAGAAGGCGGGCGAGTGGGACGATGACGCGCGGCGCCGCAGGGTGCTCGAGCTGTTGGCCACGGGCGCGGTTTCAAGCCCGCGGGACAAGCTCCATGCCGCGCTCATCCTGCAGCACACGCCGGGCCAGATCTGCGAGGGCAGGCTGGGAAGCGCGAATCCCGAGAACTATCTGCTGGCGCACTACCTCGCCAAGGCCGCGCTGGGCGCGGGACTCGTCGAGGCTAGGCCGATGGTCGCGGTGACGATCGATCGCTATCTGTCGTTCACCGAGGGGCGTCAGCGCTATGGGACCAGTCAGCTCGTCGATCCTGCGACAGGCCAGATGTACCTGCCGGAGATCGACCGGTCGATTTCCGACGCGGAGCGTGCCGAGCTTGGGGTGCCGCCGCTGCGCACCGTTCTCAAGCAAGCCCCGGAACGCAAACCGCCCGCCCGCTGACGCTTCATCCAGGCGAGCGGACGAGGGCGAGCGGACGAGGACAGCCATCAATTGACGGCGGCAGTCGAATGATGGGTGTCCTAGACTTCGCCCGCTAGACTTCGCCCGGGCCCTTGCGCTCGGCGCGTTGCGCGACGGGGCGGCGCGCGTTCGGCCACCGGTCCGCCATGGCGCCGGCTCCCGTTTGCCGGCGCGCCCGGCGTCACTCGAAGCCGTTGGCGAAAACGCCGTCGGGCCGCTGAAAGAGGAATCGGCCCAGGCTCACGGGCCCATCGCCTACCGGGATCGCCGTGCCGACGCCGCCGGTCGCGGTGTTGACCGGCACCAGGACGTCACCTTCGGTGATCGCGACGTAGGCGACGGCCCCATCGGGCGACAGCGCGACGCCCGCGGGATAGGGGCCGACGTCGACGCTCTGTGCGACGGTGTTGCCTGCGGTCTCGATGCGGAGGAGGGTGTCGTCCAGCGCGTTGGTGACCCATACCGCGTTGCCGCCGGGAGCGACGGCCACGCCGGTGGGGTAGCCGTCCGTGCGCACCGTGGCAACAACGGTGTTGCTGTTGGTGTCGATGACGCTCAGCGTGGCCGATCCGGTGTTGACCACGTAGGCGCGTGGCTGCCCAGGGTGGACCGCGACGCCGGCCGGGCCGGTGCCGACCGTCACCGTCGCCGTGACCTCATTGGTCGCTGCGTCGACGACGCTGACCGTGCCCGCGCCCGAATTGGCGACGTAGACCCGCGCTCCATCGGCACGCACGGCCACGCCGTTCGGGTTGGCGCCCACCGGGATGGTGACCAGCACCGTGTTGCCCACGGCATCGATCACCGACAGCGTGCCGTCGCCGAAATTGGCGACGTAGGCCCGCGTGCCGTCCGGGCTGGTGGCGATCCCCGCCGGGCGCGCACCCACCGGGATGGTGGCGACCACGGCCTGCGTGTCGGTGTTGATGACGGACACCGATCCGCCGAGATGGTTGCTGACGTACACCCGGCCGCGGCTTTCGGCGACGGCGATGCCGTAAGGTGCCGCGCCGACGGCGATCGTGGTGGCCACGGTCCCGGTGCCCACGTTGACCACCGAGACGTTGTTCGCCTGGTGGTTGGCGACGTAGGCGAAGGTCGCCGCGTCGGCGCGTCCGCCAGCGGCCACGGCCAGCGCCAACACCATTGCGGCGGTGCGCGCGATGGTCGCGACCGGCAAGGGGCGCGGACCCGCGCCGGCGACCGTGCGCATCGATCAGCGTCCCGGCACGCGGCAGCAGGTGGCCTGGGCGTTGAGCTGCTGGAGGCTGGCGCTGGTGTTCCGCGCCTGGCAGCCGCTGATCGCGGTGATCGTGAGGTAGGCCAGGGTCGATGTGGTGTCGCAACTGGTGCTGGTCTTGGCATAGCCCGCCGGGCATACCGGCGAGAACAGCGTGGCGAAGCCGCCGGCAGGTATGTCCAGCGTGGACAGACTGGACTGGACGCACTGCAGGGCCGTGGCCTGCGGCGGCGCGAAGTAGCCCACGATGTCCACGGTGTAGTTCGCGGTCGCCGAGCTGTGGATCGTGAAGTCGGACGCCTGGGGCGGGTTCGGGATCTGCGCGAGCACGGCACCATTGACGACCGCGCCCGCCGAATACTGCAGGCTGGGCGATCCCGGCCGCGTCGTGTTGAAGGGATAGACCGTCGCGGTGCCGGCCAGCGTCGGCGTCACCGCGGTCACGTGCAGCATCAGCGCGGTGGCAACCACGCCCACCGTGCCGCAGTCCGTCGCACTGCCGCCCTGCGCGGTGTAACTGGCTTCGCCGATGCCGGAGAAGCTGCGCGTCGCGCCCGCGGCGATGGGGCCGGCCGCCGTCGCTTCGGTGTTGACGATGCGGCACGCGGTGATCGGCGTATAGACGAGGTTGCTGCCGGGGGCGCCGAGCGTCTTCGGGCCGTCCGCCGGGGAAGGCGCCTCGGCGGCGGCCGCGCCGCAGACCAGGAACGGGATCAGGAGCAGCGGACTCGACCGCGCGGTGCGACGGGCTATGACGTACGCCTCCAATCCATCCGCTGTCGCCATGTTGTACTGACGCGCGCGCGCCGGCGCAACCCGGCCGGGGGCGGAGTACCTTCTTCGCTGGCCGGGGCATGCCATGCTCCGTGGATCGAGCGCGCCCGACCCTGGTGCCACTGGAGGAACGCATGCAGCACGCCTTGGTCCTGGCCATGGCCGCCCACGTCGCGCTGGCGGCGATGCTATACGTGCTGCTCACCGTCGCGAGGGCGCCGGCCGTGTGGGGCATCGGTCGTCGCGCCGATGGCTCGAACCCGTTCGCCGCGTTCGAGCGGCGCATCAGCGCCAACCTGTCCAATCAGTTCGAATGGCCGGTGCTGTTCTACGCCGCGTGCATCCTCCTGCTGCCCGGCGGCCCCGATCCGGCAGCCGCCGCGCTGGCGTGGACGTTCATCGCGGGGCGGGTGCTGCACAGCGTGGTGCAGGTCGGCACCGGGAATGTGCGGCTCCGGGGCATCGTGTTCACCGTGAACTTCCTGGCCGTGCTCGGCCTGTGGGGACTCGTGGTCGCTCGGGCGCTGGCCGGCCGCATCGGCTAGCGGGGCGTCCCGGCCGAAGCGGGGGCGGTGATGCGGCGCCTTGCCGCGGCGTCGCCATCACTGCGATGCTCGTGGGCCCCACGTCGGTGCATGCGCATGATCACCGTCCACCACCTCGAAGACTCCCGCTCGCAACGCGTGCTCTGGCTGCTGGAGGAACTGGGCCTGCCGTACGAAGTGGTGCGCTACGCGCGCGATGCGAAGACCATGCTGGCGCCGCCGGAACTGCGCAAGGTGCATCCGCTGGGCAAGTCGCCCGTCGTGGTGCTGGACGATGGCGAGGTGCTGGCGGAGTCCGGCGCGATCGTGCAGACGCTGGCCGAGCGGCATCCCGACGGTGGCCTGCTGCCGGCGGCGGGCACGCCGGCGCGCACGCGCTGCACCTACTGGCTGCACTACGCGGAAGGATCCGCGATGCCGCCGCTGCTGCTGGCGCTGGTGTTCCGCCGCGTGCGCGAGTCGCCGGCGCCGTTCTTCGTGCGGCCGGTGGTGCGCGCGATCGCCGACAAGGTGCTGGCCACCTTCGTGCGCCCGCAACTGAAGACCCACTTCGACTGGATCGAGTCGCAGCTGGCATCCGGCGGGCGCTGGTTCGCGGGTCGTTCGTTCAGCATCGCCGACATCCAGATGAGTTTCCCGCTGGAGGCCGCGGCCAGCCGCGGCGCCACCGATGCGAAGCGCCACCCGCACATCGCCGACTGGCTGTCGCGCATCCATGCGCGGCCGGCGTACCGGCGCGCGCTGGAGCGGGGCGGGCCGTACGGTTACGCGGACTGAGCGCGGCCGCGGCGTCGCTGTGCGTACAGGCCTGCGAGCAGGATCGCGAGGCCGATCGCAACCGGTGCCGCCGGACCCAGCGGCACCGGCACCGCGCCGGGCAGCCCGAGGCCGACCGAGACCGTTTCGCGCTCGCGCACCGGGTCGAAGGCGACGGCGCCGCCCGGCAGGTCGACGCGGTCGCCGGACAGGAACAGGGGCACCTGCGCCACGCCCTCGCTGCGCAGGCGGCGGATGCGCAGCAGGCAGGTCGCGCTTCCACCGGCCGGCGCGGGCCCGATGCGGAACGCGCGGCTCAAGGGCGCCTCGCCGGTGCCGCCGATGCAGAACGTGCCGACGGCCGAAGCACAGCCGCCGGGGAGGTTGCCATCGACGTCGAACTGGGTCGGTTGCAGGAAGCCACCGGCGAACTCGTGGCAGCCGGTGCTGGCGACCCGTGACCCGACCGCGAGCGGCGAGCGGCCGTAGAGACGCAGGCGAACCACCGTGGTGTCGCCGGTGCCCGCGCCCAGGGTATCCAGCGCCAGTTCGAGGTCCGGCAGGGTCCCGAGGCGCGCGCGCGCCAGGCAGAACGGGTCGGAGTTCGCGTCCGCCTGCCAGCACGCGCGGAAGCCGAGGTCACCGGCGCTGCCGGGCGCCCGCTGCACGGTGTAGGCGCAGGTCCGCGCGCCACCCGGGCCCAGGGCGGCGATCGGGAAGCGGATCTCGGTGAAGCCCGTGCGTGGCACGAGGACCGGCGGTCCGCACAGCGACGGTTCGTCCGCCGCGAACGCGTACTCGGCGAACGTCGCCGACGGCACCTGCAGCTCGCCGCCGACCGCGCCGTCGACGGCGACCAGCGTCCGGTTGGTGACGGTGAACGCGAACCGCGCGCTGCCACCGGGCGCCAGCGGCACGTAGCGCGGCGCGTTGGTGGGGATGTCGACCTGGACGATCTGCGCATGGCCGTGCATGGCCGCTTGCAGCAGCACGGCGCAGAGCAGCACGCGAATCCGGGCCGAGGGGAAGGTGGATCGATGCATGGGACGTGTCCTGCGTGCCTTCCCAACCAGGACGCACCGCGATGCGCGATCCCCCCAGTGCACGGCGCGGGCGGCCGGGCCTTGCGGATGCGCCGCGGGGCTCGATGCTGCGGTCGCGCGCACGGCGCGCGCCTACGGGAGTGCCACGAACTCGGTGCGCATCCGTTCGCGTTCGGCCGCATCCGGGATCCAGCCGCTCGCCGCCGCGAGGTTGTCGCCCACGTGGCGGGGATTGCGGGTTCCGACCAGGGCGCAGGTCACGGCCGGATGGCCGATCACCCACTTCAGGCAATACTGGGCCCACGAAACGACGCCGCGTTCGACCGCCCATGCCGGCAGCGGCAGGCCGCGCGTGCGGCGGATCAGGCCGCCTTCGGCCAGCGGGCGGTTGACCAGCACGCCGACGCCGCGGTCGGCGGCGTGGTCCAGCAGGCGGCGGTCGGCTTCCGGTTCGGCCAGCGAATAATTGACCTGCACCACGTCGAGCGGCTCGCGCGCGATCCAGTCGGCGAGCGCCTCGTGCGCGGCGGCGGTGTAGTGGGTGATGCCGATGTGGCGCACGCGGCCGGCGTCGCGCGCGGCGCGCAGGGTGCGCAGGTGCGATTCGATGCCGAGCAGGTTGTGCACCTGCACGAGGTCGAGCACCGGCGCGCGCAGGCGGCGCTGCGAATCGGCGAGTTGCGCCACGCCGGATTCCTCGCCGCGGGTCCAGATCTTGGTCGCGAGGTAGAGCCGGCGGCGCAGGCCGGCGTCGTGCTGCAGGTCCCCGACCACGGTTTCGGCCGCGCCGTACATCGGCGAGGTGTCGACCACGCGGCCGCCGCCGTCGACGAAGGCGGCGAGCGCGGCGCGCGCATCGTCCCAGCCGGGCTCCGACGGACCGATGTCGAAGGCCTGCCAGGTGCCGAGCCCGATCGGCGGCAGCAGCGTGCCGTCGCGCAGCGGCCGGTCCGGCGGGGCGTCCGCGCGCGCGGGCACGGCGCCCG
>JAJTHZ010000184.1 GCA_021299185.1 Lysobacteraceae bacterium | reverse complement strand
GACGAATCATCGTCCATCGGGCGCCCACACAAGTCACCTGCGCACACTGTCAGAGAACCTCGCCCTCAAACCGCCTTTCGCGGACCGGCTCAGCGCCGTAGGGAGCCGCGCACTATACCAGCCTTTCGAAGGCCGTCAACATCCCGCGACACCGCCGTGTGCGACCGGAGCGGCGCGTCTGTGAGATGGTGGCGGCATGTCGCCCAAGCAAGACCCTGCCGGCCCTTCGCAAGGCCTCGCGATGCTCGCCGACCAGTGCGTGATGTGCGGCCTGTGCCTGCCACGCTGCCCGACCTACGCCATCGACGCGCAGGAGGGACGTTCGCCGCGCGGCCGCATCGCGCACATGCGGCGGCTGGCGACGCAGGACATCGCGCCGACGCCCGCGCTGCGCGGCGACCTCGGCTCCTGTCTTTCGTGCGGGCGCTGCGAGGCCGCGTGCCCGACGCAGGTCCGGTACGCGGAAATGCTGCCGCAGGCCCGCGAACTGCTGCATGCACGCGGCGGCGAGGCGCTGCCGGAGCGCCTGCTGCGCGCGCTCGCCGGGCGACCGGGGTGGATGCGCGCCCTGCTGCGCCTGGCGCGTGTGCTGCCGCGCCCGCGCGGCGCCGGACACGGCACGGCCGGCACGTTGCTCGCTGCCGCGCACGCGATCGCGCCCGCCGCGCTCGATCCCCGCGTCCGCGGCGCCACGGCGCCGGCCCCGCGCGGGCGTGTTCTGTTGCTGCGCGGCTGCGTCGGCGCTGCGATCGAGGGCGACACCCACCGAGCGGCGACGGCGCTGCTCGCCGCCGCGGGTTATGCCGTCGAGGTACAGCGCGGCGCCGCCTGCTGCGGCTCGCTGGCGCGACAGGCCGGCGCGCCCGCCGAGGCGCGACGCGAGGGCGAGCGCCTGCGGGCGCTGGTGCGCGCGGCCAAGGTCGAGGCCGTGGTTGCTTGCGCGAGCGGGTGCATGCCGGCGCTGCGCGAGGCGCTGGCGCACCCGGGCATGCCGCCGCTGCATGAACTGCTCGCCTTCCTCGGGCGTGATCCCGCGCCCAACTCGCCGCTGGCAGCCCCCGCGGAGGGCGCGCGCCGGCGGGTCGCCCTGGCGGTGCCGTGCAGCCAGCAGGCGCTTGATGGCGGCGCCGCGGCGCGGCGCCTGCTCGGCGGCCAGCCGGGCGTCGAGCTGGCCGAACTGCCGGATGCGCCGGGCTGCTGCGGCGCGGGCGCGATGCAGTTCATCGCCGACCCGCGCACCGCGCGCCGGCTGCGCGCCGAACGCGCGGCACAGATCGCCGCCACCGGCGCCTGCATGGTGGCCACGACCAACACCGGCTGCCGCCTGCACCTCGCGATGGGGCTGGCCGAGGCCGGCCTGCACATCCCGGTGGTGCACCCGGCGGCTATCATCGCGGCGTCGATGCGACCGGACGACGATCCATGCGCCGCTACAGCCCCACCGACCGCCTGATCGGCGGCCTCGCCCACGCGCTGGCCACCTCGCTGGGACCTGCGCCGGTCCCCGCCACCGCGAATCCGGCCGCCGATGCCGGGGACGCCGCGCTCGACGACGCGGCGCGCCGCCACGCGGCCGGCCTGATGCGCATCAACCACGCCGGCGAGGTCTGCGCGCAGGCGCTCTATCTCGGACAAGCCGCGGTGACCCGCGACGAGGACCTGCACCGGCATCTGGTGCAGGCCGCCGCGGAGGAGGCCGACCATCTCGCGTGGTGCGCCCAGCGGCTCGACGAACTCGGTTCGCGGCCGAGCCTGCTCAACCCGTTCTGGTACGCAGGTTCGTTCGCGATCGGCGCCGCCGCGGGACTGGTCGGCGACCGCGTGAGCCTCGGCTTCGTGGTGGAAACCGAGCGCCAGGTCGAAAACCACCTCGGAGACCACCTGGAGCGCCTGCCCGAGGACGACGCGCGCAGCCGGGCGATCGTGCGCCGCATGCAGGCCGACGAGGCACGCCACGGGGCGGAGGCGAAGGACGCGGGGGCGGTGGAGCTGCCGCCGCCGGTGCCGTCGCTGATGACGGCCGCGGCGGCGGTGATGAAGGCGCTGGCCTACCGGTTGTGAACCGCGGCAGGCGCGACCGGCGTCAGCCGAGGTTGCGCCCGTGGAACAGCTCCTCGATCTCGCGCCTGAGCAGCGCCTCGATCTTCTGCCGCTCCTTGAACGACAGGTCGGACGCGCTGGCCTCGAACAGGTACGTGTCCAGGTCGAATTCCTTCACGTGCATCTTGGTGTGGAAGATGTTCTCCTGGTAGACGTTCACGTCGAACATCTCGTACTTCTGCCGGATGTGCTTGGCGAGGTAGTCCTGGATCGAGTTGATGCGGTGGTCGATGTAGTGCTTCTTGCCGCGCACGTCGCGGGTGAAGCCGCGCACGCGGTAGTCCATGGTCACGATGTCCGACTCGAACGAGTCGATCAGGAAATTCAGCGCCTTCAGCGGCGAAATGACGCCGCAGGTGGACACGTCGATGTCCGCGCGGAAGGTCGAGATGCCGTTGACCGGGTGGCTCTCGGGATAGGTGTGGACCGTGATGTGGCTCTT
This sequence comes from Lysobacteraceae bacterium, assembly GCA_021299185.1. Classification (GTDB taxonomy): domain Bacteria; phylum Pseudomonadota; class Gammaproteobacteria; order Xanthomonadales; family Ahniellaceae; genus UBA4656. The sequence continues at coordinate 11,600 of JAJTHZ010000184.1, read as the reverse complement.
GTCGAGGTGCGCGAGCACGGTCTCGGAGATCATGTCCTTGCCGAGCTTCTCGGCGATCGGCTGCTCCGAGATCAGGATCGTCACCGACGCGCCCTGCGGGTCGTAGTCCTGGCGCGCGACGTTGAGGATCTGCGCGCCGATGATCTCGGCGACGTCGGTGAGGATCTTGGTCAGGCGGTCGGCGTCGTAGGCTTCGTCGATGTACTCGATGTAGCGGTCGCGCTGATCCGCGGTGACGGCATAGTTGATGTCGTAGATGTTGAACGACAGCGACTTGGTCAGGTTGTTGAACCCCTGCAGGCGCAGGCGGGGCAGCGGCTTGACCATGTCGGGCTCCTGGCGCGGCAAGGGGTCGGAAAGGGCGCGCATTATCCCCCCTTTGTCCTGCAGCACAAGGGGCGCTCGGCCGCGGGGCGGCGGGCGGTTTGAATTCCCGCCCGGACCGGCCTATAAGGCGGTTGTCCGCGCAGCGTGCCATGATCGGGCCATGAAAAACTCCGCCGCCGAGCGATTCGTCCCCCAGATGCCCAGCGTCGACCGGGCGCAGACCCCGCCGCAGCTCGCCCTGGACGCGGCGACCCTGGAAAAGTTCCTGGGTGCCTGCCACCGGCGGCGCTACCCCGGCAAGACCGCGATCTTCCGCCCGGGCGACGGCGCCGGCACCCTGTACTACATCGTCGAGGGCTCGCTGACGGTGTCGAGCGAGGACGAGGACGGCCGCGAACTGATCCTCGCCTACCTCAACAAGGGCGAGTTCATCGGCGAGATGGGCCTGTTCATCGAGCCGCAGCGCCGCGAGGTGATGGTCAAGAGCCGCACCCCCTGCGAGCTGGCCGAGATCGGCTACGAGCGCCTGTTCAACCTGTTCGGCAGCACGCTGGCGGCCGAGTGCCCGCGGATCCTGTTCGCGATCGGCGCGCAACTGACCCGGCGCCTGCTGCAGACCAGCCGCAAGGTGTCGCGGCTGGCCTTCATGGACGTGACCAGCCGCGTCTCCCGCACCCTGCTCGACCTGTGCCAGGAGCCGGACGCGATGACCCACCCCCAGGGCACCCAGATCCGCATCTCGCGGCAGGAGATCAGCCGCATCGTCGGCTGCTCGCGCGAGATGGTCGGCCGCGTCCTCAAGCAGTTGGAGGAGGCCGGCAAGATCTCGGTCAAGGGCAAGACGATCGTGGTCTTCGGCACGCGCTGACCGATGACCCTGCGCCCGCCGCCCAGCGCCACCCGCCCCACGCTGCGCCCCGCCAAGCCGTCCGACGGCGCCGCCGTGGCGCGCCTGCTGGGCGAGCTCGGCTACCAGTGCACCCGCGAGGAAGCGGTCGACCGCATCATGACGGTGGCCGAGGACCCGACCCAGGCCCTGCTGCTGGCCGAACTGCACGGCGAGCCCTGCGGCCTGCTGGCGCTCGACTTCATGTACTTCGTGCCGCTGGGGCGCACCACCTGCCGCATCATCACCCTGATCGTGGCCGATTCGCACCGCAAGGCGGGCGTCGGGCGCGAATTGCTGCGCGAAGCCGAAGTGCGCGCGCGCGCGGCCGGCGCGGCGCGCATCGAGGTCACCACCGCCGCGCACCGCCAGGGTGCGCACGACTTCTACCGCGCCTGCGGCTACACCGAGAGTTCGACCCGCTTCGTGCGCCGCCTCGGCGACGCCTGAGCCGCGCTCAACGCCAGTCGACGAAGCGCACCGCGCCACCCGGCGCGGCGCACGCGCGCGACCGGTCGGCGGTCCGCCAGTTCACGCACACGGCCTCGCGCGCATGGCGCAGCAGCGGCAGGTCGTTGGGCGAGTCGGAGTAGGCGACATCCCAGGGCGGCTCGATGCCGGCCGCCGCGAGCGCGTGCAGCTTGCCGGCGCCGAAGCAGTGCCGGCGGACGCGCGCGAACCGGCCGTCGAGGTCCAGTTCCGAGGCGACGATCCCGACGCCCACCACGCCGAGTTCGTCCAGCACCGCGCGGAGCAAGGTCGACTCGGTGCCGCTGACCACCGCCACGCGGTCGCCCGCGGCGACGTGCGCGCGCAAGGCCGCCAGGCCATCCCCGATCACCCTGCCCGGCCGGCGCGCGAGCGCACGACCCCAGGCGTCGAGCGAAGCGCGCAGCACGGCCGGGTCGGCGCCCTGCACCGCGGCGTGCAGGAACAGCCGTGCACCGAGCGACAAGGTGGCCGGAAACGCCATCAGCGGCAGCCCGACCGGCGCGGCCAGCCAGCCGGCGAGCCGGCGCAGCGGCGGCTTGAGCCCCTCACGCCGCAGCCACGCGGCGAAGCTGTCGCCGGCGACGATCACGCCGTCGAAGTCGAACAGCACGAGGCGCCCGCCGGGGGCGGACGGCGCGCCGCTCACGCGAACAGACGGGCCAGTTCGGCGCCGGGATCGGCGGCCCGCATGAAGGCTTCGCCGACCAGGAAGGCATGCACGCCGGCGCCGCGCATCAGCGCCACGTCGGCCGGCGCGTGGATGCCGCTCTCGGTGACCAGCAGGCGATCGGCAGGCACGCGGGCACGAAGGTCGAGCGTGGTGTCGAGCGAGGTCGCGAAGGTGCGCAGGTTGCGGTTGTTGATGCCGACCAGCGGCGAGCGCGTGGCGAGCGCGCGCTCGAGTTCGTCCGCATCGTGCACCTCGACCAGCACGTCCATGCCGAGCGACAGCCCGAGGTCGCACAGGTCGCGCAGGCGCGCGTCGTCGAGCGCGGCGACGATCAGCAGGATCGCGTCGGCGCCGATCGCGCGCGCTTCGTGGACCTGGTAGTCGTCGACGGTGAAGTCCTTGCGCAGGACCGGCAGCGCGCAGGCGTCCCGAGCGGCGACGAGATAGTCCTCGTGGCCCTGGAAGAAGTCGCGATCGGTCAGCACCGACAGGCAGGCCGCGCCGCCGGCCGCATAGCTGCGCGCGATCTCCGCCGGGCGGAAGTCGGCGCGGATCACGCCCTTGCTGGGCGAAGCCTTCTTCACCTCGGCGATCACCGCCGCACGACCGGCGGCGATCTTCGCGCGCAGGGCGGCCTCGAAACCGCGCGGGGCGGGCAGGTCGGCGGCGCGGGCACGCAGTTCGGCCAACGGCACCGCGGCGCGGCGCGCGGCGATCTCTTCCGCCTTGCGGTCGAGGATGGTGGCGAGGATGTCGCTCATCGGTGCGGCCCGCCGTAGGCGCGCTCGACCTTCGCGACGCGCAGCTCGTAGCGCGCGTACCAGCGTGCATTGCCCTGCGCGCGGGCCTCGGCGTGTTCGAGGTTGGCGCGCCAGCCGGCGATCGCCGCCTCGCTGTCCCAATAGCAGACGGTGATGCCGAGCCCGTCGGTGCCGCGCGCGCTCTCGATGCCGAGGAAACCCGGCGACTGACGGGTGAGTTCCACCATGCGCACGGCGGCGGCCGCGTAGCCCGCATCGTCGTCCGGCGTGCGCTGCGAGGTGAACACCACGACCCAGTACGGCGGACTCGGGGTGTCGGCGAAGCCGGCGCCGCTCACGTCGCGCTCCCGGCGAGGCGACGCGTGGTGGCGACGAACCGGTGCAGCCGGTCGCGCGCGGCGCCACTGGACAGTGCGGCACGCGCGGCGCCAATGCCACCGGCGATGCTGTCCACCACGTCGGCGGCGTACAGCGCGGCGGCGGCGTTGAAGACCACGATCTCGCGCGCGGGGCCGGGGCGGTCGTCGAGCACCTCCTCCACGCGGGCGCGCGACTCGGCGGCGTTCTCGACCCGCAACTGGCGGCTGGAGGCCATCGCGAGGTCGAACTCCTCGGGGTGGATTTCGTATTCGCGCACCACGCCGTCCTTGAGTTCGCCCACCAGGGTGGCCGCGCCCAGCGAGACCTCGTCCATGCCGTCGCGGCCGTGCACCACAAGCGCATGCCGGGCGCCGAGGCGCTCCAGCGCGCGGACCTGGATGCCGACCAGGTCCGGATGGAACACGCCCATCAGGATGTTCGGCGCGCCGGCCGGGTTGGTCAGTGGGCCGAGGATGTTGAAGATCGTGCGCACGCCCATCTCCTTGCGCACCGGGGCGACGTTCTTCATCGCCTGGTGGTGGTTGGGCGCGAACATGAAGCCGATGCCGCACTCGCGGATGCATTCGGCGACCTGCGCGGGGCCGAGGTCGATGCGCGCACCGAGCGCCTCCAGCACGTCCGCGCTGCCGGATTTCGAGGACACGCTGCGGTTGCCGTGCTTGGCCACGGTGCCGCCGGCGGCGGCCACCACGAACATCGAGGCGGTGCTGATGTTGAAGGTGTGCGCGCCGTCGCCGCCGGTGCCGACGATGTCGACGAAGTGCGGCCCGCCGTCGATCTCGACCTTGGCCGAGAGCTCGCGCATCACGCGCGCCGCCCCGGTGATCTCGCCGATGGTTTCCTTCTTCACCCGCAGGCCGGTGAGGATGGCCGCGCTCATCAGCGGCGAGACCGTGCCGCTCATGATCTGCCGCATGAGGTCGACCATCTCGTCGTGGAAGATCTCGCGGTGCTCGATGGTGCGCTGGAGCGCTTCCTGGGGCGTGATCGGCATGGCGGGTTCCGGGCTTCAGGCCGCGCGGCGCAGCGGCTGCAGGAAGTTGCGCAGCAGGTCCTTGCCGGCGAGGGTCAGGATCGATTCGGGATGGAACTGCACGCCCTCGACCGGCAGGCTGCGGTGGCGCAGGCCCATGATCTCGTCGACCGTGCCGTCGGCGTGCTGCGTCCAGGCGGTCACCTCGAGGCCATCCGGCAGGCTGGCGCGCTCGACCACCAGCGAGTGGTAGCGCGTCGCCTCGAACGGGTTCGGCAGGCCGGCGAACACGCCCACGTTCGCGTGGTGGATCATCGAGGTCTTGCCGTGCATGATCGTGCGCGCCCGCACGACCTTGCCGCCGAACGCCTGGCCGATGCTCTGGTGGCCGAGGCAGACGCCGAGGATCGGCACCGCGCCGGCGAGCTTCGAAATCAACTCCAGCGACACGCCCGCCTCGTTCGGCGTGCACGGACCGGGCGAGATCACGATGCGCTCCGGCTTCAGCGCCGCGATCTGCGCCACCGTGAGTTCATCGTTGCGGATCGTGCGGACGTCCTCACCCAGCTCGCCGAGGTACTGGACGAGGTTGTAGGTGAAGCTGTCGTAGTTGTCGATCATCAGGAGCATGGGGATCAACTCGTGCCCAAGGTATGGCGCGCGGCTGTTTCGTAGCTCGGCTGCAGTCGAAGACCGTCAATTCCTAGACATGCTAGCCGCGTCATCGTAGGACCGGCTTCCTTCCATGGAATGACGACCTTTCTAAGTCCCTTCGGCCGAAGCTCCTGAAGATCAGGCCACCTACCGTTGTTGATGAAGTATCTGTTCGCCGTCGAGTTCGACAGCAGAAAAAGGCCATCCTGCGCAAGCAAATAGCGGATCGATGAGCGCAGCACACGCATCTCCTCAAGCCTGTGCGTTGCAAACATCGATGCGATGTCCATTTGCGGTGCTGTAAGTGCCCAGACGCAGAACGACCTTTCGTGCAGTTCCATTGCATCGAGCAGTCCGGTAACCGGTCGCGCTGCCAGGTCGACTGCGGCAAAGTAGAGAGCCTTGAGTGGTTGATCAGAGAAATCTAGAAGTCGGGTAGGCACGCCGTAGTGCTGAGCAAGAGCAAACGCCTCTGAAACAAGAAACTTTGGAACGTTCTGCGATTGATCAAACTGCAGGGGCGCGAACTGATGGGGCTTACTGACGCCTGGGACCGACAGCCCTGCTAGATCACAGTTTCTTGAGAACTCTTCAACAAATCCCCTCTCCGCGAGGAGCCATGAGGCAAGATCGGCCACACGCTGATGCGATTCCGAGTGCACGTTTCCCACAATTGATGCCACCGCACCATTTACGTCAACGGTGCCGAAAAGGCCCCAAAGAGCAGGGGTTCTAAGCAGCGGCGCATCCTTAAGCTGCGCGGCGCGGCGCGCCACTGCGCCGCCCTCGCGCCATGCAGACGGCACAAGCCCCCATTCAGCATCTGATTGGCCACGGAAAACGAGCGAGCCTTCTGATGCCTTCAAGTCGAGAAGGCACTCAACTGCTTCCTTAGCAGATGTGACCGAGATCACCTCTGTAGGCGGAGCGAGCGCGCTTGACTCGTTCACGTCACAACCCCCCCGCCGCCTGCGCCACCGCGCGGAACAGGGCGCGGCCCTTGTTCATCGTCTCCTCCCACTCCTTGGCGGGGTCGGAGTCGTAGACGATGCCGGCGCCGGCCTGGACGTGCAGGCGGCCGTCCTGGATGACGGCGGTGCGGATGGCGATGGCGGTATCCATGTCGCCCCACCAGCCGATGTAGCCGACCGCGCCGGAGTAGATGTTGCGCTGGATCGGCTCGAGTTCCTGGATCACTTCCAGCGCGCGGATCTTCGGCGCACCGGAGACCGTGCCGGCGGGGAACGTCGCCTTCAGCACGTCGCTGCAGGTGAGCCCGTCGGCGAGGTCGCCCTCGACCTGGGAGACGATGTGCATCACGTGCGAGTAGCGCTCGATGACCATCCGGTCGGGCACGACCACGCTGCCCGTCTTCGCCACGCGGCCGACGTCGTTGCGGCCGAGGTCGATCAGCATCAGGTGCTCGGCGCGTTCCTTCGGATCGGCGAGCAGGTCCTGCTCGAGCGCGGCGTCTTCCTCCGGCGTGCAGCCGCGCGGGCGGGTGCCGGCGATGGGACGCAGGGTGATGCGGCCGCGCTCGACGCGGACCAGGATCTCGGGGCTGGAGCCCACGACCTGGGTCGCGCCGAGGTCGAGGAAGTACATGTAGGGCGAGGGGTTGAGCGAACGCAGCGCGCGGTAGACATCCACCGGGCGCGCGTTGAACGGCACCGAGAGGCGCTGGCTGAGCACGACCTGGAAGATGTCGCCAGCGCGGATGTACTCCTGCGAGCGGCGCACCGCGTCCTCGAAGCCTTCGCGCGTGAAACCGCTGACGAAGCTCGATTCATCCAGCATCTTGGGGTCGAGCACGTCGGGGTAGGACGAGCCCGCGTGGCGCAGCCGGAACACCAGTTCATCCAGGCGACGGCGCGCGCGGGCCAGCGCCTGCGGCTCGGACGGGTCGGCGTGCACCACCAGGTAGAGCCGGCCCTTGAGGTTGTCGAACACCGCGACTTCCTCGCTCAGCATGAGCAGGATGTCGGGCGTGTCGAGCTGGTCCGGTTTATCGCGGCGCGCGAGGCGCTTTTCGATGTAGCCCACGCACTCGAAGCCGAAGTAGCCGACCAGGCCGCCGGTGAAGTTCGGCAGGCCCGGCAGGCGCGGTACGCGGTACTGGGCGCGCAGTCGTTCCACCTCGCCCAGCGGGTCGTCGACCTCGCGGGTTTCGACCACCTCGCCGTATTCGCTGACCGTCAGCGTGTGGCCGCGGAACGAGAACACGCGCCGGCAGGGCAGGCCGATGATCGAATAGCGTCCCCAGCTCTCGCCGCCCTCGACCGACTCGAACAGGTAGCCGTGCGAGGCATCGGCCAGTTTCAGGTACACCGACAGCGGCGTGTCGAGGTCGGAGAGCACCTCGCGCACCACCGGGATGCGGTTGAAACCTTCGCCGGCGAGGCGCTGGAACTCGGCGTCGGACAGCACGGGCGGGCATTCCATGGGGCGGCCGGGCAGTATGCCAGCGCCCGTGCGATGGTTGTAGGAGCCCGCTTGCGGGCGACCGCAACAACCGTTCCTTGCGGCGGCGGCCGAGGTGCCGGTCGCCCGCAAGCGGGCTCCTACGGCTGGTGGTCCCGAACGTAGGAGCGCGCTTGCGCGCGACCGCAACAACCGTTCCTTGCCGCGGCAGCCAAGGTGCCGGTCGCCCGCAAGCGGGCTCCTACATGGGCATCAACCGCTCGGTGCGGCCTTGCGTGGCATCCCGGCCAGCCGCAGGCGGAACTCCACGCCGGCGCCGTCGGGCAGGTTCACGGCGGTGGCCTGGCCCTGGTGCAGTTCGGCCACCAGGCGCACAACGAACAGGCCAAGCCCGAGGTGCGGCGCCTCACCACGCGCCGCGCCCTCGCGGAAGCTGACCAGCGACTCGAACAGGCGCTCCTGCATGCGCGCGGGCAGCGGCGGGCCGTTGTTGGCCACCGCGAGTTCCGCGCCGTCTTCCTGCGCGCGCAGGCGGATGCGGATCCAGCCGTCCTCCGGCGCGAAGCTGCGCGCGTTGTCGACCAGTTTGTCGAGCGCCTGCGCGATCAGTTCCGGCGCGCCGTACAGGGCGATGCGGCCACCCGGCACGTCGAGCGCGATGCGCCGCGGGGCGACCACATCGCGGTAGGCCTCGGCGCAGCCGCGCACCAGTTCGGCGAGGTCGAAGTCCTCGCCCTCGGCGCCGGCGACGAAGCGCTCCATGCGGCTGGCCTCGGCCATCGAGCGCAGGATGCCGGACAGCCGCTCCGCGCCCTCGCGCGCGCGCTGCGCGTAGGTGCGCGCGCCGGGCGGCAGCGATTCGTGCTCGAGGTTGTCGAGTGAGGAGCGCACGATGGCCAGCGGCGTGTTCAGCTCGTGCGACAGCTTGCTCGCCAGCGTGCGCAGGTAGTCGTTGTACGCGCCGACCTCACCGAGCAGGCGCGCAAAGCCACGCGAGAGGTCGCCGAGGTCGTCGGTGGCGCTGAGGTGCGGCAGGCGCGGATCGAGGCGTCCGTCGGGCCGCAACGCGCGTCCGGCCGCATCGCGCAGGCGGCGAATGCGCAGGCTGAGCACGCCGGCGTAGGCGAACAGCACCAGCGCGGCCAACAGCACCGCGGCGAGGCTCGCCGCCATCACGCCGAACACCGCGCGGTTGGCCAGCACGAGCAGCGCTTCGGAGGGCTGCTCCAGCAGCAGGGCGCCGCGCGGCGCCCCCTCGCCGGCGATCGGCACGGCCGCGGAGACGATGGCGGCGTCGAGTTCTTCGCCCGCGCGCACGTTGCTGGCCGCCACGCCCGACAGCGCCTGCCAGACCACCGGCGCTTTGAGCCGCGCGCCGTCGCCGTCGAACTCGCCGGGGCCCGCTTCCGCCGGCGGCGCGAGCAACCATCGGTACAGCAGGCCGTGCGCGCCCTCGGGAGCTTCGGCGGCCACCGGCGCGGGCGTGGCCTCGGCCGCGGTCGCATCCAGCGCGCCCGCGCCGCCGACCACCCAGCCGTCGGCCGACACCAGGCGCAGCCGCGCGCCGGGCGGCACCAGCGAGCCGAGCACCAGGTCCAGCCGCGCATCGCGGCGCAGCAGCGGCAGGCGATCGCCCGGCGCGGCGGCGAGGCTGGTGCTGCGCTCGCCGCCGGCCGGTTCGCGATCGATCGCCGCCAGCGACAGCGCCTGCGGACCATCGCCGCGCGGCAGGCGCAGTTCGACGCGGTAGCCGTCGGCGGTCTCCTGCCACTCGCCGACCGGCGCGAGGCTGGGATCGCCGTCGCCGGTGACCTGCAGCGCGCCGGGCGCGGCATTGGCCAGGCGCCAGCGGCGCAGGCCCCGCGGGTCGGCGACCTCGAGTTCCAGCGCGTCGCCACGCCGGCCCAGCGGGTCGAGCGCATCGGCGCGCACGCGGCTGCCGTCGGTGACCTCGACCAGCGCATACAGCGCGCCGCCCTGCTCGCCCAGCACCAGCGACAGCCGCCCGTCGACGCTGCGCGCGCGCTCCAGCCCGGCGAATTCGTCGCCGCCGCCATCCAGCAGCGGCAGGCGCTGTAGCGGATGCACGAACAGCGCAGGACCTGCGACCGGCAGCGCGTCGCCCGCGGTGGCCACCAGCGCGCGCGCGAGCGCGGCCGCACCACCGAGCTGCGCGCGCTCCTGGCCTTCGCGCAGCAGGGCCTCGGTCTGCCGCACCAACTGCCAGCCGGCCCACGGCAGCAACAGGGCCGCGCCGAGGCTCAGCAGCAGGAGGATGCGGGTGCGCATGGGGCGCGCGGTCCGACCGCGCTCAGGGCTTCCAGCGGTAGCCCGCGCCGTGCACGGTGTCGATCGCGTCGAAGGCCGGGTCGACGGCGATGAACTTCTTGCGGATGCGCTTGATGTGCGAGGTGATGGTGGCGTCGTCGACCACGACTTGTGCGTCGCGCATCAACTGGTCGCGGCTCTTCACGTGGCCCGGATGGCGCACCAGGGTGTGCACCATCCAGAACTCGGTCACGGTCAGCGGCACCTCGGCGCCGTTCCAGGTCACGCGCATGCGGTCGGCGGCCAGCGCCAGCGGGCCCTGGCTGACCGTGGCCTCCTGCGTCGGCGGCCGGCGCAGCGCGTCGACGCGGCGGAACAGGGTGTTGATGCGCGCGGTCAGGTGCGGCAGCGAGACGTCCTTGGTGAGGTAGTCGTCGGCGCCGAGCCGCAGGCCGGAGATGATGTCGAAGTCGGAATCGCGCGCGGTGAGGAAGATGATCGGCAGGGTCGGCGCCTTGCCGCGCAGTTCGCGGCACAGTTCGAAGCCGCCCTCGGGCTCGTCGCCGAGGCCGATGTCGATCAGCACCAGGTCCGGCAGGCGCAGCTCGAAGGCGCGGCTCGCTTCCGGCCGCGAGCCGTAGGTCAGCACATCGAAGCCGAGGCGCTTGAGCGCATCGGTGTAGTTGGCGCGGATCGCGGGTTCGTCTTCGACGATGGCGATGGTGCGGGCCATGCGGTGCTCCGGTGGTGGCGCGGCCACTGTAGGGACCGGGGCCCGCAGCGGCAACCGCCGCCGCCCCGCGCCCGCATTCCGCCCGAAGCGGCCATCGCCGCGCCACCCGCGCGCCGTCGCGCGGGCAGCGGCTGCGGCTGGAATGACCCGGCGTCCACTCCCGACGCGACCTGGCCCGCCGCTCCCATGACCACCCTCGCCTTCTCCCTGCCGCGCCGCATCGATCCCACGCCCGCCCGCAGCCCCGAGCGCACCGCAGCGGCCCCCGGCCGCTGGCTGGCCGTGCTGGTGGTCGCGGTGCTGCTCGCCGCCTTCGCCCTCGCCGCGCGAGGTGGCCGGTGAGCGTCGCACGGACACCGGAGGCCGGCGCCGCCGAGCCGCTGCTGGCGCGCCTGCACCGCCGCGAACAGGTGCGCGCCGCGCTGTCCCACGAGCACGATCCGGCACCACCGGAACTGCCCGAGGCCGTGCGCGCCCGCTGCCTGTCGTGGCAACGGCGGGTGCGAATGCTGCTGGAGGCGGATCGTGCGCGGTGGTCGGCGGGGGCGGTGGGCTGAGGCAGTCTTCGAGGTCTGCCGGGCGGGGCAATGTGCGCACCGCATCAGGCCGAGCCGTCGTGGGGCTCGGGCGTTCGCCGGCGCCATCGTCTCTCAGGTGCCGCTAGCCGTTGTACGCATCCCGCCGCAGCCCGAACGCGTCGAAGCTCATCCGCTGCACCAGCCGGAACGACGACCCGCCCGGCGCGCCGTTGACCAGCGCATCCACCGAGCCCAGTCCGTCCGACAGCCGCCACTCGTAGCTCGCCCCGCCGCCGGCCGTGCGCCGATGCACCAGGAACCCGCCGATCGAACGGCGCACCACTTCCACCCCGTTCTCGACCGCAAACTCCACGTTGCCCACGAACCGGTACGTCCGCGGCACCCCCACAGGGTCCGACTCGGCGAACTCGAAACCGGAGCGGAAGATGTTCGATGTACTCCGCAGTGCGTATTCCAAGCCAAGCCGGTCACCCGTTCCACGGCAAGCCGGTCACG
>JAJTHZ010000247.1 GCA_021299185.1 Lysobacteraceae bacterium | reverse complement strand
GGCGCGAGCAGCTCGGCGAACGCCGCCGCCACCCGCGCGCGCCGCGCGCCGAGCGCGGCGTCGCACGCAGCCCAGTCCGGATAGCCGAGCCCGCGCGCCAGCGCGCCGCGTTCGGCCGCGTCGTCGGGCAGTTCGTGCGCCTGCGCGTCGTGGCGCATCTGGATCCGGTTCTCGACCCGACGCAGGAATTCGTATGCCTCGCGCAGCGATGCCGCCACGTCCGGCGGCGCATGTCCCGCGGCGACCGCGGCGTCCATCGCCGCGTAGTAGGACGGCGTGCGCAGCCCGGGCTCGCGGCCACCGCGCACCAGTTGCACCAGTTGCAGCATGAACTCCAGTTCGCGGATGCCGCCGGGGCCGAGCTTGACGTGGTTGGCGAGGTCCTTGCGCGCGACCTCGGCGTCGATCAGGCGCTTCATCTCGCGCAGGCCGTCGATCGCGGTGAAGTCGAGGTAACGGCGGTAGACGAAGGGCGACAGCGCGGCCAGCAGGCGCCGCCCGCCCTCGATATCCCCGGCCACCGGGCGCGCCTTGATCCAGGCATAGCGTTCCCAGTCGCGGCCCTCGCGCTGGTAGTAGTGCTCCATCGCCGCGAACGACAGCGCCATCCGCCCGACCGACCCGAACGGCCGCAGGCGCAGGTCGACGCGGTAGCAGAAGCCGTCCGCGGTGGTCTCGCCGAGCAGTTGCGCCAGGCGCTGGCCGAGGCGCGCGTAGAAGTCCTCGAAGTCGAGCCCGCGACCGCCCTCGCAGGTGCCGGGCTCGGCATAGGCGAACACGAGGTCGATGTCGGACGAGAAATTGAGTTCGCCACCACCGAGCTTGCCCATGCCGACCACGACCATCCGCTGCACGTCGCCGTCGGCACGGCGCGGCGTGCCGTGCCGCGCATGGAAGCCCGGCTCCAGGTGCCGCAGGGCCTGCTCGATGCAGGTTTCGGCCAGCGCGGTCGCGCCTTCGATGGTGGCGCGCACGGCATCCACGCCGAGCACGTCGCGCACCACCAGACGCGCGCTCTCGGCGCGCCGGAAGCGCCGCAGCAGCCGCATCGCCTCGGCGTCGTCGGCAGCCGGCCACGCTGCGGGGCGCCAGCGGTCGGCCGGCGGTGCGGCATCGTGCAGCCAGGGGCCGGTCGCGGCATCGGCGAGCGCGGGATCGGCGCACAGCACTTCGGCGGCGAAGGGGCTGGCATCGAACACGCGGGCGAGTGCCTCGCGGGCTGCGCCGTCCGGCGCGGGAAGCCCGGCCTCGGCGCGGGCGGCATCGAGGCGTTCGAGGGCGAGTGGCGTGCCGGCGTTCATCGCGCCAGTGTCGCAGTCACCGGGCCCCGTGCGCCACGACCCGGGCGCGGAAAAACGAAAGCCCGCGCCGAGCGAACGACGCGGGCTTTCTCCCTCCCCGCCGGCCAGCGGACCGTTGGGCCTCCGCAGTCTATGGATCGGCGCGGAAATGCCACGCCGCAGCGCAGCAGGGCCCAGCGTCAGCGACCGACCGGCTCGAACCCGTTGCCCAACAGGGCCGGATCGATGTCGACGAAGCCCGCCGAGACGGGCCCCGGATTGCCGGCGGAATCGACGGCCTGCAGGTAGACCAGGCGGCGGCCCGGCGCGAGTGCGCCGGCAGGGATGGTGGCGGTCACGGCCTCCTCGACCTCGTCGAACGCGCCGTCCACCGCGGTCATCGCGGCGATCGCCGGCGGCGGCGGACTGACCGACCACGGCAGTGCAGCGTAGACGTTCACGCCCTGCACCGGCTGGGTGGGCTCGGGTCCGGTCCCGGCGCCATAGCGCCCATCGTTGACCGTGGCGGTGATGGTCACGCTGCCGGGCGAGCCCCCCGGCGCCGTCGCCACCGACAGGATCTCCGGGCCCGCGGGCACGCGGTACGGTGCGTGCACCACGCGCGCGGCGAACTTCAGCGAAGCGATCGTGCCGGGCGCGATCGAGGACTCGTAGGTCGCGCAGTCCGGCCAGAAATCGCTGCCGCCGAGTTCCATCGTGAAGGCCGGCACGCCGAGCGTCCCGAACACGAAGTCGTCGGACGCGCCCCCGATCACGCCGGTGAGCGCGCCCTGGATCGCCTCGTAGCCGTTGAAGAACTCGAGCTTGCGCGCGAGGGTCTGCATCCGGGCGCCGTTCGGCGCCAGCTGCGTGGTGTCGCCCCATGGGAACCAGTTGCCGGCGCCGTTGCTGTGCACATCGATGTAGAAGCCGTGGGCGTCGACGGAAACCGGCGTGGTGCGGTCGCCCAACGACGTCTCGGCGCGCTGGTCGGTGAACACCGAACGCAGCCAGGCGGTGATCGCGGTGGTCTCCGGCTCGCTGAAGGCCGTGGGCCCGCGAAACACGTCGTTGCACGGCGTGCTCGAACTGCCGGGGCCGCCGAAGTTCCACGCATAGTTGCGGTTGAGATCGACGCCGACCGTGGTGGTTCCCGCCGCGCAGTAGTTCTGGTTGCGGTTCTTGCGCTGCGCACGCGTGGCAGCGACCTCGGCGACCTTGCGCCCGTCGGGATTGGCGACCAGGAGCAGGTGGACGTCGTGGTGGTCGATGACCAGGGTCGAATCCGGGTCGGTGCCGTAGCCGGCGACCAGTTGCTCCGCGAACCGGGTGACGGTCTCGGCGGTGAAGTATTCGCGCGCATGCAGCGCGGCCTGCACGAACAGGACCGGCTTGAATCCGGTGTTCGCGCGATTGGTGATGCGCAGCACGCGGATGTCCTAGCCATTGGGCAGGTTCTGCGTCTTGCGCCAGGAATCGCCGATGTCGATCCACTCGACGATGCCGGGATGGGCCGCCACCAGCGCCTCGGCCGCGGCATAGGTCTCTTCCACGGTCCGATAGCACGCGTACCCGGGGATGCCGGCGATCTGGCCCGCCGCCTTCGCGGGTGGATTGCGGAACGCGCGGGTCAGGGGCGCATCGAGGGTCACGACGAAGCCCTCGCGCTCCATCATGCGCCACTCCATGCCGTTCGCGACCTCGATGAGGACCTCGCGCGCCGCGACGTCCACCCGCCAGGGTGCCGCGCGCCGCATCAGCAGGGCGAGGCTGCGCTCGTCCTCGAACTTCGCGCGCACCACCCACGGCCCGCCGTCGGCCGGCGGGTCCGCGGCGCGCGCCGGCACGATCGCTGCGGCGAGAAGGACGACCAGTGCAAGCCGCAAACGTCGCATGCGCCGCTCCGCACCCGGGGTTGGACGGGTGATCGCCCCGGAGGATATCCGGATCGCGCCGACCGCGGGCAGGTCCGTGACATACTGCGCGCCGGTCGACCCGGCCCGCGACCGGCAACGGCGCGCCACCCAGCATCGTTCCGTGGATCGAATGCGTCGACATCTGTTCGCCTCGGCGGTTTGCATGGGGCTCCTCGCGCCGGTCACGGCCGCAAACGACCTCGGAGCGCGTCTCGAGGTCGTGCGGCTCGAGACCCGCGACCCCGCGGTGATCCGCGCGCTGGCCGAGCGCCACGGCCACCTGATCGTCGACCGCGCCAAGGGCGTGGTGGTGTTCGAGGCCGATCCGATGGATCGCGCGGTGATGAAGGCCCAGGGCCTGCGCTGGACCGTCGACGCCGATGCCACCGAGGCGATCAACCGCCCGCTGCAGCGCCTGCCGGGGCAGGCCAAGGGCATCCCCGGCTACCTGTGCTACCGCACGGTGGCGGAAGCGCGCGCGCGACTGGATGCGCTGGCCGCGCAGTACCCGACCATGGCCCGCGTGGTCGACATCGGCGACTCGTGGGAGAAGACCGCTGGGCAACCAGGCGGCGGCGAGGACCTGCGCGTGCTGCGGCTGACCAATGCCGCGATCGGCGGCGACAAGCCGAAGCTGTTCATCATGACCTCGGTGCATGCGCGCGAGTACACGCCGGCCGAGGTCGGCCTGCGCTTCGGCGAGTGGCTGCTGGCCAACCACGGCATCGATCCCGAGGCGACCGCGATCCTCGACCACAACGAAGTGCACCTGCTGGTTCACGCCAACCCCGACGGGCGCAAGCGGGCGGAAGCCGCGCTGTTGTGGCGCAAGAACACCAACACCGCGTACTGCGGCGCGACCAGCAACGCGCGCGGCGCCGACCTCAACCGCAACTGGCCGTTCAAGTGGGGCCAGGCGGTGGGCGGCGGCGGCAGCAGCACCAATCCGTGCAACGACACCTATCGCGGCCCGACCGCGTCGTCGGAGCCGGAGACGACGGCCACCATGGCCTACGTGCGCACGCTGTTCCCGGATCGCCGCGGCCCGCTCGACACCGATCCGGCCGACCTCGACGCCGACGGCCTGTTCTTCGACATCCACTCCTTCTCGCAACTGGTCCTGTGGCCCTGGGGCTGGACCACGGTCGGCGCGGGACCGGCGCCGAACGCCGCCCCGCTCGAGGCGCTGGGACGCCGCTTCGCCTGGTACAACAACTACACGCCGCAGCAGTCGAACGAGTTGTATCCCACCGACGGCACCACCATCGACGCGGCCTACGGCGAACTCGGCGTGCCGGGCTACGCGTTCGAACTCGGCACCGCGTTCTTCCAGGATTGCGCGCTGTTCGAGAACACCATCTGGCCGGACAATCTCCGCGCCCTTCGGTTCGCCGCGCGGAACCTGCACCGGCCCTACCGCGTCGCCGCCGGGCCCGATCCGCGCGCGGTGGCCACCGTGCCCGACCTCGCGATCGCGGGCGAGCCGGTGCTGCTGACCGCGCTGTTCGACGACACGCGCTATGTCAACACCAACGGCGGCAACCAGTCCGCGCAGACGATCGCCAGCGCGAACGCCTGGCTCGGCGTGCCGCCGTGGTCGCCGGTCGCCATCCCGCCGCTGCCGATGGCCGCGCGCGACGGCAGCTTCGACGGCAGCGTGGAAGCCGCGCAGGCCACGCTCGCCGCGCCACCGGTCGGACGCACGCTGGCGTGGGTGCGTGGCCGCGATGCGGCGGGCAACGACGGCCCGTGGGCCACGGGCTTCGTGCACGTTTATGCGGCGAACGACGTCGGCGAGGTCGCGGGCACGGTACGCGCGGCCGCCGGCGGCGCGCCGATCGCCGGCGCGACCGTCGCCGCCGGCGGGTTTGCATCGAGCAGCAACGGCAGCGGCAGCTACACGCGCCGCCTGCCCGTCGGCACCTACACGCTGACCGCCACCGCGCCGGGCTACGAACCGGCCAGCGCGAGTGGCGTGGCGATCGCCGGCGGCGCGCAGCAGGCGCGCGACTTCACCCTGTTCGCGCTGTGCCGGCGCCTCGCCAACGACGCCGAATCCGGCGCGGCCGGATGGACCGCACAACCGCCGTGGGCGATCACCGCGGCCGCCACCACCCAGACCGGGGCGCGCGCGTGGACCGAATCGCCGTCGGGTTCCTACGCCAACAGCGCGAACACCAGCCTGGTCTCGCCGGTGGTCGACCTCGCAGGCTACGAAAACGTCGTGCTGTCGTTCGATTCTTTCTGCGACACCGAGGCCGGCTACGACTTCGGCCAGGTCGAGTACAGCACCAACGGCGGCGGCACCTGGTCGACGTTCGCCTGGCGCTGCAGCGGCGATCCCGTGCGGCGCCGGGTGACGCTCGACCTGCCGCAGATCGCCGGCAGTTCGCAGGCGCAGGTCAGATTCCGCTTCACCAGCGACATCAACACGATCGACGACGGCTGGTACGTCGACAACATCGCCCTCGACGCCGGCGGCCCGGCCTGCCGCGCGAGCCAGGGCGCGGCCGATCCGCTGTTCGCCAACGGCTTCGAGCCGTGATGCGACACCCGGGCGCGCGATCGCGCGTGCCGGAATAACGCGGCGCGGGATCGCGCGCCGCGAACGCGGTCACGCTTCGGCGACCGCGGCGCCGCCTGAGGAAAAGTCCCGCCGCCGCTGGGTGGCGATCCCTCTCGTGCATGGGCCGCGATCCCGATTCAAGCGCGGCGCGCCGACGCGCAGGCTGTGTCCACCCCAACGGAGGACCGCCACCATGATCGAGACCCTCGAAGCCACCCGCGCCCTGAACCATGCGAAATGGGCGTTCACCACGCGGCGCGTGCCGCGCTCGCTGGCCGCGTCGATGCACCGCCACTGGGCCGTCGCGCGGCCGGGCGACCTGGTCGCAGCCGAAGTCGTCGCGCTCGGCCAACACACCGGCCTGCAGCTCGCGCAGGGCCGCCGCGCGGAGCTGTACGTCGGCGACCGCATCGTCGCCTGCCTCGGCAACCGCTACGCGCCCGACCAGTTCGAAGGCATGGCGCGCATCGTCGAGGGCCAGCTCGACCTGATCGCCGCCGGCGGCGTGGTCGGCACGGTGGTGGAAGCCCACGCGCGGATGGACGAGCCCACGCGGCTGCGCCCGCTCGGCGTGCTCTGCGATGCCTCGCGACAGGCGCTGAACGTGTCGCGCTTCGGCCTAGTGCCCGAGCGCGCCACCCGCCGGCCGCCGGTGATCGCGGTGCTCGGCACCTCGATGAACGCCGGCAAGACGACCGCGGTTGCCGCCGTCGTGCAGGGCCTGGCCCGCGCCGGGCTGCGCGTCGGTGCGGCCAAGGTGACCGGCACCGGCGCCTTCGCCGACCTGCAGGCCTTCGCCGACGCTGGCGCGGCGGAAGTCGTCGACTTCACCGACTTCGGCCACGCGACGACCTACCTGGCCGGCGCCGAAGCGGTGGAGCGCGTGCTCGAAGCCTCGCTCGACCACCTCGACGACTGCGACGCGATCGTGATCGAGATCGCCGACGGATTGTTCCAGCGCGAAACCGCCGCACTGCTGCGCGCGCCGGCCTTCGCCGCCGCGGTGGACGGAGTGCTGTTCGCCGCGCCCGATGCGCTCAGCGCGGTGCACGGCGCGGGGCTGGTGATGGGCGCCGGGCTGCCGCTGCTCGCCGTCGGCGGCCTGCTGACCATGTCGCCGCTCGGCACCCGCGAGGCGCGGCGCGAACTGACCGTACCGGTGTACACGCGCGCCGAGCTGTGCGATCCCGAGACCGGCCGCAGCCTGCTGGCGCACCTGCGCCCGCGTGCCGGCGCGCGCCTGGACGTCGCGGCGTGAGCCGGCTGCCGCCCCTGCTGGCGCGACGCCACGCCGCGCGCTGGGCCGGCCTGCTGGCCTGTGGCGTGCTGCTCGCCGCCTGCGCCGGCGGCGCGGCGCTCGCCGTGCGGCTGGCGTTCGACGGCGGTCGCGTCGCCGCCGCCACGCCGCTGGCGGCGACGCTCGCCGCCTGCGCGGTGCTCGGCGCGCTGGCCACGGTGTGGGAACGGCGGCTCGCCGAAGAGCTGCCGCAGGCCCACATTGCGCGCATCCGGCGCAACCTGGTGCGCGCGCTGTTCGACCGCGAGGTCGGCGATGCCGCGGGCGGCACCGCGATGCTGCGCTTCATCGGCGACCTCGGCGCGGTGCGCGAGTGGATCGCGCACGGCGCGGCCGCGGTGCCGGTGGCGGCGGTGGTGGCGCCGACCGCGATCGCGCTGCTGGCCTGGCTCGCACCTGCGCTGGCGCTGCCGGCGGTGCTGGCGGCCGCGGCCTCGATCCTCGCGCTGCGTGCGCTCGGCGCGCGCCTCGAGGACGCGCAGGACGCGGCGCGCCGCGACCGCGTGCGGCTGGCGCGCGCGATGGCCCATCCGCTCTCCCGTCCCGCGCCCTACGTGCTGGCCGGCGAAGAACGACGGCTGCTGCGCCGCCTCGACCGGCTCAGCGCGGGCATCGCGGGCTCCGCGGTGCAGCGGCGGATGGTCGCCGCCAGCGGCATGGCGCTTTCCGACGCCGCGATCAGGCTCGGGGGCGCCGCGATCCTCTGGCTCGGCCTGCAGGCGATCGCGCGCGGCGCGATCGACAGCGGCACGCTGGCCGCTGCGCTGGCCCTGTCCGGATTCCTCGGCACCTCGCTGCACCGCCTCGCCGCGGCGTGGG
Organism: Lysobacteraceae bacterium; assembly: GCA_021299185.1. GTDB lineage: Bacteria > Pseudomonadota > Gammaproteobacteria > Xanthomonadales > Ahniellaceae > UBA4656. The sequence continues at coordinate 149 of JAJTHZ010000247.1, read as the reverse complement.
ACAAATGGCATGCGGTGCGGGTGGCCAACCGGCGCCTCGACGCGCACCTCGCGCGCGCGCAGCGTCGTGCCGCGCCGCGCGCCGGTGCCTCGCTGCCGGCGGGCCCGGTCGGCCTCGCGGCGACCGCACTGCGCCTGCGACCCGACGGT
>JAJTHZ010000138.1 GCA_021299185.1 Lysobacteraceae bacterium | reverse complement strand
CGCAAACACCTCCGCGCCATTCAGCGATCGCGGTCGCGGGTGAGGAGCTACTTTCAACATCCGAAGATCCGCTACGCGGCAGCGTGAACTTCAGATACAAAGATACCGGGTTAATAAGCGGCAGGCCGGACGGCCCGCCGCGCGCTGGCTCAGGCTGAGCCACCCCCGGTTTCCCGGTCTCGATGAGCCGCCACTTCCGATTCTCCCGTTCAGCACATGGGGCCGGTCCGCTATCGGCTTGCTGCGTCGTGGCGTCCGCGCGTCGGTCGGAGACCCGCTGGGCTCTCGTTGACCGTGGGCCGAGGCAGCCCGAACCACCCGCTTCAAGCGCCGAATCACCGACCTGCCCGGCACCAGCCGCAGGCGAAGGGGTCGACATGCAGTGGTCATCCATAGTTCTCGCGGTGGTCGGCACGTTGCTTCCGTTGTGCGATGCCGACGCGCGGTTTCCTTCCGACGAAACCCCGGGGGCCGGCCAGACTCTGCAGCTCACGCCCACACCCACCGCGCCCACGGACCGTTCGCCGCACACCAGCGGGTTCGCGAAAGCAGGCGATGTGAAGCTGCACTATCTGGACTGGGGCGGTGAGGGCACGACGTTGCTGTTCATCGCGGGGTCGGGCGACAACGCCCACGCGTTCGACGAACTGGCGCCCGAGTTCACGGACCGCTTCCGTGTGCTGGCGCTGACGCGGCGGGGTTACGGGCAATCGGACCGGCCGGACACGGGCTACGATGTGGCCACGCTCACGGACGATGTCCGGATCTTTCTGGATGCCCTGAAGATCACGCAGGTCAGCCTTGCAGGACACTCGGCCGGCGGCAACGAGCTGATCGAGTTCGCCGTCCGGTATCCACGACGCGTGGACAAGCTGGTGTTCCTCGACGCGGCCTACGACCGTCGCGAAGTTCCGGCGCTCGAAGCCAAGGACCCGTTGTTCGACCGCGCGTCGCTGGACAAGCCGTGGGCGGAACGGTCGCACAAGGAACGCATCCAGACGACGTACTTCCGACACATGGACCAGTACGTGCCGCAATACGCACGCATTGAGGCGCCGGCGCTGAGCTTCTATGCGATCGCCGAGTCGCATCCGGGCCTCGCCGCCGATGCCGACGAAGACACGCGCGCGCGGGCGCAGGTGTTCGTCGAAAACGAGATGCAGCCTTACCAATGGCGCAACGTCGAGCGCTTCCGCAGGGAAGTGGCGAAGGGCCAGGTGGTGGTCCTGCGCGACACGCACCACTACTTCTTCGAAGACCCCAGCCGCAAGGACGAAGTGGTGCGGCGGATGCGGGCGTTTCTCTCGGAGTGATCGCGGCGCCGGGGTCGAATCAGGAACCCGCAGCGTGGTGGTGATGGCAGACGAGACGAAAAACCGCGTCCGCGAACCAGGACCGCGATCCGCGACGGCGAACCAGCCCACGAACCAGGACAGCAGATCTGCGTTCTCCCAACGCGGGGCCAGAGTGCGGGACCTGCGCCCACGCGGGACGCCTCAGCCATGAGACAGCCGGGGAAGCGCGAACGGTCATGGGCGCTGGTGACCGTGTTGTACGCGCGGCGCAGCGTCGTGCGGTTGGGGCCCTTGGGGTCGTGCCCGGCAACGCCCGGGCAGATGGCACCCCTGCCGACGATCGGCGAGGCCACGGACGAGCCAGAGCCACTCGTGGTCGCCTCCTGTGTCGAACGCTGCTCGCCGCGATCGTGCGCAGCGCCCGAGGACGAACCGAGCGCGGGCCGGCGACCGCCGACGAACTGGGACTTCGATGAACCGTCAGCCCCGAAGGTGAACACTTCCGCGACGATCGGGAAACTGACAGAACTGCCAATTCCCAAACGCAGGGGAACGGCACATCGTCACGACCGCCGACCGGCCACTTGGCGCGCTGCATCCGGGGCGCAGGAAACGGTACTCTGGCCCCGGTTTTCCCCGCTCCCGGGGCCCGTTGACCACCAAGGTGACGCCATGCGACTGATCGTGACGGTGTGGGGATTGGCGGCACTCCTTGCCGGGTGTGGCACAACCGCACCGGTGATGAAGCCCGAGCAATGGACTGCAGTCGTGGAGCGCGACTATCCGCACGTCACGCCGACGCAAGCCTTCGACGCGGCCGAGCGCCTGCTCGCGCTTGCCGACGAAGACGGCGTGCAGTTCACACGCAGCGAGACGCTGTTCGAGGCCTTCCGCGACTGGTCGAAGTACGCCGTGTTGCACAGCTCGGCCGGTAGCGACTACTGGACCCTGGCCGCACGCGAGCACGAGCACGGCGTCAAGCTGGTGGTCCAGGTTTCCCGCATCGAACGATCGGTGACGGTGGGTTTTCCTGCCGGCTCCACGCCGGTGGCGAACGTCGGCAACATGGATTCCGCGCCGATCGAGGGCAGCGCCGTCTACGACCTGTTCTGGGCGCGAATGGACTACCTGCTGGGTCGCAGGGCCGATTGGGCGACCTGCGAGGATGCCAAGGCGGCGATCGCCCGACGCGAAACCCATGGCTCCGTCGACCCGTTGTGCAACGCCTTCAACATGGACGACAAGTCACCGGCCGAGCCGATCATCACCTACCCGGCCGCTTCCCGGGACGAGTAAGCGCCCGCTCAGTCGCGGCCCGGAAGCCAGCGAGAATCGACGTGCGCTGACCCCGGTTCCTGGACGCCGGTCTTCGCCGGCTTGCGTCAGGGGGATTCGAAGCCGTCGTCGAAGATGCGATTGACGTCGAGAACGTCCGAGTACTCGCTCGAGTTGCCGTTGGCATCGGTCGCGATTGCGGTGATGAAGCCGACGCCGACACTCGAGTTCAGACTGACGGTGCGGTTGGTCTGCGCGTCGGCGGCGGCGATGCTGGCCGTGCCGATACGCACCAGGGGACCACCGGCAGGGTCGGCGCTGTAGAAGTCGACGCGCAGCGGGTAGGTCGCATTGGCGACCGCCGTATCGACGCGGAAGCCCACGTCGATCACACCCGGCGCCGGGCGGGTTGCAGCGAACAGTTCAGGGAAGTTCTGCACGCGGTTGGTGCCGACGTCGGGGTCGCCCGGGTCATTGGCACGCGGGCGGTCCGTGTTGTCGACCGGAATGCCGGAATTGCCGAAGATCTGGTTGTCACCCATCTCGACGGTGCCGCCATCGCCGCTGTTGCCGTTGCACGACAACAGGATTCCCGGCCCAATGTTGAACGCGATGCGATTGGCCGCGCCGGGTGCCGAGCCGCCGATGCGCGCGCGCGAGCTGCCCGGGAAGTTCTGCAGGCGAACGATTCCCGCAGGCGACTGCGAGGTGACGCTCGTCCCGTTGGGCAGCGGCAGCAGACCGCTCGCATCGGTGCCGATCCAGTTGCCCTCGACGACCACCCGGTCGACGAGAAAGCTTCCGAAGTTCCCCAGCGCAATTCCGTTGACCAGGTTGCCTGAGATCAGATTGCGCGCGTTCACGTCGGTGCCGCCGATCTGTACCGCGGTGCCGGGCGGGGGTGGGGGCGGCGACAAGGTCGGGGAGACGCCGGTGACCCGGACGCCGATCGCGTGCGCGCGGGCGCTGGTGCCGCTGGGGTCGGTGCCGATGAGATTGCCCTGGATGGTGACGCTGCCACCGAGGAGCTGTGAGACGTCGATACCCACACCGGAGTTTCCGGTGGTGCCGCCCGGGCCGGCGATGAGATTGCGCTGCGCCGGGGTCGGGCCGCCGATGCGCATGTTTCCCAGCGAACCGAAGACGAAAATCCCGCTTCTGCCGGCCAGACCGGCCGCAGGCGGCGCGACCCCGCCGGCATCGGTACCGATGAAGTTGCCTTCGATGATCAGATCGCCCGGCAGGTTCGCGTCCCACCGCACCTGGGTCTCGAAGCCCGCAATCGCGAGCCCGCGCAGAGTCCGGGTGCCGGACGCGGTTTGGTTTTCGAAGACCAGACCGACACTGCCGCTGAGCCCGTTCTGTCCGGATACCACGATGCGCAACTGGGTATCCAGGCCACCCTGGGCCGGGGTCCGTGTGTTCGGCGTCGCACCGGGCTGGGTGTAGCCATCGATGGTGACGCTGGATCGGATGCCGGGCAGCGCGGTCGTCGGCGCGATGACGTGGGGCCCGGCACCGGGGATGTTGAAGCTGATCGTGTCGAGCTCGCTGTTGCCATTGGCATTCGAATCGAGGATCGCCTGGCGCAGCGAGCCGGGCCCGCTGTCCGCGGTGCTGGTGACGGTGAAGATCGCCGCTTGCGCTGGGAGCGCGGTCAGAAAGCCGCAGAGCAGCAACGGCGAAAGTCGCATGGAGGGTCTCCGTGGTGGGCAATCCCCCCATGGAATGGACCAGCCACCGCAAAGCGAACAGAACCGGGGCCGGCAGCAACGGGTCGTGTCGCGAATCTGGTTGAAACTCGTCGAGGCGCGTCGCCAGCGGCTTGATGGTGGATCGGTCAGGCGGCGAGATCAAGCGGTGCGGGCGGCTGCGCGAGGCTCTGCCAGCCGTCGACCTTTCGCAGCGCGATCT
>JAJTHZ010000071.1 GCA_021299185.1 Lysobacteraceae bacterium | reverse complement strand
CGGCTTCGGCGTCGCCGCTGGGGCCGCGGGCGCCGTCGGCGCCAGGGCGCCGGCCAGCAGGCCGGCGAGGAAACGGCGGCGCGACGGATCGGAATCGTGCATCGGATCATCCTGCGGTGCGCGCCGGGTCGGCGCGTAGGTGCAAGACGCCGCAGGGCGGCCGTCGTGACCGCGCGCGGCAACCCGCGTTGAACCGCGGTTCAGGCGTCGCGCGCGGCGGCGCGCCGCGCGCGGCGCGCGCGCGCCAGCATGTTCAACGCCTCCACCCCGGCCGAGAACGCCATCGCGAAGTACAGGTAGCCGCGCGGGATGTGGAAACCGAGGCCGTCGGCGATCAGCGCCATGCCGACCAGGATCAGGAACGACAGCGCCAGCATCTTGATCGTCGGGTGCTTGTCGATGAACTCGCCGACCGGATCGGCGGCGAGGATCATCACCGCCACCGCCACCACGATCGCGGCCACCATCACCGGAATCTGGTTGACCAGGCCCACGGCGGTGATCACGGAATCGAGCGAGAACACGATGTCGATCACCGCGATCTGCGCGATCACCATCCCGAAGGCGACCGGCGCGCGGCCGGTGGCTTCACCGTCCTCGCCCCCCTCGACGCTGTCGTGGATCTCCATCGTGCCCTTGACCAGCAGGAACAGGCCGCCGCCGATCAGGATCAGGTCGCGCACCGACAGGTCGTTGCCCCACAGCGCGAACAGCGGCGTCGACAGGCGCGCCAGCCAAGTGAGGGTCAGCAGCAGCAGGATGCGGGTGATGCAGGCCAGCGCCAGCCCGAACTTGCGCGCCGCCGGGCGGCGCTCCGGCGGCAGCTTGCTGACCGCGATCGAGATGAACACCAGGTTGTCCACGCCGAGCACGATCTCGAGCGTGGTCAGGGTGAACAGCGCGAGCCAGAACTCGGGCGTCGAAAGCAGTTCCATCATCGCGGTCGGCGCCGCTCAGCCGCCGGCGCCGAAGCGCTGCCAGGCGACGAGCCCGTAGCAGAACGGCACATTGAGCAGCATCAGGAACACCGCGGCGGAACCGAGGTCCTTGGCGCGGCCGGCGAGTTCGCTGAACTCGGGGCTGGCCTTGTCGACCACCGCCTCCAGCCCGGAGTTGAGCAGTTCCACCGACAGCACCAGCAGCAGCGAACCGATCAGCACCGCGCGCTCGACCGCCGTGGTGCCCAGCCACCATCCCAGCGGCGCCAGCAGCACGAACAGGTAGACCTCGAGCCGGAACGAGCTCTCGTGGCGGAAGCCATGGCCGAGGCCGCGCAGCGACCACAGGGTCGCCTTCCACATGCCGCGCGGGCCACGCGGCAGCAGGCTGTTCTTTCCGTCGGCCATCGGTGGGATTCGGAGGGCTGCGGTCCCGGGCGCGGGACCACCGCGCGGCAGCCGAAAAGGGTAGTGGCAAAGCCCTTCACGGACAACGGCTTGCGCCGCGGGCATGACTTCACGCCCCCGCAACCGAGCACCCGGATGCTGCACAATGCGCGAGCGCCGGAATCCCGGCTGCCGCGACGCCCGCGCCACGCGGCGCACCCAGGAGGAAGCACGCGATGTTCGATCCCCAACGATTGCTCGGCGAACTGCTCGGCGGCGCGATGTCGGGCTCGCTCGGTGGCAAGAAGGGCAAGAAGCGCAAGGGCTCGTCGATGCTCGGCGGCATGAGCACTGGCACCAAGGCCCAGCTCGGCATCGGCCTGCTCGGGGTGGCGATGGCCGCCTACGACCATTACAAGAACCAGAATCGCGGTGGCGGCACCGCACCCGCCGGTGGCTTCCCGCCCGGGCCGGGCGCGAGCATGCCGCAGCCGCCGATGCAGGTGCCCCCGCCGCCGCCGGGTGCCCCGCCGATGGCACCGCCGTCGATGCCGGTCGCCGCGGCGACATCGGTCGCCGACCCGCGCGCGCGCGACATGGTGCTGATGGTGCAGGCGATGGTCGCCGCGGCGGCGGCCGACGGCCACATCGACGACCTGGAACGCGGGCAGATCCTGCAGCGCGCCGCCGACGCCGGCCTCGATGCCGACACCCAGGCCTTCCTGCGCGCCGAGCTCGACGCGCCGAAATCGCTGGCCGCCATCGTGTCCGCGGCGCGGCCGGAGATCGCCGCCGACCTCTACGCCGCATCCTGCGCCGCGATCAGCCTCGACACCGAGGCCGAGCGCGTCTACCTCGACACGCTGGCCTCGCGGCTGAACGTCGCGCCCGACGCGCGCGCGGCCATCCACCAGCAGCTCGGCATCGCCTGAGCCCGCCCACCCCTTCCGGAGATCCGACATGCACCAGTGGTACCTCAGCTACAACGGCCAGCAGGTGGGCCCGCTCGACACCGCGAGCGCGATGGCGCAGGCGCGCGCCAACCCGAACGGCCACTGCTGGCGCGCGGGTTTCGCCGAGTGGATCCCGATCGCCAACTGCGCGGAACTCACCGCCGCCGCACCCGGCGCGCTGGTGCCCGCCGCGCCGCCGCCGACTGGGCTGCGCAAGTCCGACCAGATCGACTACAAGATCTACGGCGAGGACATGCAGTTCGTCGAGGTCGAACTCGACCCGGGCGAAAGCGTGATCTCCGAAGCCGGCGCCATGATGTACAAGGACGCCGCGGTGCAGATGGAGACCGTGTTCGGCGACGGCTCGCACTCCGGCCAGGGCGGGTCCTTCGTCGACAAGCTGATGTCGGCCGGCAAGCGGGTGATCACCGGCGAGAGCCTGTTCACCACCATGTTCTCCAACGCCGGCGGGACCAAGGCCAAGGCCGCGTTCGCCGCGCCCTACCCCGGCACCATCATCCCGCTGACCCTGACCAACTACCGCGGGCGGATCATCTGCCAGAAAGACTCGTTCCTGTGTGCCGCGCGCGGCGCCTCGATCGGGATCTTCTTCCAGAAGAAGGTGCTCACCGCGCTGTTCGGCGGCGAGGGCTTCATCATGCAGAAGATCGAAGGCGACGGCACGGTCTTCATGCACGCCGGCGGCACCGTGGTCGAGCGCGAACTCGCAGCCGGCGAGGTGCTGCACGTCGACACCGGCTGCGTGGTCGCCTTCACCGACTCGGTCGGCTTCGACATCCGCAGCGTCGGCGGCGTGAAGTCGATGCTGTTCGGCGGCGAAGGCGTGTTCTTCGCCGAACTCAAAGGCCCGGGCCACGTCTGGGTGCAGTCGCTGCCGTTCTCGCGCCTCGCCGGCCGCATGATGATGGCCGCGTTCCAGAAAGGCGGCAGCAAGGACGAAGGCTCGGTGCTGGGCGGGCTGGGCGGCATCCTCTCGGGCGACCGCAGGTTCTGACGCCCGTCGGCGGGCGCCGCGACGCAGATCCCGCGCGCGAGCGCCCGTCACGCCACGGCCTGCCGGGCAACCCGACGCCGCGGTCGCGCGCAAGCGCGCTCCTACGCGTCGGATCGCGGCGCCGCGCCGCGATCGGCTCCACCATACGCCTCCCGTAGGAGCCCGCTTGCGGGCGACCGCCACCTGCATGCCGCCGCAAGACTGAAACGTTGCGGTCGCGCGCAAGCGCGCTCCTACGTGTCGGGGCGTGGGGCCGCGCCGGGATCGGCTCCACCATACGCCTCCCGAAGGAGCCCGCTGGCGGGCGACCGCCACCTGCATGCCGCCGCAAGATTGAAACGCTGCGGTCGCGCGCAAGCGCGCTCCTACGTGTCGGATCGGGGGGCCGCGCCGCGATGGGATTCGGTTTCAGTAGCGCAGCACGCTGCGCACCGGCAGGCTCGTGCCGAGGCGCGCGCGACCGCCGAGCGCCTCGAGTTCGACCAGTACCGCCGCGCCCACCGCCACCAGCCCCGCGGCCTGCGCCAGCCGCCGCGCCGCGTCGAGCGTGCCGCCGGTGGCGAGCACGTCGTCGACCAGCAGCACGCGCGCACCCGCCGGCACGATGCCGGCGCGCAACTCCAGCACGTCCTCGCCGTATTCCAGCGCGTAGCTGGCACGGTGCACTTCGCCCGGGAGTTTGCCGCGCTTGCGTACCGGCAGGAACCCGCGGCCGAGCCGGGTCGCGAGCGCGGCGCCGAAGATGAAGCCGCGCGCCTCGATGCCGGCGACCAGGTCCGCCTCGAGGTCGGCTGCCGCCGCGCCGAGCGCATGCACCGCCGCGCCGAACGCGACCGCGTCCGCGAGCAGGGGTGACACGTCGCGGAACAGGATGCCGGGCTGCGGGAAGTCGGCGACATCGGCGATGTATCGGGTGAGGTCCATCCAAGGCTCCTGCGCGGTGCGAAGCGTCGATGCTAGCGCGAGGCCCGCGCGCATCCCGCCGCGGGCCCCGCTGCACCACCGGGACTACCGTCGCGTGGCCACGCCCCGCACCCGCACGGCCGCTCGCCCGCTCAGGTGGTCGCGAACGCCGCGAGGAACAGGAACACCCGGTACGCCTGCAGGACCACGATCATCGCCAGCGCAAGCAGCGCGCCCCGCAGCGCGGCGAGCCGGCCGCCGAACACGCGGCGCGCCGCGAGCGCGAGCCAGGCCCCGCTGACGGCGACCATGACCAGCGTCATCGCGTCGTCCAACGCGGCGTCGTCGACCGACCAGCCGAACCCGCGCAGCGCGCCCGCCACCACGCCGAGCGAGGCCGTCATCCACAGCAACCAGAACGCCACGAAATGCAGGGCGAACACCAGGTGCACGGCGAACTCGCGCCGCTGCGGCAGGAACATCAGCCACGAAGCGAGCGCGAACAGCGGCGCCATCACGATCACCAGGCCGTTGGCGCGCGTGGAGGCGTGGGCGTTGAACGCCGCGATGTAGGCTTCCAGCGCCTCGCGCTCGCGCGGCATCAGCGGCAGGAACCACTCGCGCGCGAGCGCGCTGTAGCCCTGCCCGCCCATGTGCGTCTGCCAGTCCGTGGTCAGGGTGTTCCAGCCGATCAGCGGCTGCAGCAGGAAGAACACGGCGTTGCAGAGCAGGAACAGCACCACCGGCTCCAGCCGCCGGCGGCGCCGGCCGGCGACCCAGTCCGCGGTCAGCACGCCGGGCTGCAGGACGAGCGCGCGCAGCGACCCCCACAGCCGGCCATCGGCGTTGGTCAGCGCGGCGACCGCGCCGCCGATCAGGTGCGCGAGGCGGAGGTCGCCCGGTTCGCGTCGCTTCTCGCCGCAGGCGGCGCACCATGCGCCGGTCAGCGGCGCACCGCAGGTCGCGCAGTGGACCGTCGGATCGGATTGCGGCGGGTGCGACGGAGTGCCCATGCGCCGAGCATAGCCCCACGCGGCGACGCATGGCCGGCGGCCATGCGGTCGCCCTGCCAGCGCCGTTCGCGCACGTGGCCGGGCCGGCGGCCTCGCTTAAGATGCGGCGTCGAAGGCAGGCGGCGCGCGTCCGCGCGGAGACCCCATTGATGTTCCGCATCCCGCATCCGCCGGCGCGCGGCGTTTGGTACCGCGTGTCCACAGCCGGCGTGCTCGCGCTCGGGCTGCTGTGCGCCGCGCCGGCCGCGGCGCAGGCGCCCGACGCCGCGCCGCAGGTCGCGCTCGACGCCGGCAGCGTGCGCGGGCGATGGATCGACGGGGTCGCCATGTTCCTCGGCATCCCCTATGGCGACGACACCGCCGCCGCGCGCTTCGCCGCCCCGCGCCCGGCCGCCGCCTGGACGGGCGTGCGGGATGCGACCGCCTACGCTGCGGTCGCGCCCCAGCAGCCCGCGGGGGGAGAGGCCGTGGGGCAGCCGGCTGCGGAGGACTGCCTCACCCTCAACGTATGGACGCCCGGCCCCGACGCGGCGCGGCGCCCGGTGCTGGTCTATCTCCATGGCGGCGCGTTCGCACACGGCACGGTCAACCATCCGCTGTACGACGGCCGCCGCCTGGCAGCGCGCGGCGACGTGGTGGTGGTGACCGTCAACTATCGGCTCAACGGCTTCGGCTACCTCGACCTCGAGGCGCTCGGCGATGCACGCTTCGACGGCATGGTGAACGCCGGCCAGCACGACCTGCTGCTGGCCCTGCGCTGGGTGCAGGCGCACGCCGCGCGGCTGGGTGGCGATCCCACGCGGGTGACCCTGTTCGGACAATCCGGCGGCGGCGCCAAGATCGCCACCCTGATGGCGATGCCGCAGGCGCAAGGCCTGTTCCATCGCGCCTGGACCATGAGCGGCCAGCAGATCACCGGCCGCACGCGAAAGGCCGCGCGGCGCACCACGCAGCGGGTGCTGGCGCGACTCGGTCTCGATGCGGACGATCCCGCGCACGTGCGCGCCGCGCTGGACGCGCTGCCCACCGCGACGCTGGCCGCGGCCTTCGCCGGCGAATCGAGGGCGCCGGTGGTCGACGGCCGCGTGCTGCCGCGGGATCCCTTCGAACCCGACGCCCCGCCCGCGGCGCGCGCGCTGCCGATGGTGCTAGGCAACGTGCGTGACGAGACCACCAGCCTGATCGGCACCGCCGACCCGTCGACCTTCACGCTCGACTGGGCGGGCGTCGCACCGGCGTTGCAGCGCCACGTGGCCGCGTTCCTCGGCGATCTCGACGCCGCGGCGATCGTCGCGCGCTACCGCCACTGGTACCCCGACGCCACGCCGAGCGACGTGTTCTTCGCCGCCAGCACCGCGGCGCGCTCGTGGAAGAGCATGCTGCTCGCGGCCGACCGCCGCGCCGCGCAGGCCGGCCCGACCTGGGTCTACTACGTGCACTGGCGCACGCCCGCCGACGGCGGCCGCTGGCGCAGCCCGCACAAGCTCGACATCCCGCTGCTGTTCGGCAACCTCGAGGCCAGCGCCTACACGCGCGACGCCGTCGCCGAAGCGCGCGGAATCGCCGACGCGATGGCCGACGCGCTGATCGCCTTCGCCCGCCACGGCGATCCGAACGTCGATGGTCGCCTGCGCTGGCCGCGTTACGGCCTGGCGCGCCGCGAGGCGATGGTCTTCGACCGCACGCCGCAGGTGCAGGCCGATCCGCGCGGCGCAGAACGGCGCCTGTTCGCGCCGGTGCCCTACGTGCAGCCCGGCACGCGCGACTGACGCCGGGGCGTGTGCCACACGGCGCCGCGGCCGCACGCGGTCCACGGTCGCGCCCGACGCCGCTGACGGCTCGCGCTTCGGCGTCAAGGGCGCACACAACGAATCGCGCGGCGCCGGCGTACCGCAACCGCTTCCCGGCGCGCTGGAAGGAGCGGTCGCTCGTGGCACACGAGCCCGCCGGAAGCGAACGGCACGGTGCCGGATCGACGGCAGGACGTCCGGGACTTGCAGGCAGCCGATCGGCTCCGTTCTGATGCTGGGCCCGCGGACAGTGGTGGTCGGATCGTGCGCCGACGACTACGGCCGGTCCGCGCCCCTTGTCGGAAGAGATTGCTCGAAATGAATCGCCTGTTCGTCATCGCATGCGTCTTCTGGATCTCCCTGCACGGCACACCGGCGCACGCCGCGGACCGCTGGGACGCGGCCTGCATCAACCTCGCGCTGGGAGGCGGCGGCGCGCGGGGCGCGGCCCACATCGGGGTGCTGAAGGTCCTCGAGCGCGAACGCATCCCGGTCTGCGGGATCGCGGGCACCAGCGCCGGCTCCCTGGTCGGCGCGCTGTACGCGGTCGGATACGCCCCCGACGACATCGAAAGGATCCTCGCGCGTACCGACTGGGACGCCGTGCTCACCGACGAACTGCCGCGCGAAGCGGTCCCCCTGCGCGTCAAGTCGGAAGACCTACGGAGCCTGACGCGATTCCGGCTCGGGGTCCGTGACGGTTCGATCGCCCTGCCGCGCGGCCTGGTCGACGGCCAGTCGCTGCTGGCCCTGGTCCGCAACCTGCTGCTGCCCGCGGCGGGCATCGCGCGCTTCGACGAACTGCCGATCGCGTTCCGCGCGGTGGCGACCGACATCGAGACCGGGCGCAGCGCCGTGCTCGACGCGGGCGACCTGCCGCTGGCGGTGCGCGCGAGCATGTCGGTGCCCGCGGTGTTCGCGCCGGTCGAAAGCGACGGCCGGGTGCTGGTCGACGGCGGCATCAGCGACAACGTGCCGATCGACGTGGCGCGCTCGCTCGGCGGCCGGGTGGTGGTCGCGGTCGACGTCACCGAACCGCTGGCGAAGCGCGAAGACCTCGACTCGCCGCTCGCCATCACCTACCAGATGGTGACCGCGCTGATGATGGACCGCACGCAGCGCCGCGTGCAGTCCTCGCTGCGCGAAGGCGACGTGCTCGTGCAGCCGGAACTCGACGGGCTCAAGAGCGTCGACTTCGCGAACGGCCAGCGCGCGGTGCCGGCCGGGGCGGCGGCCGCGGAAGCCGCGGTCGCGGCGTTGCGCGCGTTCGCGGTGGATGAATCGACGTGGGCACGCTGGCAGGCCCGGCGCCGCGCCATGCGGTTCCCCGACGAAGTGGTCACGTTCGTCCGTGCGCTGGACGGCAGTGCCGGACTCGGCGCGCACGACGAGATCCGCCTCGCCGCGCTGGTCGACCGCCCGCTCGACGAGGCCGCGGTCGCGCAGGTGCTGCGCGAATCCTACGCCAGCGGTCGGTTCGCGGCGGTCGACTGGCGCGCCACCCGCGACGCCCGGGATCGCACGCTCGGGCTCGCCTATCGCGCGCAGGCGCGCGATTCCGGGCCCACGCAGCTCAACTTCGGCCTTCGGGTCAGCGACAACTTCCAGGGCGACAACAGCTATCTGCTGAGCGCGGGCCTCACCCACTATGTCGATGACGAGGCCGGCAGCGAACTGCGGGGGCTGTTCTCGATCGGCTCGATCATCCGCGCGCGTGGCGAGTGGTTCCGGCCGCTCGGCGCGTCGCCGGGCCTGTTCCTGCGTCCGCAAGTCGATTACTCCACGGTCAGCCTGCCGGTGGTCGAGGACGGCATGAACCTCGGCACGGTGCGCGCGCGAAAGCTCGCGGCCGGCGTCGACCTCGGCTGGCTCGCCGACAGTTCGACCGAGGTGCGACTGGGACTGTTCCGTGGTCGCGAGCGGCTGGGCAGGGGCATCGGCTCGTTTCCGGTCACGGGCTCGTTCGAGAACGACCTCGGATGGATCGGCAGCGGCTTCACCCGCGACACGCTCGACGACGGGCGTTTCCCGACCCGCGGCTACCGGCTCGACGTGCAGTACGACGCGTACCGAACCTGGCTGGGCAGCGGTGCGGACGGCGAGGCCCTGAACGCCACCTGGGACCAGGCCTTCAGCCGCGGCCCCCACACCGTGCTGCTCGGCGCGCGCACCTCGCTGCGCTACGGCGAGCCGGTGCTGCTGCAGGCCGGCGACTTCCTGGGTGGACTGACCCAACTCTCAGGTTACGCCGACAGCGCCCTGCTCGGTCCGCGTTCCGTGCTGGCGCGCAGCGTCTACTACCGACGCTTCGGCGACAGTGGACCGCTGGGCGGCAGCTTCTACCTCGGCGCCAGCCTCGAGGCCGGCAACGTGTTCGAGCGACTGGAGCCGATCGACGCCAGTGCGCTGATCCTCGCCGGCAGCATCTTCGCCGCGGCCGACACACCGCTCGGGCCGCTGTTCCTGGGCTTCGGCCGTGCCGACAGCGGGGAGTCGAGCGTCTACCTCGGATTCGGCTCGCTGCTGCGACCGCGGCGCTGAGTCACGGCACCGTGCGGCTCCGGGACCGACCGACGCGTGGGCTGCCGAAGCCCACCGTCGCCCGCAGCGAGCGCCACAGGGGGCCGCGGTCAGCACGCGATGCCGACTGCGGCTTGAGCCATCGCGCTCGAGGGTGAGCACGCGAACGGTCGCGTGCACCACGCGAACAGCGAGTGCAGCGACGGCGGGCGCCGCCCTGGAATCCCCCACGAATCACGCCTGATCCGCGGACGACGGTCGTTCTGCTGGTTGATCGCACGACGCGCCCCGCCAGCCGCCGCGGAAACGCCGAGCATCACGACACGGCGTCATGCCTCATGCGGGCATCGATGCATTCGCATCGACGACCGCATCCGGGAAGACCATGGTCGGATGGACGCGCGGTACCTCCGGCATCCGGGCCAGCAGGAGTTCGCCCCCATGCGCCGCACAGACCCGCCGCACGATATCCAGTCCAAGGCCGCGGTGACCGCCCGCCAACGCCCTTGTGGGTGTCGCGACGCCGTCGGGCACGCCGGGCCCGCTGTCGATCACGGCCACGCGCAGCCGCTTCGCTTCGGCCGCGACGACCACCCTAACGCCCGCAGCGTCACCGGCATGGCGGAACGCGTTGTGCACCAGGTTGCGCAGCGCGAGTTCGAACAGCGCCGGCTGCAGACGGACGGTCAGGCCGCTGGAGACGACCTCGACCGGCGCGCCGCCGCGCTGGCCGGGCACCACGACCGACTCCAGGGCGGCGAGGATCAGGGCATCCAGGTCGCACCGGACCGGCTTGATGCCCTCGCGATGGCGCGCCTCCACCTGCGCGAGGTCGAGCATCTGGCCGGCGATGCGCGTCGTGCGGTCGATGCCGGACAGCAGCTCGGCGACCGATGCATCGCGCTGCCGCGCGTCCACCGCCGCGGCGATCGCCTGCGCCTGCAGGCGCATCGCCGCCAGTGGCGTGCGCAACTCGTGCGCCGCCTCGGCGAGGAAACGCCGCTCGGCCGCGCGCATGTCGTCGATGCGCGCGAGCAGGCCGTTGAACGATCCCACGACGGGGCGGATCTCCGACGGCAGGCCGTGCAGCGCCAGGCTTTCGCCGCCGTCGACCTGCCGCCGGTCGAGCGCGTCGCGCAGGTCGCGCAGCGGCCGCAAGGACCACTGCACCACGGCCAGCAAGGCCAGTAACTGTAGGACGAAGATGGCGCCGACGATGACCACCGTCGTGCGCATCGACTCGCGCATCACGGCCACCATGTCGGCGCGCGCAAAGCCGTACTGCACGATCACGCGCTGTTCGAGGTCGGTGACGCTGACCACGCGCCAGACGGCTCCATCGGTCCGGACATCCCGTGCGCCGGGCTGCATCGACGGATCCATGGCATCGCGGGGCGCATCGGTCGAGCGCAGCAACAGGCGGCCGTCGCGAGACCAGACCTGGAAGCGGACCGGCAGCTCGCGGGGAGGCGTCGACTCGGTGCTCCGCAGTTGACCGGCGGCTTCCCGGCGCGGTTGGTCGATGTCGTCCGGCAGCGCGCGCAGCACGATCAGGGCATCGGCACGCAGTTGTTCGTCGATGTCCTTCGCACCCGGCCCCAGCAGCGTGTAGTAGGCGAACGCCGAGTAGGCGGCCATCGTCGCCAATGCCACCGCCGCCACCGCGGCGAACATCCGCCACGCGAGACTGCTGCGGCTCACGCGGCCGGCCCCAGTCGATAACCGCGGACGCGCACGGTGTGGATCACGTCTTCACCGAGCTTGCGCCGCAACTGGTGGATGTAGACCTCGACTGCGTTGCTGGCGACGATGGCGTCCCAGGCGTAGATCGCCTCCTCGATCTCGGCCTTCGACACGAGGCGCCCTGGCATCCGCGCGAGCCGCTCCAGGGTGCCGTACTCGCGCGCGGTCAGCGCCACCGGCGCTCCGCGCAGGCGGACTTCGCGGGCACCGAGGTCGATGTCCACTTCGCCCACACGCAGCGGCCGATCGGGGGCGACGCGTGCGCGCCGCAACAGCGCGCGCACGCGGGCCGAAAGCTCCTCGAAATCGACCGGCTTCACCAGGTAGTCGTCCGCCCCGGTGTCGAGGCCCCGGACACGCTCGGTGATGCCGTCGAGTGCCGTCAGCGCGAGCACCGGGGTGGCATCCCGGCGGTCCCGCAGGCGCCGCAGGACGGTCAGGCCGTCCATGCGCGGAAGCATCAGGTCGAGGATGACCGCGTCGTAGCGGTACGCGAGCAGCGCGCTTTCGCCCTGCTGGCCGTCCGTGGCCCAGTCCAGCGCGTACTGCTCACCGGCGAACAGCCGCTGCAGGGCCTGTCCGATCATCGGGTCGTCCTCGATCAGCAGCAGCTTCATCCTGGGGCCCCGAAAGGGATGGCGGCAGCTTACCGCGCACCGAACAGCGCATAGAACGCCGGATCGAGCGCGGTTCTCCACCGCGCCTCCGGCAGCGCTCCGGCGCAGCTCGCGTCGACACCGACCTGGCCGGCGCGGACGAAGCGGCTCGTGATGGCGGCGGCGCAGGCGGTTGCCTGGTTCGTCGCGACATGGCCGATGCCCCGGAATTCAATTGCACGAACGGCCGGCTGGCGAGCCGCAAGCTGGCGTCCCGTCTGCGGCGGGGACTGCAGGTCGAACTCGCCGTTGAACGCCAGCGTCGGGACGCGCACCGCGACGTCCTCGCGCACCCGATCGGGCGCACGCCCGGCAGGCCACGCACGGCAGATGTCGAGCGTCGTTCCGGCGTTGCGCGCATAGGCGGCGAGGATCGGGTCGCTGGACATCATCATCCGCTGCAAGCCTGGCAGATCGGCGATCGGTGCTTCATCGCTGCAGGTCACGGAGAAGTACGCCGCTTCCGCCTCCGAGCTGGCCACGTCTTCGGCCGCGCCGGCGAACAGTGCCTGCAGGAGCACCGGATCGCGACGCGCGATGGCGTCCATCACGGCGGGAAGGTAGGCGATGCGCTCCGGCGCCGCCTGGAACTGGGCCAGCACGCCGATCAGCGCCGAGTCGTCGATCCGGTTTTCGCCGACCCCGATGGGCGCGCGCGCGGCGTCCGCGAGGGTGGCTGCGAAGCGACCGCGCAGCGCAGGGAATGCAGCGCGACAATCCGCCTGGGACTCACACCCGGCGAAGATCGCGTCGAGGACCTGGGTCAACTTGGGCGGGTCCGCCGCCAGCGAGTTGCCCGGCGTGTCAACGCCGTCCAGCACCAGGCTGCGGATCGTGCCCGGGCGCTCGCGCAGCATGCCCAGCATCAGCTTGGTGCCGAAGGAGAAACCCAGCACGTTCCACTGCCGGATGCGCAGGGCGCGCCGCAGGAGTTCCATGTCGGCGGTGGAGGCGAGCGTCGTGTACTGGCGCAGGTCCACGCCGGCTGCCTCGTTGGCTTCGATGCAACGCCGCGCGTCCTCGACGTCCACGACCACGCTCGGACAAACCAGGCTGGGCACCGACTCGCCGACGCCGCGCTGTTCGACGAGCACGAGGTCCTGGCTGGCCAGCAGGGTAGCGGCGATGTCCGCATCCCCCAGCGCGGCGGCGGCGGTCGGAAACAGGGGGACTCCCGGACCACCCCCGAGGAGCAGCAACGGCTCGGTGGACGGCCGGCGCCTCGGTTGCTGCACCAGGGCCGCGGCCAGTTCGATGCGCCGGCCGTCGGGCCGGTCGTGGTCCTCGGGCACGCTGAGCATGCCGCAATAGATCGTGGCGCGCCGACTGCTGGCGAACTCGGGCGTGCAGGCGGTCCGTCGAAGGTCGTCCCCGTACGGTCGCAGGGAGACATCGAGGCCGATGGCGCGCGCCAAGGCCGTGCCTGCGCCGCGTTCGGTGGTGTCGAGCGCGACGGTCGGCGCGCCGGCCGTCACCACGAAGGTGTAGTCGATCTCGGGACAGTGAGCGGCCAGGATCCCGTAGACCCCGGTGTGCCCGAGGCACGCCGTGTCACCGATGTAGAAGGCCGTCAGCCCGACCGCATAAGCCTCCTGCGCGAATCCGCCACCGTATACGTCGGATGTCATCGCTGCGACGGTCGCCGGTGCGAGGATCCGCCCGCGCAGCAGGGCACGGAAGACCGTGGCCAGGTCCTGCGTGGTGCTGACCAGTCCGCCGCCGCCGTACAGGTCGAACGACGGGTCGAAGTCATGCGTGTCGACGCCGCCGAGGAACTGGTGGAGTCGCGGCCCGATGCCGGCAGGGGCGGGCTCTTCCGACTCCAGCCAGGTGTTGCGCAGACCCACCCGGCGATAATCGATCAGCGTCCGAAGGGCCGCTGCCAGCGACTGGCCCGTCGCTCGTTCGAGGATCTCGCCCAACAGGATGTAGTTCGTGTCGGAATAGGCGAACACGACGTCGGACTCGATGGGCGGCGTCACGGTCAGCGCCAGTTCCAGTTGCTCTGCGCGGGTCCAGCACCGCTGCGGCGCGGCGAGAACCTGCTCGACGTACTCCGGGGTCTGCGCATAGTCGAACAGTCCGCTGCGATGCGTCAGCAGTTGTCCGACCGAGATCGCCGACGGATCGGCGCCTGCCTCGCCCAGGCGGCGCGCCGTCGCGGGCGCCACCAATCCGGCGATCGGTGTTTCCAGCGTGAAGCGCCGGTTTTCCACCAGCTTCAGCACGGCCGTGGCGACGAAGGTCTTGGTCACCGATGCGATACGGAACGGCTGGTCGACACGCGCAGGCGGACCTCCCGCCCCGTCGGCGCTGCCCAAGGCCCCAGCCCAGTTCACGCCGCGCGGCGGATACACCACCCGTGCGGTGATGTTGGGCGGCGCCGCCACGCCGTTGCTGCCGTTACCGAGCACGCGCAAGGCTCGGTCGAGCCGCTGGCTCGAATCGGACTTGGGCACATTGCATGCAGGGCTGCAATCCGAGGCGGTCGCCTCGACCTGCGGGGCCGCAAGCATCAGTGCTGCGGCAACAAGATTGAGAACGCATTTTCTGATCATCGTCGATCCTCGCTGTCGGACACGCACAGGCGCATCCGGTCGCGAAACGCTAGCCGGGGCCACTTAGGGCCCGCTTAGGATCCCAGTGCACCGGATTCGTCGTTGCACCGGCGTTTATCCAACGCCTCTCGCACGCGGCGGGTGACGGAACACCGCGCGCCGCGCCGTCGATGCGCCGAACCGCGCGCATCGACCCCTGCAGCCGCTCAGTCATGAAGCCCGTCGTTTCGACCATCGCCGCCGATTGCCGTGCCCGGCGAATCCGGCGCGCCCTCGTCGATCATCTCGGGGGCCAAGGGCAGCAGGAACGAGGCACCGAGGCCTGCAACGCTTTGGCTTCCGAAACGAGCACGGCACAAGGCCTTGTTGGCCTCGCGCTGCCCGCGGTCGAGTTTCCTGCGGGTGTCGCCTTCCCGGCCGCGCGGGTCGACCATCGCCTCGGCGAAGTCGTCGGCGAACGCGTTCGCCAACTGGTAGGCGTCGCCGATCGTGGAGATGAGCGCGCTTTCGGTGAGCGCATTGGCGCCCTCGGCCCAGCGCAGCACCAGCACGTCACCGTCGGCGCCGCGCGCGACGCCATCGATCGCGAGACCGCCGAGGCCGGCAGGCAGGCGTACCGACACCGGCGCGAAGTAACCGATCACCTCCGACACGCCGGCGACGCCGCGCGAGGTCGGCTGCAGCGCGATCAGGTGCAACTCGACGTCGAGGTCGCCATCACGCTCGACCAGTTCCAGGTGCGGCGCGAGCGCGTTGCAGACATCGCGGGCCGCCCGCTTGGCGACCAGCGCCGCCTGCGCCGGCGTGATGTCCTCGCCGGCCGCGCCGTCGGCGACGACGATCCGCGGCAGCGTGGCGCTGCGTGCGGCGAGCACGGCGTCCACGTCCAGGAAACGATCGGCACGGGCATAGGCCTCCGCGCGCACCGACGTCAGTTCGCGATCGGTGGAGATGCCGTGCTGCGCCATCTTCGGCGCGCTGGCGCACGCACCGAGCAGCGCCGTGGCGAGCAAGGACATGGCGATGCGGGCCGTGCGGCGCAGGTCGGGCAAGGCCGAGCCTTCGACGTGGCGCGTCCGGCGGCCGACGCCCGCACGCGCGGCGGCCGGCACGCGCGGGACATGGCTTGCGTCGCCGGCTTCGCGAAACGCTCCACATCCGGCACTGCAATCCGAGGTGCCCGTCTCGGCCTTCAAGGCCGCCGATGGCGGCGCCACGGCGAAGTCGCCGTGGATTCGATGTCTGATCATGGTGGGTTCCCGATGTCGGACGTGCGCAGGCCCGCCCGGTGGCGAGAACCTAACTGGCGCCGCTTAAGGCCCGCTTAGGAATTCGCACCGCGCCGAAGTCCGTGCAGTCGCAGTGCATCGGCGCGTCGACGCCGCGACGGCGGACGAGCGACCCCACGCCTCGACGTCGCGCGATTCCGCTGGCGTCCTCGGGCCTTCGTGCGAAGGCCAGGGCCCTATTCGAAGCGCAGGCTCGACCGCCTGCGTTCGCTGCCGCTCTCGCCCCCGCCGGAGCTGTTCGAGTCGCTGTCGTGGCGCGTCACCACGAGGCGGTCGCCGCGGCGGGCGAACTCCCATGATTCACGCGTTTCGTTCTCGAAGCTGATCACCAGCATCGCACGACCACCGATTTTGAGCGCCCGCTCGGCGGCCACCGGCATGCCGCCTTCGTCGACCCAGATGCTGGCGGTCGCATCGATGTCCTTGACGTACTTGCGGGCCTGGGCGCTCAGTGGCGGGTCGAGCGCGAGGGTCAGGCGGCGCAGCGATCGCCCATCGCGCGTGTCCGGCGCGTCCGCCTGCACGGTGGCCTGGTCGATGAGGTTGAGCAGCGTGGGCGCCGCATTCAGGTAAGCATCGATGTCCTGCACGTCCACCCGCGCCAGCGCGGCACGCAGGGGTTGCCCGGCGTCGGGATCGCGATTGCCGCGCTCGGCTGCGGCCGCGTCGAGGATCGCACGCGGCCAAAGCACGCGCAGGTCGTCGCCACCCGCCTCCGCGCGGACCGCGAGCCGCGCCGTTTCGGGCTTGGCTTCGGACTCGTCGTCGTCGTCGGCCCGGCCACTGGTGGTGAACTCGAGCTCGACCGTCGCCGATACCGACTGGGTGGCCGGCAGGCTCGCCAGCGCCTCGCGTAGCTGCGCCAGCGCGTCGGCGTGGACGAGCGATGGCGTGAGCAGCAACAGCGGCGCGACCAAAAGGCGCATGGCGGGACTCCAGTGATCCGGACGAAGAGGCGTCGATTCCCGTCCAAGGACAGGCCCGTGTCCGTGGATTCGGAATCGGCGCCCATTGTGCGGGCTTCGAGAGCCCTGGCCATGTGCCGTAGGTCAGGGCTCGCCGGTGAGTCCCTGCGGCGACGCGCGCGCAGCGCGCCGCCCCGGAAGATCCGCAGGGCCGGTCCGGAGTGCCGGACGGGAACCGCTAGTGCAGCTTCAGGCGCGGCCGCACCACCTGGTTCACGTGCCCGATCGCGATCAACGCGAGGCCCTTGAGCCAGCCGTGGATGCCGATCAGGTGCATGCGGTACAGCGACATGTAGACCAGCCGCGCGAGCCGGCCTTCGACCGCCATCCGTCCGCCGACCAGGTTGCCCATCAGGCTGCCCACGGTCGAGAAGCGCGACAGCGACACCAGCGAGCCCTTGTCGCGATAGACGAAGGGCTCGAGTGCGCCGCGGCCTTCGATCGACCGGCGCAGGTTGTTGAACACGGTGGCCGCCATCTGGTGCGCGGCCTGCGCGCGCGGCGGCACCGGGTGCGTCTCGCCCTCGGGCACGAGCCAGGCACAGTCGCCCATCGCGTAGATGCGCTCGTCGCGCGTGGTCTGCAGCGTGGGCCTGACCACCAGTTGGCAACTGCGGCTGGTCTCCAGGCCCGCGATGTCGCGCAGGAACTCCGCCCCGCGCACACCCGCGGCCCACACCCGCATGTTGGCGGCGATCCGCTCGCCGGCCGAGGTCTCGACGCCCTCGCGGGTCGCCTTGACGACCTGGGTGCCGGTGAGCACGCGCACGCCGAGGTTCTCGAGTTCCGCGTGCGCGGCTTCGGCGAGCTTCTCCGGCAGCGCGGGCAGGATGCGCGGCCCGGCCTCGATCAGGGTCACGCGCAGGCGGCTCTCGTCGAAGGTCTCGAGGCCGTAGTGGCGCAGTGCGCCGGCGGCGTTGTACAGCTCGGCGGCGAGTTCCACGCCGGTCGCCCCGCCGCCGACGATCGCGATCTCGACCCGCAGGTCGGCCGCGGGATCGGCGACCTGCCCGCGGGACACGCGCAGGCAATGGTCGAGCAAGCGCTGGCGGAAGCGGTCGGCCTGCCCGCGGTCGTCGAGGAACATGCAGTGCTCGCGCACGCCCTCGGTGCCGAAGTCGTTGGCGATCGCACCGACCGCGAGCACCAGGTAGTCGTAGCGGATCTCGTGCGCGTCGATCAGGATCTCGCCGCGCTCGTCGCGAATCGCAGCCACCCGCACGCGCCGGCGCTCGCGGTCGATGCTCTCCAGGCTGCCGAGGAAGAACCGGTATCCCCAGCGGTGGCCGTGGCTGCGATAGCCGACCTCGTCGAGGTTGGCGTCCAGTGAGCCCGCCGCGACCTCGTGCAGCAGCGGCTTCCAGATGTGGGTGTGGTTGCGCTCGATCAGGATGATGTCGAACGCCTCGCGCCCGAAATGCGCGCCCAGGCGGCGCACCAGTTCGAGCCCCCCTGCCCCGCCACCGACGACGACGATCTGGGTCTTGGGCTTGCGGGCGGCACGCGGATCGGTCATCCGCGCAGTATCCACGTTCGCGACCTGAAATGGGACCCGCGCGCGCGCCGCCCACGCAGGGTCAGGTCGCCCCGGCCGGGCGGCCACCCGGCGAGTCGCCGCAGCATGGCTGCCGCGGGCCGCGCATCCATTGCGCGGTCCGGTTTCGCGAGCGCGAGGGGCGGCGCATCGGCGCCTACCCCCTCGACGCCGCGTCAATCCGCGACCGGGCGACGTGGGCGCACGATGCGATGACGGAGCCCTGCCGCAGCCGTGGCGCCGGGAGCGATCGCGCGCAGGTCGGCCGCCGCCGCCGCGACGACACCCGTGGGCGCCGCGCCCAAGCCGCTGACGTCGGGCTCGATGAGCGTGGTACCGAGGGTTACCGGAGCGCTCCCGACCAGCACCGGCTGCGGCTCGCCAATCGACGGATACAAGCCGCAGCTTTCACCGGCGTCGCAAATCTCGCCATCGTTGTCGTTGTCGCTGCCGATCAACAGCGCATAGGCCCCGGGCAGTCGGTTGCTGATCGTGTAGCGGTAGCCGCTGGCCGCGCTCGTCGCGGACTCCGCCACCGGCACCAGCGTCGCAAGATCGAGGGCCAGCGCGTACACCGTCCCGGCATCGCCCGGCACGCTGTCCTGGCCGACGCGCATGGTGACGGGAATCCGCAACGTGCCTGCGGCGCCCGCCTGCACGGTGACCGTGGCGCGGTAGTCGGCGGCCGGCAGGCCGGCGCGCGACACCACGAGGTCGTAGTTGCCGAGGCCCTGTGCGTTCGTCCCCACGGGGACCACGTTGAGCCACGGGGCGTCATCGGTGACCGCCGTGACCTGGACCACGCCCCCGCCGCCCGCGGAAACCGCCATGCGCTGCGTGCTGTCCGCGATCGCGAACGTGAAGCTGGTCGGCGCGGCCAGCACCACGGCCGGGGCCGCCGCGGCACCGGCCAGGTTACGCGCCTCCAGGGTCGCCTTGTACGCATCGATGAGGCCGTAGCCATAGGCATCGTCGCGCACGTTCGGCCCGTTGTTGGCCAGGTCGCGCGTCAGGCGTCCCGCGGCCAGCAGTTGGTCGAACTGGTCGGGCGACATGTTCGGAGCAATGGCCTTCATCAGCGCGATCACGCCGGTGACATGCGGAGCAGCCATCGAGGTGCCTGCCAGGTAGTCATAGCTGGGATCGAACGGCCCGCCGTTCGGGCCACGGAACACCGTGCTCGCCACCTGGTCCTCGACGCGCGACACGCGGCCGGGCGTGGCCTGGCAGCGCGCGTTGGCGAATTGGGGGAATTCGCCGGGGTCCGGCAGGTCGAACGGCTGGCCGTTTTCGCCGCCGGGCGCGGCGACGTCGATGGTGGGGCCGCAGTTGGAGTAGAAGGCGAGCACGCCCTGCCGGTTCACGGCGCTCACGTTCACCACGCCCTCGCAACTGTCCGGCGAGCCCGGCAGGAAGGTGTTGTTGTTGCCGCTGGCCACGACCATGATCAGGCCGGCCTGGCGCGCGGCGCTCACCGCCTGCTGCTCGGTCTGCGAGCAGGGGCGGAAGTCGCTGCCGTAGCTGAGGTTGGCCACCACCGCGCGACGTGCCGGGCGCGTCGGCGTGCCGTTGGGAACCAGTCCCGCGGCCCAGCGCAACGGCCCCTGGATGAAGCCGAAGCTGCCGCCGTTGGACTGGTAGACGATGGGCATGACCGTGGCCTGCCAGTTCACGCCGGTGACGCCGACGCCATTGTTGCCGTCCGCGGCGACGGTCCCCGCGACGTGCGTGCCATGGAAGTCGGGGTCGCTGCCATCGTTGCCGGCGGCGAGGCCGGGGCGCGCGAAATTCCAGCCGAGCGCGTAGTCCACGTTGCCGAGGATGTCGGGGTGCGCCGCGCCGGACAGCAGGTCGCCGACGCCGGAGTCGATCACGGCCGCCACCACGTCGCGACTGCCCGTGGAAAGGTTCCACGCCTGCGGCAGGTTGATCTGGTTGTAGTGCCACTGGAAGACATAGCCGGGATCGTTCGGCGTCCGCAGCGAGCGAAGCGACATCTCGTAGTTCGGATCGCTGGCGACCACGTCCGGGTGCGCCCGCAGGCCCTTGACCATGCGGATTGCGTCCCAGCGCTGGCGCGCCGAGGGCGACAGGCCCCAGCCCGCGGAGGCGAGGGAGTCGACACCCTTGGCCAGCGCGCGCAGCGCCTTGCCGCGGTCGGCAATCCGCAGCAGGGCCGGCATGCCGTCGCCGCCGCCGAGCGCCTTCATGCCCAGCGGTGCCACGCGCTGCGCGATTGCCGGCACGCCGGCGTGATCGCGATCACCGAAGTCGACCACCACCTCGTCGTCGCGCATCGCATACTCCAGCGCCATCGAACCGGTGAGTGCGCGCCTCGCCGAGTTGGCCGTGCTGAGCACGTAGTTCGATGCCCCGGATGCGGCCACCACCACCACGTCGTAGCTTCCGGTCTGTCCGACGTTGATCACCTCGGTCGGTCCGGTGCCGAGCGCACTGGCCACCGGCGTGGTGGTGTCGCCGCTGCGATAGACCAGCAGGTCGAGGTCGACCGACACCGGTGCCGCCGCATCCCAGTCGGACACGGCGAGCGTCAGCGCCTGTCCCTCGGTGAGGTTGAGACGATAGGCGTCGAAAACGTCCGTCGCGCCGGCGAAACGGTCACCGGAACGCCCGGTGGCGACGGCGGTCGCGAAGCCGGAGACCACGACCGGATTGGGCAGTGCCTGCACCTGTTGCGGCGTGTCATTGTCCCGGTTCGTCACCTCGGGATTGTTGACGTCGCCGTCGATGGCCGTGTTCGGAAGGGCCCGACCGCTGCCAGTGATCCCGAAAGCCCCCACCCCGAACGCACACGGCTGCGTGCCCGCGATGGCACTCAACTGCTGCACGCCCGAGTACGGGAACGGCGGGTAGTCCGGCGGCCCGAGGGACGATGCGACGGCCGTGCCGCAGCCGGTGATGGTGAGCGCGAACGCGCCCCACGGCCGGCGCTGCACCTGCGCGGGGTTGAAGGCGGGACCGAAGCGTCCGCCGACCGGCTGCGTGGCCTGGTCGACGATGATCGAGCCGTTGACGATGCGGCCGAGGCCGCCGATCCACGCCTGGCGGCCGTCGGGCGTGTAGGTGAACCAGAAGGCGAGCGCCTGGTCGGGACTGATGACTTCGACCAGCCAGCCCTCGCCGTCACGCCGCGGATCGAACCAGGCGCCGGTGATGGCGCCCGGCAGGAACTTCGGCGCGTCGGCGGCCGCCACGTTGCTGCATCCGATGCCGCGCGGCGCGGTCAGGCGCTGGAGATTCAGCGTATCGGCCGGCCAGCCGCTGGCGCCCGGCGTGTAGACCACCGTCCCGCGGTCGCAGTTCTGGAAGGTGAACGTGATGTCGCCCCAGTCTTCGCGCACCACCTGTGCGGCATTGAATGCCGCCCCCCAGCGCGCGCCGCGCGTGCGAGACAGGTTGGTCATCACGATCCGGTTGCCCTGGATCTCGCCGACGCCGACCAGGTAGGCCTGGTTGCCCTGCGGGTCGAAGGTGTACCAGACCGTGAGCGCGGTTCGCGCGTCGAGGATCTGCAGCAGGAACCCCTGCCCGTCCTTCGCCGGGTCGAACCACGCGCCGGACGTGCCCGGCTGGACGCTGAAACTCGACTGCGCCGCCACCGGCAGTGCCGACGCCGACAGCAACAGGAACAGCAGCAACGCACGCATGGTGCCCATCACTCCCCCCGTGCGGACGAGCCCGCTCGCCCTATCATTACGCCAAACGGCATTCGATCCCGTAACTGCCGCGACCGATGACGTTGCACTCCGGGCCCCGCGGGGCGAGCCACCCGGGTCGCGGCCATCGGCCGCGCCGGCGCGCCGGCCGGTGCGGACCGCGCCCGGCGCGGCTCATCCCGCCGCGCAGCGCTGCCGGAACGCGTCGATCGCCCGCTGCTCGCGGCGGCGCTCCGCATCCTGCCCGCCGGCCGGGGTCGCCTCGCGCAGTTCCTGGAACGCCGCGCCGGCGCCGGCCAGCAGCAGCAGGTCCTGCTCGAACGGACTGACTTCGCCGTCGCTGCGCGCTTTCGCGACCGCGGCGCGCAGCCGGTCGGCGTCGAACGGCAGGCCGCCGGCGAGCGACTCGTGCACGGCGAGCAGGTCCGAGTACGGCGCCAGCACGCGCCGCGCCGCGACCAGCCGATCGGCATCGGCGCAGACCGCCGCCAGGCTGGAGCGCCGGCAGACCCCGTCGTCCTCGCACCGGAGGATCTCGACGTAGGCAGCCCGGCTCATTTCGTACGCATCTTCGATCGCCGCGATGGACTTGGCGTCCGGCGGCGTGCCCGCAGCGACCGCATCGGCCGCTTCGATCAGCGTGCGCGCGTACAGCAGGCGGCCCGTCTCGCCGTCGATCACCCGCATCGCCTGCGGCGTATCGTCGTAGCCGCAGCCGCCGAGCGGGATCAGCAGCACGCTCGCGGCGGCGGGTCGGACTGCGCGGGACATGGCGTGCTCCATCGGGCGGTCGCCCGCGATCGGGGACGCCCCATGCTATCGGATGTCCACCCGTGGCTGTCCTCGATCCCGTCCGTGGCCAGGCCGTGCCGCAGCGGCCGGCGCATCCGGGGCCTCGCGGGATCGCGCCGCGATTCGCGGCGCCGTCGATGCAGCCGGGTCGCGGGACCGCTCAGCCCGCCGCTGCCGCAGCCTGCCAGCGTTCCCGATACAGCGTTCGCGCGAGCATCATCAGCAGCCCGAGGCTACCGGTGAAGATAACCAGCACCACCCAGACCTCCGACTTCATGCCGGCGGCCCTGGCGCGATCCTGCAGCAGGAAGAACGCCACCGCCAGGCTCATCAGGCGATCCTTCCAGTGCTGCACGCCCCACCACGACTGCGTGACCTGCGGCCAGAAATCGTCGAAGCCGTGCGCGACCACGGCGAAGGCCGTCGCCACCGCCAGGACCACCGCGCACAGTGCCGGTGCGATCCACAGGGGCCAGGCGACGCGGCCCTTGGTCTGCGTGACCAGCAGCATCGCGAGCGCCGCGACGACGAAACCCAGGACGGCGACGAACTGTGTGTGCGGCATGTCGGCCTCGCGCGGTTGGAATCCAGGCACCTGCGCGGTGCAGTCTGCGGGCTCGGCCTCGACCACGCAAGCGGCGCACCGGGCGGGGCACGGTCATCGGGTCCGGCGTCGTTGAACCGCTGCGACCATGCGTTCCGACGTCGCTCGAACGACATCCACGACCACGCCGGCTTCCCGGTGCGCGCGGCTTGCGTCGCGGCCGCGCCGGACGCTCGACGCCGTGAGGAACCCCGCCGTCGAAGCGTGGGGCCGAAACGGGCGGATCGGCAGATGGCTTGATGGCCCGCAGGCTCGGTCGCCGCCGACGGATCGCCCCCGCGGCACCACAGTCGCGCTGCGCGATGCGACGACCTCCGGCGCGCGCCGGTGAAGATCGTCTGCTTGTGCATCGGCCCGTTCGGCTGGGACCTCGCCGACATCGGCCGCGGCCCGGTGCGCGGGTCGTTCCTGCTGACGGCATCAGGGTCGTCGCACGGCACGTTGCGCGCGACGCAAGGCCCGACGCGCCAGCGCACACCAGTTGGCGGGCGACAACGGCGCAAGGCACACCAGCACGTCGCCTGCTTCGTGTCCGGGATTGCGCGCGGCGAAGAACGCCACGTCGGGCGAGCGCTCTGCCGGGCTGGGAAGCGGCGCGACGCCGGGTCGCAAGCGCTCACGTCCCGAGCGCAGCGCGACGCCGCGCGCCGGCTGCCACAGCGGACCATGGACGGTGCGCGCCAGCCGATCCATCAACGCGGCTTCCCATGCCGGCGTCGGCGCATCGTGCCGCGGCCAGTAGATGTCGAAGTTGCGCGGCAGCAGCAGGTAGCTCTTGATGCTGAACGCGTAGAAGAACCACAGCACCGGCGTGAGGGGATGGCGCCGTTTCACGCGCAGGAAGCTCGCGAACCCGCTCTTCTGCACCAGGTTCAGGCCACGATACGCGTCCCGCAGCAGCACGTACGAACTGTAGATCGCGACCACGCGCCGCCCGCCGTGCTCGACGGGCAGCACGTCGAAGGTCGACATCCCGGCCAGCACGGGGTCATCGGCGGCGCGGAACAGGACGATGTACTCGCGCGCGCGCAGCATCGGCTCGGTGTAGCCGCGATCGACCTCGAAAAACTCCGCCACCAGCGCCCAGACGGCCTCCCAGTCGGCGGGCGTCAGCGCCGAAACGCGCAGTACCTCGAAGCCGACGCGCGGTCGGCTCGCGCGGCGGCGCCCCGCGTCCGCCGGCCGCTGCAGGTCGCCCAGCGCGACGTCGGCGGCCTCAGGTCCCTCCAGCCGCCCGCGTGGCGCGGCGTGACCCGCCACGTCGTGCGGCGGCAACTGCTCGGCATCGCCCGCGGGTTCCGTTCCCGAAGGCCTGACCACGGCGTCCGGCGCGCGGCGAGGGCCGTCCACGCGCGCATCGCCCCGGCGACCACCGGGGCCTTGGGTCGCCGCCGCCGATGACGCCGCGCACCCTGATCGATCGTGCATGCATCCCTCTTGCGTCCCGACCGCGACGTCCAATCCGCACCCGTGGCCCGCATGGACCACGAAACCGGTTATCGCAGTACCTCGGCGGATTCCGCGCACTCCACGTCGGCATCGATGGGGCCGCCGTGCGCGCCGCTGCGTGGCGCGGCCGGATCGTCCCCGGCGGCGCCGCGGATCGCCATGCGAGGACGCCCCGCCGGCGCAGTTTGTCTATCGCGTGCAGTCGCAACGCGCACCCGCCGAGTCGCGCGCGGCGCGGCGCGCCGTGGCCTGGCCATCACCCCGGCCGGCGCGCCGCCGCGTCGCTCAGGGCGCGAAGCGGGCCATCGGCGCGTGCGTGAGGATCCAGTCGCGCTTGCCCGCGACGCGCACGAACCACGAGGTCTGCCCCGCCTCCGCGTTGCCGGTGCCGTTCGAGTTGACGCCGGCGAGAACCCAGCGCCCATCGTCCTGCAGCCACGCGGGGCCGCCGCTGTCGCCGGAACCGAGCAGCCCGGCGAGCCGGCTGCCCGGCAGGGTGGCGCCGCCGTACGGGTTTTCGATCGAGCCGTCCTCGGCAGGCAGGAACACTCCGAGGTAGTTGCCGGTGTCCTCGTCGTCGCCGTCGGCCTTGACCACGTCGACCAGCCCCTGGGCGGCGGCTGCCGTCACTTCGCCATCGTGGTAATCGTCGTGCTGGCCGATGCTGGCAATGCCGCGGCTGCCGTAACCCATGAAAGTCAGCAGCCGCCCGCGTTCCTCGTCGCCACCGTACAGCGTCGGCGCCGGTCCCGCGTCGCGCACCGGCGAATCCAGGGTCAGGACGACGATGTCGTAGCCGGTCGTGGTGCCGGTGTCGACCCAGTCCTCGTGGATCGCGCCCCGGACCACGGCGAACTCGCTGCCACCGCTGCTGAGCACGCGGAACCCCTCGGGCGGCGCTTCCTCGCTGAAGCAGTGCGCGGCGGTCAACACGTAGCCGTGGCGTTCGTCGTTGCCGATCCAGGTCCCGCTGCAGTCGCCCCAGTGACCGCCGTCGGACGCCAGCGCGACCAGCGCCGCGAACTGCGGCTGCCGCGCGAGGTCGATCGCGGCACCGAAGCCGGCGGCGGGATCGTCCTCCTCGCCGCCTTCTTCGGCCCAGGTGGTGTCGAGGATGATCACGGCGATCGCCGGCGCGGGCAGCGCGATGGCGAGCACGAGCGGAATCGCGCAGTGCAGGGAGCGACGGGCCATGGATGGAATGCGTTGCGTACCGGCGGCGGACCTGGCATCGAGTCTGTCGGCTCGGCGTCGGCAACGCAATCGGATCGACCGTCGGCACCCGGGGCCGAAAAGCCCCGGTAACCAGGCCATCGATGCATGCGGCGTCCGCCCTGCGGGGCCGCCCGATCGCGCCTCACTCGAATCCGTTCGCGAATACGTCGTCCTGCAGCGGTACGTCCAATGCCCCGTAGCTGCACTCGGTCGCGACGCGCCCACCGCCGCGCGCGTCGAACAACGACGCGAAGCCGAACCCATCGACGCACCGCGCGCGCGGGATCGCGAACGCCGCGGGACTGGCGAAACTGGCGATCGCCCGTGCCGGCATGCCCGCCACGGAGAGCAGGGGCAGCAACTGCGGATCGACGTTGAACAGGTTTCCCGTGGTGTCGCCGCTGATCGTGCAGCCCGTCGGGTCCGAGATCAGCAGGTCGCCGAGGCTGCCCAGTTGCGCGCAATTGCGTTGCGTGGTGCCCTGCAGGTTGTTGGCGATGATCGAGCGCCCGAGCAGGGCGTTGTCGGTGAACCGCACGGCCGTCGTGAACTCCGGCGCCACCACGGGCGAATCCACGATGCTGTTGTCGACGATGGTCAGGAAAGCGGCGTTCGCGATGCGGCTTACCGACATCGCGGCGCTGTTGTTCGCCACGTTGCCCGCGACCGTTCCGTTCAGCAGCACCACGCCGTCGCTGAAACCCACGTCCGGCCCGCTGGCGGCGATGCCGCCGCTGTCGGCCGTCACCGCCGGGGCCTGGCCGGGCGCGGGCAACGCCTGGTTGTCGATCACCGCGAACCGCTCGACGCGCGCGCTGGTGCTGTTGCGAAGGTTGAGCGAGTCGGAACGCGGAAGCGAGATGAAGAGCCCGCCACCGCTGGAAAAATCGACGAACTCGGTCAGGCTCTCCGCCTCGACGCGATTGTCGCGCACCACGACGTTGTACAGCAGCGAGTGCCCGCCATCGATGCGCACGCCGCCGCCCCCCGGGAACTCGCGTGCCGGATTGATCGCCAGATCCACGTCCTGGCGCTGACGGCCGCCGCGCACGGTGGCGTTGATCAGCGCGAAGGAGATCGGGCGGTTCCGCCGCGCACTCGAGCTGGTCGACAGGATGTTTCCGCGCACCTGCAGCACGCGCTCCCCGTTGCTGGCCGCCAGTTCCGTGGCGGCGGCATCGCCCTGCCCCACCAGAATCACGCTGGTCGGTGGAACGTCGTCGGTCGCGGGCTGCACGTCCAGGTCGCCGGCCTGCGCCTGGGTCCCGAGGCGATTGATCGCGTACGTGCCGACCGGCAGCCGTGCGATCCAGGTGCCGCCGGTGACGTTGGATACCATGGTCAAGGCGCGCAGCGTGCAGACGTTGCCGGACGCACGACACAGGCCATCGCCGGGCGCAAGGTCGGGCAGGTCGGCGAAAGAGTCGATCGTATGCGTGTACACCTCCTCGAACGCCCCCACGTCCCGCGGCAACTGGCGCGAAAGTCCGCGCGCGTCGACCAGCGGCCCGGTCGTCTGCGCACGGTCCTTCAGCGGCGAACCGAGCGCGAAGGCGTGCACCGGGATGCCACCGCCGTAGTCGAACAGCGGCAGAAGCCTGCCGTCGACGCCGGCGCCGAGGTTGCCGCTGGACGAGGAGAACGTGCAGTTGGAGATGGAGGTGTGCACCAGCGAATTCGCGCGTGTTCCGTTGATGGCGCCATTGCCCGGGCAGAACAAGTCGGCCCGTGCTCCAGTCGAGTCGGTGTTCTGGTCGATCACGCTGCTGTTGATGATCGTCTGCACCGGGGCGACGCCGGCGTTCGCCAGATCGACGGCGGCCCTTCCCGGGCTGGAGGTGCGGTTGAAGGCGATGGTGGCGTAGTCGAGCGTGACGGACGCGCTGTTGGTCGCGAGCGCGGCGGCGATCGGCGCCGTGTTGCCGCTGATCGTGACATTGGTCAGCACGGCGGCCGGTGCCGATGCGAGGCCGCTGACGATCGCGATGCCACCCCCATTCTGGGTCGCCAACCCGCCGGTGATGGTGACGCGGTTCAGCGTCAACGCCGCGCTCTGGGTGTTGGCGTGGATGCCACCTCCGATCTTGGCGACGCCGCCGCGGACCACCACGCGCTCGAGCGTCAGCGGGTTGAACGGGCCCTTCCGGATCACGCCACCCGACCGCCCGGCGCCCGAGTCGGCCTCGCCGAGCACGGAGCCACCGTAGAGCGTGATGTCGCGGATCGTCAACGCGCCCGGGTTGTTGTTCGGCAGGTCGAACAGCCGGTCCAGCGGGGGCGCAAACAGCTGGCTGCGCACCGGGTCCAGTCCCTGGATGATGATCGGGCTCAGGATGTCGATGTCGCCGTCGGCGTTGAGGTTTTCGTCGACGTACGGGGGCGGGCCCACGGCGACCGCATAGCCGCCGGCAGGAACCAGGATGGTGTCGGGCTCGGACGCGGACCCGACGCGCACGCAGCCGAAGACATTGGTGTTGGTGTTGGCCGACTGGACGGCCGCGCGCAGGTCGCAACTGCCCACGCTGCCGATCGGCGTCAAAGTGATGGTCGCCGCTTGCGCGGAGCCGTTCAGGACGAGGACCGCGATGGCCAGGAGTCGCATGGTGGACCTTTCCGGGATGGACGCTCTGGCAAGGAACGGGTGGCGATGCGCGATTCGAACACCGGCCGCGGGGCGACCCGGGGCCGGCGCGCAGGGGCCCGGGCCGGCACGCGGCCGCAGCACGGCGATAGCGCACGCGGTGGCCGCCATCCCCTCCATGCCCCCACCGGAAGCGCGATCGGGGGCACTGCGCGCCCCTCGACGCCACCCCGCCACGCCGCGCCTCGGCGCCGGCGGCGCGAGGTCATCGGCCGGGACCCACCGCATGCCGGATCGCCCCAAGTGCCGTCGCGGACGATGGCCTGCGCGGATCGGTGCGCCACTACGCCCCGCGCCGGCGGTCGGCGGGTCAGCCCGCGGGCCCGCGCAGCAGGCCCATCAGTCCCGCGTCGTCACGCCAGTCGCGACCGGCGACGAAGCGCGGCAGGGCCCAGCGCTCGTCGTCGTCGCGCAGCGGCCGTGGCTCGGTGCTGAAGGCGGCCGACAGGCCGAGCGCCGGTCCGCGCCGCGGCAGCCAGTCGTCGCGGAGGAAGGCGGCGACGTGGCCGAAGGGATAGGCGAAGTAGCGCGGGCGGCGGCCCACCGCGCGCTCGATGTGGTCGCTGGTGACGGCGATCTCGGCCTCCGCCTCGGCGTCGCTGGCGACATGGAGGAAGGTGCCGCGGGGCTGTCCGGCGAGCGCGCTCGTGCCGGCCAGCGGATGGTTGTGGTCCCAGCTGTGGTTCTCGATGTCCATCAGGCCCGAGGCCTGCGCGCGCGGCCACCAGCGCGCGTGCATCAGGTCCTCGCCGTAATCGGCGCGCAAGGCGCCGGCCATGTCGGCACGCGCCGCCGGCGAGCCGATGACGAAGCTGGACGCGCGCAGGCGCGGCAGCCGGCGCCGCGCCTGCGCCAGCACCTGCAGCATCGACGGCAGCAGCCCGAGTCCCGGATGCAGGTGCGGCTCGCCGTCGATGCGGGTGCCATCGTCGAGGGTGATCGCCACGCCCTCGCGGCAGCCCGGCGCGAGCAGGTCGTCCAGCGGCAGCACCGGCACGCCGGCGTCGGCCAGCAGGTCGAGGTCGGCCGCGAGCCGCAACAGGTCGCAGCCGCGGCGGTCGAGCCGCTCGAGTCGGGTGGCGTGGTAGGTCAGCACCAGGCGCATCGCTGCGACCTCAGGCGGGCGCGTCCGGCGGATGCAGCCGGTCGGGGAACAACGCATGCGCGATCGAGAACGACCGCCAGCCGGTCGGATCGCGCAGGATCGAAGCGCCGAGCAGGTCGGCGAACTGCCGCACCTGCTCCTCGGGCGTGCCGTCGACCGCGCGCTGGATGTGGACATGGCGACAGCCGGTGGCGAGATCGGTGTCCGCGGTGTACAGGAAGATCGGCACGCCCTTCGACTGCGCGATCTCGAACAGGTCCTGCGCCAGCCGCGTCCGCCAACCGGCGAGCCGCACCTCGACTGCGTCCGGCCGGTGGGTCGGCAGGTCGCAGGCGCCGCAAGCCACCTCGCCGCGCGCCAGCAGGTCGGCGAGCCGGTGCGGCTCGCTGCCGTCGCGCACGATCGTCGGCCGACCGGAGGCGCGCGCGAGCAGGGCGTCGCGCACGCGCAGGTACAGGCCGCCGGGCCGCCCCCCGCGGGCGAGGTGCGGGCCGCGTTGCGGGACGATGATGCCCGGCTCGCGTCCGATCGAAGCGGCCCACGGCACGAACCAGTAGCCGCAGCCGTGGTGGCTGCCGACCAGCTGGATGCCGCCCGTGGGCGGCAGCGCGTCGCCGTGGGTGCGCACCCAGCGGCGGACGTGGCGCCGCGAGCGCAGCGGCACCAGGAAACAGTCCGCGTGCTCGATCAGAAGGCGGAAGCGCAGTCGCCGCGCGAAGGCCTCCGCGTCGTCGACCACGCCGAGCGACTGGGCGTGGCGAATCGCGATGCTGGCCTCCTCGTGGTACCAGCCGCGCCAGCGCGACAGCCACCACAGGAAGCGCCGTCCCAGCGGCCACGGCAACAGGGCGCTGCCGACCGGCACCAGCCACCGCTCGACGACCTCGCGCAGCCGCTGATTCCACTGCTGCACGCGCGTGCGGGCCATCGGCTCAGCGCTTGACGCAGTCGAGGTACAGGCTGATCGCGGTCGCGGGACTGCGCAGGTCGAGGCCGCGCAGTTCCGGCCAGGCGCTCTCGTTGTAGCCCACGCGATGCACCTCGAAGCCGGCAGGCTCGAGCAGGGCGCGCAGGGTCGCCTCGTCGTAGAAGCTCTTCTGCCCGGCGAAGGTCAACGCCGCGTGCACCAGTTCGCCGAGCGTGCCGGTGACCAGCGGGATGCCGACCTCGCGGTTCCACAGGTCGAGCACGCGGGTGTCGCCACGCTGGTAGTGGTCCAGCAGCACCGCCAGGTCCGGGGTCAACAGGCGCAGCACGCCACCGCGCTTGAGCACGCGGTGGCAGTCGCGCAGGTGCTCGCGCGCCTGCGCGAAGTCGAGTTGGCCGATGAAGTCCTCGGACTGCAGGAAGTCGGCGCAGCCGTCGGGGAACGGCAGCGCCTGCGAAAGGTCGGCGACCACGTCGGGCTGCCACCGGGCGTCGGCATCGACGTGCAGCCAGCCGGGGAAGCGCACGCCTCCCGCGCCCAGAGAAATCTTCATGAGTACCTCGGAACGGGCGGATCGGGTCGCGGCAACGCGTGGATTCTAGCCCATGCGCCCGCGGGCGACCGCACGCAGCGCCGGCGTCCGCGCCCATCTGCCGGTGCGGGGCGCCGGCCTGGACCGCTCGACGGCGCGGCGGCCGTATGCGCGCGATGGCGCCGTCAGCCCGCGCCGGCCGGCGTCGCCCGCGCGACCGCACCCAGCGCCCGTGCGCGCAACTGCCCGCAGCCCCCATCGACGTCCTGGCCGGCCGACTGGCGCAGCTTGGCGAGGATGCCGCGCTGGTGCAGGTGGCGCACCATCGCGCGCGCGCGGTCGTTGTCGGGGCGGCGGAAGTCGAGCCCTTCGCCGGCATTGAACGGGATGAAGTTCATCACCGCGTACTTGCCGGACAGCAGTTCGACGATGCCGGCGAGTTCCTCGTCGTCGTCGTTGATGCCTTCGAGCAGGGTCCACTGGTACTGGATCGGATAGCCGGTGGCGCG
>JAJTHZ010000079.1 GCA_021299185.1 Lysobacteraceae bacterium | reverse complement strand
CGACCGCAGCCCCGACGTGGTGGTGGTCGACGATCCCGAACCCCCGGATCCGGTCCGCCCGTGGCGGGCGCGGGTGCGCGTGTCGCTGGGCGACGACGTGCGGCTGTCAGGTTTCGGTTTCGACGGCAGCCTGCAGGGCGCGCTCGACGTCAGCCAGCGCCAGGGCGCGCAGGCGCTGGCCAGCGGCGAGGTCACCCTGCTCGGCCGCTACGCGGCCTACGGGCAGCGCCTCGACATCAAGCGCGGCGGCCTGCGCTGGGCCAACAGCCCGCTGGCCGAGCCGCTGCTCGACCTGCGCGCCGAGCGCAAGGTGCGCGGCGAGACGGTAGCGCTGGAGGTGCGCGGCAGCGCATCCAGCCCCACCTCGCAGGTGGTCGCGGCACCGGGCACCAGCGACAGCGAGGCGCTCGCGCTGCTGGTCACCGGCCGCCCGCTCAATCGCGCCGGGGCCGAAGACCGCGAGCGGCTGTCGGATGCGTCCGCCGCGCTCGGCGCGGTCGGCAGCCAGTTGTTGACGCGCAGCCTCGGCGGCCGACTCGGCCTGGACGAGATCGGCGTGTCCAACGACACCCGGATCGACGGCGAGGCCTTCACCCTCGGCAAGTACCTGTCGCCGCGGCTCTACGTCGGCTACGGGATCGGCATCCTGACCCGTGGCGAGGTGTTCACCGTGCGCTACCTGGTCACCGACCGGATCGAACTGGAGGCCAACGCCGGCGCCACCCAGCGCGCGGCGGTGAACTGGCGCATCGAGCGCTGAGTGCCGCTCAGTCGATGCGCCGCTCGAACAGTCCCAGGTACAGCGCGCGGTAGATGTCGATCGAGTCGATCGTGCCGCGGACCAGGTCGGCGCCGGGCCCGTAGCCGCGCGCCATCACGCCACCGCTGGAATCGCTGGCCGACGCCCAGGTCGCGATGAACGGCAGGCGCACGCCCGCGCGATTCGGTGCGGCCAGGAACGGCAGCCCGTCCGGCCCGCCATCCTGCGGCGAACCGTTCTCGCCGCGCGGCGCGACCTTCTGCCCGGCCACCACGTCGTCACCGGTCACCAGCAGCCCGCCGCAGTCGGAATCCGAAGCCACGACCACCGTGGTCTGGCCCTGGCGCTGGGCGAAGTCGAGCGCGATGCGTACCGCGCGGTCGGCGCCCGCACCGGCGTCGAACACCGCGCTCGCGTTGTTCTCGCCGCCGAAGTTGTCGGTGGCCTCCTCGTTGCCGACCAGCAGGAAGCCGTCGGCGTCGCGCGACAGGCGCGCGATCGCGAACACGATCATCGCGTCGAAGCGCGGCGCCTGCGGCTGGAAGGCCGCCAGCCGCGCCTTGCGCAGTCCTTCCTCGGTGCCCTCGTTGAAGGTCTCCTCGGCGGCGAACAGCCCGAGCACGTAGGGCGTGTCCACCGGCAGCGCCTCGAGTTCGTCGGCGGTGAACACCACCGTGTAGCCGGCCGCGCGCGCCTCCTCCACCAGGTTGCGTCCATCGGTGCGCACGCCCACGCCGTGGCGGCCGCGAACGCCCTCGGGCAGGAAGAACATCTCGCCGCCGCCCAGCGCGACCTCCGGCTTCGCGGCCAGGATCTGCGCGGCGATCTCGGCTTCGTCGTCGCGGTTGGCGACCGAGGCGAGGAACGCGCCGGTGCCGGGCTCGGTCACGCTCGATGAGTTGACGATGCCCACCGCCTTGCCGACGTGCTGCGCCTCGCGCATCAGGCTGCCGGCGAAACCGGAGCGCGCCGCCGCGGGCGGCTTGCCGTCGATCGCGCCGTAGGACTCCTTCTGCGCCCGCACGCCCCAGGCATGGGTGGTGGCGCCGCCGTTGGAACTCTGCGTGATCCGGTCCGAGAGCGGCCCGACGTAGGCCGCCACGTTGGGCAGTTCGTCGAACGCGATCCGCCCGTCGGGGCCGGCCTCGAGCAGGCGCACGCCCATCCAGGTGTTGGCGCCCATCCCGTCCGGATGCAGGAAGATCGCGTTGCGCTGGGCGACGGCGGGCGTGGCGACCACCGCGAGGCAGAGCGCGAGCGCGGCGCGACGAGGATGCATGCGGACCTCCGGGTGCGGAAACGAAGGCGGCGCGCCCGTTGCCGGGCGCGCCGCCGGATACGCCGATTATCGGCTCAGAACGTGTAGCGCGCCACCAGCTGGAACACCGGACCGCCGGTCTCGGTCTCGAGTTCGTACTCGTCGTAGTCGCGGTCGAACTGCTCGTCGATGGTGTTGAACTTGTCGAACACCTCGTCCTTCGACGCGTCGTTGAGGTTCGAGCCGGTCAGGCGGACCGCGAGGCGCTCGCCGAAGCGCTTCTCGATGAAGGCCTCGACATCGGCGCCGTAGGAGGTGGTGACCTCCTCGCCGACGATGCGACCGAAGGCCTCGCCCTGCTTGCGCCAGGTCACGCCGAACGATGCGCCCCACGCCGGCAGGTCCTGGATGAAGCCGATGTTGGCCACGTATTCCGACTGGTCGTTGAAGCGGCGTTCGCCGAACACGTCCTCGATCTCGCTGTCCAGCCACGAGTAGTTGAGGAACACGCCGGTGTCGTCGAGGCCGAAGGCGGTCAGCGGCGTGGACAGGTCGAACTCGACGCCCCACACCTCGCCGTCGCCGGTGTTGCGCGGCTGCAGCACCAGCGTGCCCTCGCCTTCGCTGCCTTCCTCGCCGGTGCTCGCGACCTCGATCAGGTCGGTGATGTCACGATAGAACAAGTTGACGCCGAACACCCCGCGCTGACCGATCTTGCGCTCGTAGCCGAGATCGAAGCCCCAGGCGGTCTCGGGCTCGAGCTCGGGATTGCCGAGCAGGTCGTTGTCGCCGAGCTCCGCCTCCAGCAGCGCCGGCGTCACCTGGTCGAAGTTGGGGCGGCGCATGCTGCGCGCGACCGAGCCCGTGATGCGGTCCGCGTCGCTGAGGTTCCAGCGCACGTGCAGCGACGGCAGGAACTCGTCGTAGTCCTTCTCGCGGCGGCCCTCGTCGGCCTCGACGGTGGCGTCGTCGATCGTCACGTCGGTCGACTGCCAGCGCACGCCGGCCTCCCACTCGAAGGCGCCGGACACGCCGCTGGCCTTGACGAAGGGATCGATGCGGTCCTCTTCGATGGTGTTGAGTCCACCGGGCGGCGGCAGAAAGGGCCCGAAGGCCCCGGGGATCACCGGCCGCGCGGCCGGCGGGTTCGGGATCGTGATGCGGTTGCGGTCGGCGAGGATCGAGGTCTCGCGCTCCTTGCCGACGTACTGCACGCCGAACTTCCAGCGCAGCGCGTCGTCGCCCCGCTCGTGCCAGAACTCGGCGCTGATCTCCTTGTCGAGCAGGTCGCGGAACTCCTGGTCGCCGGTGAAGCGGTCGTCCTCGGGGAACGGGTTCGTGTCGCGCAGGTACTCGATCTCGTCCTCGAACTCGAACTGCTCGTCGTCGTAGCGCGCATAGGCCACACGCAGCTTGTTGTCGCCGCCGAAGGCCTCCTGGCGCCAGCCGGCATCGACGTTCCAGTTTCGGGTGTCGATGTCGATGTCGTTGTCGTTCAGGGTGAGGATGTTCGGGTCGGTCTCGACCCCGCTGCGGTACTCGATCGAGTCCTCGTCCTGGATGCGGTCGGTGCGCACGTAGAACGCGCTGAAGTCGAGCTGGCCGCCGTCGATCGGCAGCACGTACGACAGGTTGGCCGAGTAGTCCGTGCCGCTGCGAACGTCGGTCTGGACTTCGGTGTTTTCCAGGTCGCCACCGGGCTCGTCGAAGCGCGCGCTGAACTTGTCCTTCGGGTTGCGCCGGCCCTGTACGTTGGCGCCGACCAGCAGGCGACCCGGCCCGAACTCGCCGCCCCAGACCGCGCTGCCGGTGCCGCGCGTGACGTCGTCGTCGTAGCGCAATCCACCGTGGCGCACGTAGCCGCCGTCCAGCGAGTAGCCGTCGCGCAGCACGATGTTCAGGGTGCCCGCGATCGCGTCGCCGCTGCGGTCGGCGGACGCCGAGCGCACGATCTCGATCCGCTCCACCAGTTCGGCGGGGATGCGGTCGACGAAGAACGAGCGGTCGAAGCCCGCGCCGGGGATCCGCTCGCCGTTGATCAGGATCTGGGTGTAGCCCGGGTCGAGGCCGCGCATGCGCACGCCGTCGTACTCCAGCACGTCGGACAGGAAGGCGACGCTCGGCACCCGCTTGAGCATGTCGCCCACGGTCAGCGGCTCGAAGCGCTGGAAGTACTCGAGGTCGTAGGACAGGGTCGGCGCCACCGCCTCGGTGCGGTCACGGTAGACGTTGGCCGTCACCTCGACCTCTTCGAGTTCGCGCGGCGCGGCCTGCGCGGCGTCGGACGCCGCACCTTCGGACGCTGCGGCACCGGCGGCAGCGGCAACGGTGGACGGCGCATGGGAACCCAGCACGAGGGCGCTGGCCAGCGCCAGCGCGAGCGGATGCGGCTTCATCGGAAATCCTCAGGCGGAAAGCTCGCGATGCTGTGAGCGATCCATGGCACCCGCATGACGACGCGGTGACCGCGCGGTGTCGCCGGATCGCCCGGCGCTGCGGCACCGGCGCCCCGCGGAACCCGAATCCGGGCATCGGCGCCGACCGTCGGACAGGACCCGGGATGAAGCGTTACTGTGCGACTTCCCGGCGACAGCATCGTCGAAAGCGCCACCCCCCCTTGGCAACCGGCGGGGAAGCGGGCATTGTGGAGGCCAAGGATGCGATGCAGTCCTGATTTTCCCGGTGTTTACCGTGCGAAGGGCAGGATCGGGGGCACGGCCCGGAGGGTCGATCGACGTTGCAGTGGGGGAATGGAAACAGTGTCACTTATGCTGTAAGCGATTCGGTTGATCCCCAGTAAGTTGCGCTGTTCGTCCGGAGCGACGACGCATTCTTCCGCTTCTTGCGCGGCCCGTGGCGCCCTGCCGCTCCCGGGTTCCGGTTCCGTCCTGCACGGACCGGGCGACGGTCCACGGATGGGCCGTCGGCGCCCCTTTTGCGCACGCGCCGGATCAGCGCGGTTCCCCACCCCAGGCGCAACCCGCGTACGTGGCGCCGTCCAGCGCCACCTGCAGGGACCAGTCACTGACCGAGTCGCCGTCCCCCGCGCGACAGCGCTGTGCGCGCAGGGCGGCCTCGACCGTGCGACCGTCGGCCTGCGCGGCGAAGCGCAGCGCACCATCCGCCCCTGCGCTGAACGGCTGGTAGCGGAAGAACGCGGGCCGCGCACCGGGCCCCCGCACCACCACGTAGCGTCGGCTGACGTTGAACGTCCACTGGCCATCGGCCAGCGTGCCGCGCCAGACGAATTCGCCGAGGTCCTCGCCGCAGCGCGGGCCACGTCGATAGGCACGACGGACGCGCTCGATGCGCCAGTGGCCGTCGCCATCGCGCGCCGCGTCCACGTCCACGAACGCCGAGCCATCGGCGCCCCGATTGAGCGCAGCCACCAGTGACGCGGCATCGCGCGCGGCACCTACGCCGCGCGCCGGCGCGGCCTCGCCGGTGCACGGCGCGAAGCCCAGCGCGCCGCGGGCGAGCGCGAGTTCGCCGAGCGTGCGCGATGCCGCCGTCGCGGGCGCCGGGGCCGTGTCCGCGACGGCCGGCCAGGACGACAGCAGCGCGAGCAGGAGGACGGGATTCGACATGGCGGCAGCGGGCGACCGGGGCCTGCGATTGTCGCACGCAGCGGCGCGCGACAAGGCCACGCCGCCCCGCGTCAGCGCGCGGCCGGCGGCGGGAACCACAGGTCGATCGCGAGTTCCGGCTCGAACGGCGGCACGTTGCACTCGACCACCGCGTCGTCGGGGATGCGCAAGGTCGCGCCGGCCACGTCCGCATGCACCGGCAAGGCCGCGATGGCCCGGTCGACCAGCAGCGCGGTGCGGATCGAGCGTGCCCCCGCATCCACCAGCCAGCGCACCGCGCGCAGCAGCGAGTGCCCCTGGTAGAGCACGTCGTCGACCAGCACCACGTCGCGTCCGTGCACGGCCGCGGCCACATCCGGGCCCTGCTCGGTCAGTTGCGTGTCGGGATG
This sequence comes from Lysobacteraceae bacterium, assembly GCA_021299185.1. Lineage (GTDB taxonomy): Bacteria > Pseudomonadota > Gammaproteobacteria > Xanthomonadales > Ahniellaceae > UBA4656. The sequence goes on along the minus strand of JAJTHZ010000079.1, from coordinate 18,082 downwards.
CAGCAGGCGCAGGTCGTCGGCATAGCGCTTGATGTGCAGGTCGAGCCGACGCAGCCGCGGCAGCGCGTGGCGCGCCGCCAGCCGCGCACCGAGCGCATCCGCCAGCGGCGCGCCGCGGCGCCGGATGCCGATCAACAAGGTCGCGGCCGGTTCGTGGATGCGTGGCGCGAGCGCGCGCGCCATGCCGTCGAGCAGTGCCTCGGTGGCCGCCGCGTCGTAGAGCCGGAATCGCCGTTCGCCGTCCATCATCGGTCCCTTCGACGCCGGAGGGCGCCGCCGAGCCGATGTTGCCCTGCCCTGCACGCTGGGGAAAGCCGCCGCCGGCTACCCTAGGCGGCCCTTCGATCGCCACGTTGCGGAGTGCGCCTTGAGAGTCCTGATCGGCCTGCTGCTCGGCCTGTTCGCCGGTGCCACCCTGAGCCTGTTCTACGCCAACCTGACCCGCAGTCAGGGCGCCTACCCGCGCGGGGTGATGGCCGGGATGCGGCACCACTACGACGGCCTGCGCCGCCAGCTGGCCGATCCGCGCTGCCCGCCGGACGCCAGCGGCGTCCCGCTGGCCCGCCTGCGCGCGCTGACCGAGGAGGTGGTGCCGGCCTTCATCGAAGCGCGCGATCCGGGTCCGGACTTCGTGCAGCGGCACCGGACCCTGGTCGCCACGCTCGACGCCGCGCTGGCCGCCCCGCCCGCCGACTGCACCGCACTCAATGCCCTGGTCAAGGACATCGGCGACCAGTGCGAGACCTGCCACCTCGCCGCGCGCTGACCGACCGGGCGTGCGCAAAGAATAACGGCCCGCCGGAGCGGGCCGTCGAAGGGGTCGTTCCCTGACCCGAGGAGACGATCGCCTCAGCGGCGCTTGGAGATCCGGATCGGCCGTTGCCACGGCCGGCCGAGGAAAGTCGCGAACGCGCCCTGCAGGTCGGCGCTGGACACGTCGGCCGTCGCCACTGCCGGCATCGGCGGCAGTTCGATCGGCGGCTGGCCCTCGTCGCGCAGCGCGTCGTTGAGCTTCGGCAGCCGCTGCGCGAGCAGCACGTCGAGCTCGCTGCCGACGGCGGCGATCTCGCCCGACAGCACCTCGATGCGCGCCAGCAGGTAGTCGCCGGGACGCCCTTCGTAGCCGAGCAGCGCGCCGTACAGTTCGTCGGTGTGCTCGCGCAAGCGCAACTCGCCGGTGATCGCCCCGCCCTCCTTGGTGGCGACGATCTTGCGCCGCACCGCGTCGAGTTCCTCGCCGAAGCGCGCGAGATCGCCCTTCAGCCGCTCGCCCTCGCCGAGCCCGGCGCCCGCCCGTCCGGCCAGCGCCTGCGCCATCTGGATGCGATCGGCGATCCCGCTCATGCGCCCGAACAGCGCGTGGGTGCGCATCGCGGCGTCGAACTGCGCCTTGCGGTCGTCGACACTGTAGTCGGCGCGGCGGTCGAGCCCGATCTGCAGCGTCGTTTCGTACACTTCCTTGCCCTTGGTCAGGCGCACGGTGTACGTGCCCGGCAGCACGCGCGGGCCCTGGGTGGCGTTGAAGGCCGCCTGCGCGCCCTTCGGCGCACGCGGCGGCGCGACCCGCATCGACCACGACACGCGGTTGATGCCGCGCCGCTTGCTGGCCGGGATGGTGTCCACCAGTTTCCCGGCGGCGTCGAGGATCTCGATCTTGATCGGCCCGAACAGGTGCCGCGTGCGCTGGTAGTAGGTGATCACCGCGCCGCCCTGGGGATTGGCGCCGGCGAACTTGGCATCGCCCTCGCTCCAGCCACCGACCCCGGCGATGCGCTGCTGCACCGGGCGCGACGGCAGGAAGGCGGCGTCCCTGGCCAGGGTGGCGTCGTCCAGTGCGCGCAGCGGCGTGAGGTCGTCGATGATCCAGATGCCGCGGCCGTGGGTGCCGATCACGAGATCGTTCTCGCGCGCCTGCAGCGCGAGGTCGCGCACCGCCACCGCGGGGAAGTTGCCGCCCTTGAACTCGGCCCAGCGGCCGCCGCCGTCATTGCTGATCCACAGGCCCTTCTCGGTACCGAGGTAGAGCAGTTCCGGATCGACCAGGTCTTCCTTGACCACGTGGGCGTAGCCGCGGATGCCCTGCGCGGCGGCCGCGACGCGGGTCCAGCTGCGCCCGTAGTCGGTGGTGCGGAACACGTGCGGGTCCATGTCGCCGAAGGTGTGGCGGTCGACCACCACGTAGGCCGTGCCCGGATCATGGCGCGAGGCTTCGACCCAGGAGATCCAGTTCTCCTTCGGCAGGCCCTTCAGGTTGCGCGTGAGGTTGGTCCAGTTGGCGCCGCCGTCGCGCGTCAACTGCACCTGGCCGTCGTCGGTGCCGATCCAGATCACGCGGCCGTCCAGCGGCGATTCGCTGATCGAGTAGATCGTGGTGTGCATCTCGGCCGAGGAGTTGTCGACCGTGATGCCGCCGGACAGCTCCTGCTGCTGCTTGCGCGGGTCGTTGGTAGTCAGGTCCGGCGAGATGCGCTCCCACGATTGTCCGCGGTCGCGGGTGCGGAACAGGTACTGCGCGCCGACATACAGCGTGCCCTTGGCGGTGGGCGAGAGGTGGATCGGCGTGTTCCAGTTGAAGCGCAGCTTCTCGCCCGCGCCGGCCTTGGGCTGGATCGCGCGCGACTGCCGCGTCTGGCGGTCGAACACCGCGAGGTTGCCGCCCTGGTACTCGGCGTAGACGTAGCGCGGGTCGGCGTTGTCGGGCAGCACCCAGAAGCCGTCGCCGCCGTAGATGTTGTTCCAGCGGTCGTTGGTGATGCCGCCCGGGTACTGCGAATCGCCGATCCACGAACTGTTGTCCTGCAGGCCGCCGTAGACCTGGTAGGGATCCTGCTCGTCGACCGCCACGTGGTAGAACTGCGAGATCGGCAGGTTCTCGCTCTTGTCCCAGCGCGAGCCGCCGTCGTGGCTGTACCACATGCCGCCGTCGTCGCCGAGCACCAGGTGCTTCGGGTTCGTGGGATTGATCCACAGGTCGTGCGAGTCGGCATGCGTGCTGCCGGCGCTGTCGGAGAACGAGCGACCGCCGTCCTCGCTGACGATCAGGCGCAGGTTCATCTTGAACAGGCGATCGGCGTTGGTCGGGTCGACCACCAGGTTGGCGAAGTAGAACGGCCGCCAGACCATCATCTGGCTCTTGTCGCGCTGCTCCCAGGTCGCACCACCGTCGCTGGAGACGTAGAGCGCGGAATCGACGCCCTCGATGAAGGCATAGACGCGCTTGGCATCCGTGGGCGCGATCTCGACCTCGATGCGTCCGTAGGGCTTGTTCGGCAGGCCATTGGCGCCGGCCGCGAGTTCGGTCCAGGTGCTGCCGCCGTCGTTCGAGCGATACAGCCCGCTCCCCGAGAAGGCCTCGGGGCCCTCGCCGCCCGAACGGAAGGTCCAGCCCTTGCGGCGGAAATCCCAGGTGCCGGCGAACAGCTTGCGCGGGTCCTGCGGATCCATGGTCACGCCGGAGCAGCCGGTCGACGCATTCGGGCCGGACAGCACCTGCTGCCAGGTCTTGCCGCCGTCCGTGGTGCGGAACAGGCCGCGCTCCTTGGAGTCGCTCCACAACGCGCCGGGCGCGCAGGCGAACACCACGTTGCCGTCCTGCGGGTGGACCAGGATCTTGGTGATGCGCTCGGTACCCGGCAGGCCCAGGTATTCCCAGGTGTCGCCGCCGTCCTTCGAGCGGTAGATGCCGTTGCCGATCGACACCGAGTTGCGGGTCCACGACTCGCCGGTGCCGACCCACACGGTCTTCGGATCGCGCGGATCGAGCGCGATCGCGCCGATCGACTGCACGGGCTGGCGATCGAAAATGGGCTGGTAGGTGGTGCCACCGTCGGTGGACTTCCACACGCCGCCGCTGGCCGCGCCGGCGTAGATCGTGACCTTGCCGTCGTCGAGATGGGCGGCGATCGCGCTGATGCGGCCGCTCATGGTGGCCGAGCCGATGTTGCGCGCGTTGAGGCCGGAGATCGTCGCGGCGTCGAAGCGCGTGGCCGGGGCCGGGGCCTGGGCGGCGGCGGCGCCGGATACGCCGGCGAGCAGGGCGAGGAACAGGAGGTGCTGCTTCATGGTGGGTTCCTCACTTCGCCGGGAACGCGAACTGCGCGGGATCGATGTCGACGTTGGCCTCGACCTTGTCCAGGGTGATCTTCTGCCCCTTCGGCCCGCCCTTCGGGCCGGACTCGATCGAGAACGGGATCCACACGCCGGCGACCTGCTCGTAGTTGCCGACGTCGGTCTCCTGCTCCTGCTTGACCCCGCGCACGGTGGACTGGCTGAGGGTGCGGATCTCCAGGAAGTAGTCCGGGTCGAGGTAGACGAACTGCACGTTGCCGTTGGCCAGCGTGACCTTGAGCTTGTGCGCCTCGGTGCCGTCGACATCCTCGGTTCCGAGGTAGTCCACCTGGTGGCCCTTGGCCTTCCAGTCGACCAGCGGACCGGCGAGGTCGGCGCAGTACTCCAGCGACTTCGCGTCCTCCGCCGACATGCGCTCCGGATCGCGGCGCCCCTGGAAGGGCGAGATGTTCCAGCCTTCCTTGCCATCGAAGGCGGTGATCGCGGTCAGGCCCTGCAGCGAGACCTCGCTGCGGCAGCCGACGCCGCCGAGCACGGTCCCGGCGTAACCGAGCTCGACCGAGAAGTCGCCACCGCTGAAGTTCATGCGTCCCGTCGCGCGGGTCGACTTCATGGCCTGGATCGCGGCCAGTCCGCCGCGCGCCTCGACGTGCTTCGCGACCAGTTCGTCGACGGTCTGCGCGCAGGCCGCCCCGCTTCCGAGGAGCAGCACGGCTCCCCACCCCACCCATGCACGCATGTCGAGTCTCCGTTGGGCCGGGCTGCGCCGGCGATGGTCCGGGTCTCGCCCTCCCCCCAGGCGATGCGCGATCTTCGCGCCGCCTGCACATTCGCGACATGGGGCATAAGTCATGGGTGCGCCGCACCATCCGGTCCGCACGAGGGGGACTAGACTGGCCACGGAGGTAACACATGCGATCGCTGCGACTGGCCATCATCGCCCTGGCCGCCGCGGCGCCGGCGATGGCCGGCCCGCTGCCGGGATGGTTCGCCTGCACCGACTGGGACAGCCTCGACGTCGCGGCGGGCACGCTGGAATCGCGGCTGCTCGAGACGCCGGGCCTGGCCTGTCGCGAACTGCGATTGCGCCAGGGCAGCGCCGTAGAGTGCGACGCCGATCCACCCGTGATGGTCGGCGGCATGCCGGCGCGCGAGGTCGGCGCCGCCAGCGACGCCGACGGCACGCGGCGCGTGCGCGCCGTGCTGCGCGCCTCGGCCACGCGCTTGCGGGACGCCACGGCCAGCCGCCTGGGTCTGCGCTTCGAGGCGGTCGACGCCCAGCGCTGGATCGCGCGCGATCCCGCCCTTCCGCGGCGCCGCGTCGAAGTGCTCGCCCGCGAGGACGGTGCCGCGCTGCTGGTCTGCGCGCTGGAGCCGCCGCGCGATGTGGCCGCGGAACTCGCGCTCGGCATCGACGAATCACGCGGCGGCATCGCCGGTCGGGTCGCGTGGCCCGACGGCGGCAGACCCGCGCTACGCGTGTGCGCCGTGCCCCGCGAACCCACACTGCGCGCCGGCTGCGTCGAGCGTGCCGCCGGCCAGGATGATTTCCTGCTCACCGGACTCGCCCCCGGCGACTACGACGTGGTGGCCTTCGCGCTGCAGGACGGCAGCGCCCGCCGCACCGTGGCCGCGCACGCCAGCCCGCTCGAGGACTGCGCTGCCGACGCGCCCGCCTGCGCCAGCGGCCTGCTGGTCCCGGTGACGGTGCGCGCCGGCGTGATCGCCACCGACATCGACGCCGACCGCACCTTCACCCGCTTGCCGCCGCGGTTCGACGAGGTCAGCCCGCGCTGAGGCGCGGGTCTCGCGACGCCGGGCTGCAATGCGCCGTCCTGGGAAGCCGCGTCGCTGACAACGCGTGGTTTCGCGCGGGAGCAAGACCTCGGCGCCGCGGCCGTGTCGATGCGCATCGTTTCCGGGTGCTGCCGGCACGCCCGTAGGAGCGCGCTTGCGCGCGACCGCCACCTCTCGATCTTGCCGCTGGCGTCTTGCATCGCGCCCTCACCCGTAGGAGCGCTGCGTGCAGCGCGACCGCCACGTGCCGATCTTGGCGCAGGCGTCTTGCGTGGGAGGTTGTTCTGTCATCGCCAGCGATAAAGAGTCTCGCCCCGCCGCTTCAACTGTAGGAGCGCGCTTGCGCGCGACCGCCACGCGCCGATCTTGGCGCAGGCGTCTTGCGTGCGAGGTTGTTTTGTCGTCGCAAGCAACAAAGCTTTTCCGGCAGCGGCAGCGGCACAAAAACGCCTTGTCGCTTGCGACAACAACACAAGCCCGCGCTCAAGACGCCAGCAGCAAGGTCGAAACGTGACGGTCGCGCGCAAGCGCGCTCCTACGGTCGAGGGCGCGACGCAAGACGCCCGCGGCAAGATCGAGACGTGGCGGTCGCGCTGCACGCAGCGCTCCTACACCGGAGACTTCGCACGAAAGACGCCTGCGGCAAGGTCGAGACGTGGCAGTCGCGCGCAAGCGCGCTCCTACGGGTGAGGGCGCGATGCAAGACGCGAGCCGCAAGCACGAAACGCCACGCTCCGCGCAGACGCACCCGATCCCGCACAGCAAACGGGCCGGCAGTGCCGGCCCGTCCACCGCCACCCGAACGGCGCCCGCTCAGTTCGCGTACTTCACCGAGCACCCATACGGCTGCGTGTTCGCCACCGCCACCGGACGGCCGGCGGCGAGATCGGCCAGTGCGTTGCGCACGTACTGCGTCGCGGCCGGGATGTCGGCCGGGTCGGCGCTGGGGTTGGAGTCGATCGCCCCGGCGTAGCGCAGCGTGCCCTCGCCGTCGATCACGTACATGTGCGGCGTGGTCTTCGCGCCATAGGCCTTGCCGGTTTCGCCGCTGGCGTCGAGCAGGTAGGCGGCCTGCTGGCCGCCGGTGGACGCGATGATCGCGTTGGCGCCGGCGCCGTCGACGTGGCCCTGCTTGCCGGGCGCGCCGGAGTTGACGGTGAGCCACACGACCTCGGCGGTCTTCGCCTCGCCCTGCTGGGTCTGCATGTTCTTCGGCTCGTAGTGCTTCTTCACGAACGGGCACTCGGCGTTGGTCCACTCCAGCACCACGGTCTTGCCCTTGAAGTCGGCCAGCGAGTGCGTCTTGCCGTTGGAGTCGGTGAGCGTGAACGCCGGCGCCGGCTGGCCGACCTGGGCCTTGGCGTGAACGGTGACGGAACCGAGGGCCAGCACGAGGCCGGCGGCGAGGCTTGCGATGCGCATCATGGGTCGAATCCTCCGTGGGGGATCACTAGCGTTGTGCCGCGCGAGTCAAGGCGGCGTCGACGAGGTCCGGAGTGAGCAGTTGCGGCAGGACGTCCGGCTCGCCGCCGCCCGCGGGATACAGAACGTACAGCGGCACGCCGTTGCGGCCGAAGCGCGCGAGGTACTCGGTGATCCGTGCGTCGCGCTGGGTCCAGTCGCCCTTGAGGTAGGCGGTACCCGTTTGCGCCAGGCGCTGCTGGAAGGCGTCGCTGGACAGGGCGACGCGCTCGTTGGCGAGGCAGGTGATGCACCAGGCGGCGGTCATGTTGACCAGCACCGGCCGCCCTTCCGCGCGCAGGCTGGCCACGCGCTCGGGTGACCATGGTTCCCATGCGACCTCGTCGGCGCGTGCCGGCGCCGCGCCGGCGCCGCCCGGCGCCGGCAACGCGACCAGCGCGGCCAGCGCGCCCGCGAAGCCCGCGGCGATCCCGACGCCGCGCCAGGCACCACCGGTGCGGCCGAGTTGCCACAGCGAGAACGCGAGCGCCACGGCGCCAGCCAGCAGCAGGGCCAGGCCGTCGACGCCCACCTGCCGGCCCAGCACCCACAGCAGCCACACCGCGGTGAGATAGAGCGGGAACGCCATCGCCTGCTTGAAGGTCTGCATCCACGCGCCCGGCCGCGGCAGGCGCTGCGCCAGCGCGGGGGCGAACGACAGCAGCACGATCGGCAGCGCGAGACCCAGGCCCAGCGCGAGGAACACCGCCAGCGCCACCCCCGGCGCCTGGGTCACCGCGAAGCCGAGCGCGGGGCCCATGAACGGCGCCGTGCAGGGACTCGCCACCAGCACCGCGAGCACGCCGGTGAAGAACGCGCCGCGGCCATCGTCGCGACCGGCCAGCGACTGCCCGGCCCCCATCCAGCCGCCGCCGATCTCGAACACGCCGGACAGCGACAGGCCCATCGCCAGCATCAGCAGCGCCAGCGCGCCGACCACCCAGGGCAGTTGCAGCTGGAAGCCCCAGCCCAGTTGCTCACCGGCCGCGCGCAGCGCGATCAAGGTGCCGGCCAGTGCCGCGAACGCCGCCAGCACGCCGGCGAGGTAGAGCAGCCCGTGGCGCCGCGCGCGAGGACGTTCGTGTGCGTGCGCGGCGAGTCCCATCGCCTTCAGCGACAGCACCGGGAACACGCAGGGCATCAGGTTGAGCAGCACGCCGCCGGCCAGCGCGAACAGCAAGGCAGCGAGCAGGCCGACCCCGTCGCCGCCACCGGCCGCGCCCGCATCGCCGCCCTGCGCGGCGGACGGCAGCGGCGCGGTCGCCGCCGCCGCGCTGACCTGCACCGCGCGCCGCGCGCCCGCTGCGCCGTCCACCAGCAGCAGGTCGACCTGCGCGGGAAGTTCGACGAAGGCATCGCTGATCGGCGTGTCGATGCGCAGTCCACCGCCATCGGCCGCCGCGACGCGCCCGCGCGCAGTGGCCATCACCTGGGTCGGCAGCGGAAACACCTCCAGCGTCGCTGCGTCCAGTTCGGCGCCCGCGGGCTCGACCGCGACGACGATCGTCTCACCCTCGCGCGCGATCCGCGCCGGCCAATCGACGCGCGGCGGCTCGGCGGCGATCGCGGCCCCGATCCGCGCGGACCAGTCGGGATCCGGCTGCGCACGCTCGGCCACCGGCAGGGCCAGCGACAGCGACGCATCGCCCGGGATGCACTCCTCCTTGCACACCAGCCACGACGCCTTCACCGTCGCCGAGAAGGTGTCGCCGGGCGCGAGCGTCGCCGGCAGCGCGATCCGCACCGGCAGCAGCAGGTCACCCTCGTAACCGAAATTGATCAGCGGCCCCAGCGGCAGGCGCGACGGTGCCGGCCAGCGGATCGGGCCCGCGCTCGCCCCTTCCGGCAGGGTCCAGGCCAGTTTTGTCGCCAGCCCGGAGTCACCGGGGTTGAGCCAGTACGTGTGCCAGTGCGCGTCGTGCACGAGCCGCAGCGCAACGTCCAGCGTGCCACCCGGCACCACCGCGCGGTCGGCGGCCACCAGTTGCACCGACAGGTGGTCGCGGCGGACGAGGTCCTCGTCCTGCGCGGATGCCACGCTCGCGAAAGCGGCCAGCCAGGCAGCGCAGAGCAGGATGGGCAGTGGACGCATGGCCGATCGCAAGGACGGAAACCGCGATTGCAGCGCCGCGCGCGTTACCGCGGCGTGATCCGGCCGGCGCGGATCACTCGGCCGGCGCAGGCGCGATCAGCATCACCGCCCCGCCCTCGGCGTCCTGCAAGGCGACCCGCGCGCCCTCCGGCGCCGCCACCGCGACCCGGCCGAGCGCACGCAGGAAACGCGCTTCCATCGCCATCACGTCACCCGGGTCGACGCACATGCGCTTGGACGCGGCGGCGGCGCCAAAGCGCAGGCCCCGGCCCTCCAGCGTGACCGGGGCACTGTAGCGGTTGCAGCCCGCCGACCCCGTCACGCGCGTCGCCGCGGCGTCGAACGCGAGGTCGATCGCGATGCCCGCCCGGACCTCGGCGAGCCGCCCCGTGTCGTCGGCCAGGGCGACCACGGTCCAGCGCGAGTCGGGCCACGTCGGCGTCGGCGCGTCGCCCGCGGCGGGCGTGCCGACACCGGCACAGGCGGTGAGCGCGCAGAGTGCGAGCACGGCGGGGACGAGCGGGTGCGGCAACCGCGACATGGCCTGGCCTCCATGGATCCTGATCCGCACGCGGCGCGTGCGGCGGAGAGACCATCCCGATGCGCCGGGTCGGCCTCACGTCACCCAAGGCTGCCACGCGGCTTCCGGACCGTCCACCACAGGAGCCTTCGCTGCCCTGGTTCCGCACCGTCCGCCGGCGCGTCGATCGCATCGGTCGATCGTTCGCGCGCAATCCGCGATGCGACGTGGTGCGCACCCGGATGGCGATCGACGCCGACCCGATGCAGACCTGGCAGGCCGTCCGCGGCCACGTCCGCCCGCGCGGGATGGCGCGCCCGCTGGAGCGCCACCTCGCGCACGAACTGCACCGCTTCATCCTGCGCGGGGCGGCGGTGCACGTCGACGCGGCGACTGGCCAGCGTAAGAGCACGCGCGAAGCCGGCGCGGCCGCCTGCGTCAGGACCAGCGCACCTCGAACACGCAGGCCGGGGCGCCGGTCGATTCGCATGCGACCTCGCGCACCTGCGCGGCCGGGTGCACCAGGGCGCGGAAAAGGCGCTCGAAGGTCGCCGCGTAGAAATCGCACAGCGGCTGGTCGGCGCGCACGCCGCGGCACAGCGGATTGCCCTCGATGAACAGCAGCAGCGGCGTGCCGTGCAGCACCCGGAAGCGTCCGCTGCCGGCGAAGGTCCACGCATGGCGGGCGATCGACGCCAGCAGGGCGCGCGCCGCCAGCGGCGCCGGCAGCGCACGCAGCAGCCACTGCACCGGGCGCGGGATGCGATGGGCGAGCAGGTACCCGCCGGTGCGCCAGCCCGCGTCGCGGCCAATCCGGCGCGCCTCCTGCAGGCCGAGCGTTTCGCGCAGGCGCCGGTGCAGCGCCGCCACGTCGGCCTCGTCCACCATCCGCTCCGGCGGGGCGGCGAGGTAGCGCGACAGTCCGGCGGCGGCGAACACGCCGTCCGCGCCGTCGGGGCCGAAGCGCTCGCGCATCACCTCGGCCACCCGCGTGATGGCGTTCGGCCCGATGCGCGCGGTGGCGTCCATCATCGCCTCAGCGAGACGGCGCCGCCGGCTCGTCGGCTTCGGCGAGCTGCTCGGTACCGCCGCCGCAGGCCATCGCGCCGGCCGCCTGCGCCGCCTTCCTGCCGGCCTTCAGCTCGATCTTCTTCTCGTGCACCGTGGTCCAGTCGCCGCCGTCGCCCATGTCGGCGGCGATGGTGTTCTCGCGGGTGCGCGCGGCATCGAAGTGGAAGTCGACCTTCTTCTTGGTCTGCGGGCCCCAGTAGCCGACCTTGCCGAGGTCGTAGAAGGTGCGCTGGAAGCCGCTCTTGAGGAAGGCCTTGAGCAGCCGAGCATGTACTTGCGCTTGGCCTTGTCGCGGATCCAGGGGTATTCGAAGAACGACTTCCGCATGTAGAAGCGCCGGTAGTTGCGCATCACGCGGTCGAGCAGCTCGCCGCGATCCATCGCGTCGGGCTTGATGATCGGGGTTACGAAGTTGTACTTCTCGAAGTCGTAGATCTCGACCTTGCCGGTCAGTTCCTTGAACAGGTCGGAGAACGGCCACGGCGTGTACATCGCCCAGTTGGCCATGTCGGGCTTCCAGTCCATGACCATCTGGTAGGTCTCCTCCAGGGTCTCGGCGGTCTCGTTCTCCAGCCCGACGATGAACTGCGCCTCGGCCACGATGCCGGCGTCGCGCAGCAGCTGGATCGCCTTCTTGTTCTGCGCGATCGTGGTTTTCTTGTTGAAGCGCTCCAGCTTCAGTTGCGCGGCGGCCTCGGTGCCCAGCGAGACGTGGATCAGCCCCGCCTGCCGGTACATCGGCAGCAGGGCCTCGTCGCGCAGGATGTCGGTCACGCGCGTGTTGATGCCCCACAGCACCGGCAGCTTGCGGTCGATCAATTCCTGGCAGAACTGGATGAACTTCTTGCGGTGGATGGTGGGCTCCTCGTCGGCGAGGATGAAGAAGCCGACCTGGTGGTCGCGCACCAAACCCTCGATCTCGTCGACCACCTTCTTCGGGTCGCGCACCCGATAGTCGCGCCAGAACTTCCACTGGCTGCAGAAGGTGCAGGTGAACGGGCAGCCGCGGGCGAAGTTGGGGATCGCCACGCGCCGGTTCATCGGGATGTAGATGTACTGGTCCCACTCGAGGATCGCCCAGTCGGGGCTGATCTTGTCGAGGTCGGCGATCGGCGGCTCGGCGGGGGTGGCGATCACCCGGCCGTCCACCGCATAGGCGATGCCGCGCACCATCGAGCGGCGCTCGAGCCAGTGGCCGGAATCGACCGCGCGCACCAGGTTGAGGAACACCTGCTCGCCCTCGCCGCGCACGATGGCGTCGATCCACGGCGCTTCCTTGAGCACCTGCGGGTACATGAAGGTGCCGTGGATCCCGCCGAGCACGGTGACGATCGCCGGATCGACTTCCTTGGCGAGTTGCAGCAGGCGCTCGGCCTTGTAGATCGCCGGCGTGATCGCCGTCGCGCCGACGATGTCCGGCCGATAGTCGACGATCGCCTGCCGCACGGCGTCCTCGTCGAGGTGGTGGGTCATCGCGTCGACGAAGCGGATCTCGGTATAGCCGCCGGCCTTGAGCGCACCGGCGAGGTATGCGACCCAGGCCGGTGGCCAGTTGCCGGCGATCTCGGCGCCGCCCGAGTGGTAGTTCGGATGCACAAGCAGGATGCGCACGTTGCCCCCTCCTTCTGCGGCGATGGGGCGACGCTACGCGGTCGGGCGGGGGCGCTCCTTGACCTGGATCATGGCGAGGCGGTGGCACCGCGGCCGTCGACACGCATCGAAATTGATCTGGCGCAATCCACCGCGCGGCGGGTCGGCCTAGCGTGGCCGGCATCCGGCGGGGAGGAGCGGCCATGGCCGACGTGAGGCAGGAGCAACCGCGGCAAACTGCGGTGTGGCGGCCGCGTGCCGCGATGGTGCCGAGGGCGCGGCTGCCGGTCCCGCCGGCCCCCGGGAAACCGGGCGAGGTCTGGCCGGTGCTGCCGCAACCGTCGGAATGGCGCGCATCGTTCCCGCTGCCGACCTGGATGGCGGCGCTGGACCAGGTGGCCTCGCGGCCGGCGCAGGGCCTCGCGATCGGCATCCACCTGCCGCTGTGTGCGCAGCGGTGCGCCTACTGCGCACACGATGTCGTCGCCACCGGCGACGGCTCGGCGGTCGACCGCTACCTCGACGCGCTGGAGATCGAACTCGAACTCGCCGCATCCATCCTCGGCACGCGCCGCGAACTGCTGCGGCTGCACGTCGGCGGCGGCACGCCCAACCTGCTCGACGACGCCCAGCTCGGCCGTCTGGTCGAACGGGTCGAGCGCCATTTCCGCTGGCCGGCAGACGCCGAATCCTCGATCGACTGCGACCCGCGGCGCAGCAGCCGCGCGCAACTGGCGCTGCTGCGCGCGCTCGGCTTCCGCCACCTGCGCTTCGGGATGGCGGACCTCGATCCGGGCGTGCAGGCCGGCAGCGGCCGCCTGCAGTCGCGCGCGCTGGTCGCCGAAGCGGTGCTCGCTGCGCAGCAGGCAGGCTTCGACAGCGTGGCGCTGGACCTGGTGTGCGGTCTGCCGGGCCAGGACACGGCGCGCCTCGCCGCGACCCTCGAAGCGCTGCAGCGGATCGGTCCCGACCGCATCCGCTGCCTGCGCTACGTGCACGATCCCGCCCGCTACCCGGGGCAGCGCGCGGTGCCCTGCGACGCGGTCTCGCTCGCTGCCGAGGTCGACGCCGCGTTCGCCTTCGCCGCCCGCGCGCTACAGGCCGCGGGATACCTGCCGGTGGGCGACGGCTGGTTCGTCCTCGATGGCGACCCGTGGCTGGAGGCGCGCGCCACCGGCACCCTGCGGCGCTGGCTGCACGGCTACGCCAGCGGCTCCGCGGCCGACACCCTGGGCTTCGGCCCGGGTCGGATCAGCGCGGCGGGCGCCGTGCTCGCGCGCAACGAACCGCTGCGCGGCGAGTGGGAGCGGCGCCTGCGCGACGGCCGCCTGCCGGTAGTCGCCGCACATCACCGTGGCGCGCTGGAGGCGCGCCTGCACGCCGCGGCCGACCATCTGTTCGCCTACCACGAACTGCCGCGCGCGCTGCTCGGCGACGGACTCGAGGCGATCTGGGACGCGATCGGCGCGCACGCCGCCGACGGCTGGGTGGCGCGCGCGCCGGACCGGCTGCGGGTGACGGCCGAAGGCTGCGGACACCTGCCCGAACTGGCGCGTCCGCTGGTGGCGCGCGCCGCGCGCCCGCTGCAGCCTGCCTAGGAGACCTTCACACCCGCGCCTCGGGTCAGCGCGGTTCGCCGGCCAGCCATGCGGCGACCCGCGACGCCACCGGCTGCGGCTCCTTCATCCAGCCGAAGTGATCGGCCTTGCGCCCACCGAGCACGTCGCGCCCGAGTTCCTCGCGCGCGATGCGCGCCTGCGGCAACTTGGCCAGCAGGTGGTCGAGCGAGGCGCGCGGTACGTACCAGTCCTCGGTGAAGCGCAGCGCGAGCACCGGCTGGCGGCAGGCGTGCAGCGCCGCCTCGGGGTCGCGCGCGAGCCCAGGCACGCGGTAGTGGCCGTGGCAACCGGTCCAGGTCCAGTCGCGGATCACGCCGCGCGCCTCGTTGCCGGCGAAGCCGGTGCGCCGCCCGGGGAAATAGCCGCTCATCGCGCCGAGGCCGTTCATCACGCCGAACAAGCCGCGCAGCACGAAGCGCTGCGAGCGCGGGAACGTGCGCCAGTACGGGGCGCCGGCGGCGACCACGAAGATGCCGCGCAGGCGCTCGTCCACCGCAGCATGCAGGGCGGCGAACTGCGCGCCGAGGCTGTGGCCGCCGATCGACCACGGCAGCGCCGGCGCCGCCGCGTGCACCGCCGACACGGTGGCCGGCAGGTCGAGTTCCAGCAATTCGCGGTAGCCCCAGTCGTGGCGACGCGAGGCGCGCAGCGCGCTGCGGCCGAGACCGCGCCACTCGTGCACGGCCAGCGCCACGCCGTGCGCCGCCAGCGCCTGCGCGAGGCCGTCGTAGTGGCGTGCCGCCACGCCCATCGCCGGCAAGAAGACCAGACCCGCGCGCGCGCCGTCCGGCAGATGGGCGCGCACCGCGGCGGCGTGCCCGTCCGCGCTGCGCACGGGCCATTCGAGGGCTTGCATGGTCGGACCTCAGTCGCGGAACGACGGGTCTTCGCGGTCGAGCAGGCGCAGCAGGCCAGGCCAGGCCAGCGCGCCGCCGAGGCTCTTGGTGACCTGCGCGGCCTGCTGCTGCGCGGTGGCGATGATCTGGGGGTGGATGGCCACCAGGTCGTCGCCGCCCGCCTGCGCGCGCACCTGGATCGCGCAGGCGGTCTCGAACAGGTACATCGCGAGGAAGGCATCGGCCACCGTGGCACCCACCGTGAGCAGCCCGTGGTTGCGCAGCATCAGGAAGGTGCGATCGCCGAGGTCGCGCACCAGGCGCGGCTTCTCGTCGTCGCGCAGGGCGACGCCATCGTAGTCGTGGTAGCCGAGGCTGGACAGCACGAAGATCGACTGCTGCGAAACCGGACGCAGGCCATCGGCCTGCGCCGACACCGCGATCCCGTTCACGGTGTGGGTATGCAGCACGCACTGCACGTCGTGGCGCGCCGCGTGCACCGCGCTGTGGATGGTGAAACCGGCCGGGTTCACGGGCCAGGCCGAGCCGTCCACGACCTGCCCTTCGGCGTCGACCTTGACCAGCCCCGAGGCGCGGATCTCGCCGAACAACTGCCCGTAGGGATTGATCAGGAAACGGTCGTGCTCGCCGGGCACGCGGGCGGAAATGTGCGTGAACACGAGGTCGGACCAGCCAAAGCGGGCGACCAGCCGGTAGCAGGCCGCGAGGTCGGTGCGCAGGGCCCATTCTTCCGCGCTCACCCGTCCACGCAGGTCGGGTCGGGACAGGGGTGCGGTCATGGCGCCTCCGGGCCGGTGGGGTCGCGCGCAGGATAGCGGCGCGGCGCGGCGGCGACGATGGCGGGATCCGCCGCGACCAATGGCGGTTGACTTCCCCGCCGGGATGGTCAGGCTAGGCGGTTTCCACCCCGGCCACGCCTGCCATGTTCAACCTGCGCAACAAGCCCGCCTGGGAAAGCCGCGATCCGGCCGAGCGTGCCCGGGCGATCGCCACCGCCGATCTCGCCGCGCTGGGTCCGAAACTGGCCGACTTCGCGCGCGCCGACGACAGCGCCGACGTGCGCGCCGCCGCGGTGCGCCGGCTGCACGACCTGCCGCTGCTCGGGGATCGCGCGCGGCTCGACGCCGACCCCGCGGTGCGCAGCGTCGCCGCGGCGCGCTACCGCGCCCTGCTGTGCGATGCCACGATCGCCGCCGGCGAGCGCGAGCGCGTGGTGCGGGTGGAGGACGACGCCGAGGTCCTGGCCCATGTCGCCGCGAACGCCCCGGAGCCCGCGCTGCGCCTGCTCGCGATCGAGCGCCACGGCAAGCCCGGCCTGCTCGCCGATCGTTGCCAGCGCGACCCGGATGCCGGCGTGCGGCTGGCGCTGCTGGCGCGCATCGAGCACCTGCCGACGCTGGAGCGGCTGGCCGAAGCGGTACGCAAGTCCGACAAGCGCCTCGCCCACGCCGCGCGCGACCGCGTGTTCGCGCTGCGGCTGGCCGCCGGCGACCCGCAGGCGCGCCGCGAGCGCGCGCTGGCGATCGCCGACGCGCTGGATGCCCTGCGCCGCGAGCGGCCGGCCGACCTCGAGCCGCGCCGCCACGCGCTGGCCGAGGAATGGGCGGCGCTGGCGCCGCACCTCGGCGAAGACCTGGTGCGCCGCGTGCAGGGCTACGTGGATGCGCTCGACGCCGCACTGGCGCCCCGCCCTGCCCCGGCGCCCGCACCGGCCGAAGCGCCGCCGGTCCTCGAACCGGCGCCGGAGCCGATCGTGGCCCACGATCCCGACCCCGAACTGCTGGCGCTGGCCGACGAGGCCGAGGGCCACGCGCGCGATCTCGACGCCGAGGGTGTCGATGCGCTGCGGCGCCGGCTGGCGCTGGCCTGGGACCGCCGGCGCAGCCACGTCGCGGCGGAACTCGATGCCCGGCAGCGCTTCGAGGCGGCGATCGCGCTGGCGCGCGAGCGACTCGCGCAGGAAGCCGCGGCGCGCGAGGCGGAGAACGCCGCGCAGCGCGCCGAACGCGAGGCGGCCGAGCAGCGCGCCAAGGCCATGCTGTCGACCTTCGAGGCCGCGCTGGACGCCGAGCGCGCCCAGGATGCGCGCGACGCGTACGCGGCCCTGCACGCGCTGCGCGAGGCGCGCGCCCTGCCCGCCCAGGCGGCGCGGCGGCTCGCGGCGCTGCAGGAGCGCTTCGATCGCCTCGCGCGCTGGCAGCACTGGTCCAACAACAAGGTACGCGCGCGGCTGTGCGAGGAGATCGAGGCGCTGGCCGCATCCGGCGCGCATCCCGACGCGATCGCCACCCGCGTGCGCGAGGCGCAGGCCGAGTGGCAGCGGCTCGACGCCAGCGAGCGCCTCGACGCCGAGGCGGCCGCCAAGGTCGGCCTCGCGCGCCGCTTCCGCGCCGTGTGCCACCGCGCGCTGGCGCCGGCCAAGGCCTACTTCGAGAAGCGCGGCGAACTGCGCGAGCGACGTCGCGCCGACCTCGATGCGCTGCTGGCGCGGGCCGAGGCCGACCTGCCGTCCGATCCCGGCGCGGTCGCAACCCTGCGCCGCGAGCTCGCCGAGGCGATGCGCCGGCTCGACGAGGTCGATCCGCGCCAGCGCGCCGGCCTCGGCAAGCGCCTGCGCACCGGGCTGGAGCGCATCGATGCCCAGCGCGACGCCCGCTTCGCCGCCGCGGAAGCCGACAAGCGCAAGGTGATCGCGCAACTGCGCCGGCAACTGGCGCAGACCGGTGGCGCCGAAGCGCTGGCGCTGGCGCGCGACGCGCAGTCCCGGCTCGCCGGCATGCCACGCGCCGCGCGCGAGGCCGAGGATGCGCTGCGCGCCGAACTGTCCGCCCTGGTCGATCCGCTGTTCGCAGGCGAGCGGGCCCAGCGCGAAGGCGAGCAGGCCGCCGCGCGCGCCAAGGACGCGGCGCTGGCCGAGGTGCTGCGCGAACTCGACGCGCTGGCCGCCGCCGATGCCGACGGCCTGCGCCACGCCGATGCCCGGATCGCCGCCCTGCAGGCGCGCTGG
>JAJTHZ010000253.1 GCA_021299185.1 Lysobacteraceae bacterium | reverse complement strand
GGTCGCCCTGCAGCGCGCGCATGCGCGCGTCCAGCGCGTGCGCTCGCGGCTCGCGCGGCTCGCGCGCGAGCAGGTCGCGCACGGCCGCGGCGGCCGCGTCGAGGCGGCCGGCACGCAGCAGGCTGAAGGCCTGGGCGAGGGCGTCGCTGGCGGGTTCGTTCGACATGGGGCGTGCGGGCAAGGCCGGAATTGTCGCATGCAGCGCCGTCGGGCCGCCGTGTCGGCGCCGGCTCAGGGTGTCGGGACCAGGTCCAGCAGCAGGTCGGCGAAGGCCGCGGCCGGAACGGGATCGTCGTAGAGCCGCTCGCGGGCCGCCAGCAAGCGCTCGCGCAGCGCCTCGCGCCGGTCCCGATCACGCCCGAGCGCCACCGCCGCCTCCACCCAGGCATCGGCATCGGCGCAGATCGTGCCGGTCACGCCGGCGCGGCGCAGGATGCCGGCGCTCTGCCGCCCGCGCAGGGTCGGCGTGTCGACGGTGACCGTGGGCAGGCCCTGCGCCAGCAGGTCCAGCGTGGAGACGCCGCCGCTCCAGCCGATGCTGTCGAGGTTGACGTCCATGCCGGCGGCGAACGCGTGGAACTCCGCCTCCGGCAGGTTGCGCGCGACCCGCACGTGGCGCGCGGCATCGAGGCCACGCGCCGCGAACGCGCGCTCGAGGCGCGCCGCCAGCGCCTCGCACAGGTGCGCGCGCACGCTCGGCAGCACGTGGAAGCGCGCCTGCGGCAGGCGCTCGGCGATCCGCGCCAGCAGGTCGTCTTGCTGCGGCGTGATCTTCATCAGCATCTGGGCCAGCAGGAAATGCACTTCGCCGTCGGCGCGCGGCGGTCGCGCGGCCGGCCGTGGCGCGCTGAAGCAGGTGCCGAGATGGGGCAGGCGGTGCAGGGTCTCGCGGTAGTGCTCGGCCGGTGCCTCGACCTCCATCAGGTCGGCGCTGACGAAGTGGTCGATCGTGGCGTGCCCGGTGGTGATCGGATGGCCCCACAGCGCCAGCTGCACCGGCGCGCTGCGGTAGCAGGCCAGCACCTGCGACAGCGGATCCATGCCGAGGTCGAGGAACACCACGGCGTCGGCGCCGAAGCTGGCCAGGGCCTCCAGCCACGCTGCCGGCCCGTGCTGGCCACCGACGTAGCGCGCGGCCAGCGCGCGCCATTGCGCGGTCTCCGCGTCCTGCTGCGGATCGAGGTGGAACACGCCGATTTCGAAACGCTCCGCATCGAGGGCGCGCAGCAGCCCGCCCAGCACGCGGGTCACCGAATGGCGGCGGAAGAACGCCGACACCAGCGCGATCCGCCGCCGCATGCCGGGCGGTCGCGGCCGCGCCGTCGGGGCGGGGATGGCGGCATGCGCGAGGCGCGCCAGCAGGTCGGCGTAGCGGCTGCGCTCGGCGCGCAGCGCGCCCGGCTGGTAGTGCAGCGCGAAGTCGGTGGCAGTGAGCAGGGCGCGCTCGATCTCGCGCGCCGGCGTGCGCCGCAGGTCGAGCTGCTCGAACCAGGCGACGCCGTCCGCCCAGCGCGCCGCGAACGCCTGCTCCTGCGCCGCATCGGCGAACGGCGCGACGGGCGGGTGCTGGAACAGATGCCAGCGCGCGACCAGGTTGCCGGGATCGACCGCCAGCGCGCCGCGGTAGGCGGCATCGGCGTCCGCCGCGAGATCCCCCGAGCGCAGGGTGTAGCCAAGGCGCAGCCGGTGCTCGACGTCGGTCGGCATCAGTTCGACCAGCCGTCGCCGGGCCCGCACCAGGCCGGCAAAGTCCCGCCCGCCGCGCCGCAGGGCTTCCGCCAGTCCGCCGACCGCGCGCGGGTCGGCCGGCGCCAGCGCGGCGGCCGCGCCGAACGCCGCTTCGGCGCCGGCGACGTCGTCCAGCAGCAGGCGCAGTTGCCCCAGCCGCAGGTGCGCCTCCGCCCACGCCGGCCGGACGGCGACGCAGCGTGCCAGGAGGGCCTCGCCCTCGGCGGGCCGGTTGCCGGCCACCGCGACCACGGCGCGATGGAACAGCGCCTCGGCGTGGTCGGGCGCGGCCGCCAGCACGGCATCCAGCAGGCGGCCGGCGGCGACCGGATCGCCGGCGGCCAGGCGTTCCTGTGCCCGGTGGAGGCTGGCTGCGTGCGGGTCGGGGGGCGGAGGAGGGCTCATCGGGGGTTCGGGCAGGCCGCGGGCCACGCATGGCCAGCATGGGCGGGCGCGGCTATCATCGCAAGCCATTGCGGTCGCCGCGTGCGGCGGCCCCCACGCCTTGGGAGTTGCCATGTTCAGCGCCGACCAGCGCATCGCCGGATACGACCCCGACCTCGCCGCCGCCATCGCCGCCGAACGGCAGCGGCAGGAGGACCACGTCGAGCTGATCGCCTCCGAGAACTACGCCAGCCCGCGGGTGCTCGAAGCCCAGGGCTCGGTGCTGACCAACAAGTACGCCGAAGGCTACCCCGGCAAGCGCTACTACGGCGGCTGCGAGCACGTCGACGTGGCCGAGCGGCTCGCCATCGAGCGGGCCAAGCAGTTGTTCGGCGCCGACTACGCCAACGTCCAGCCGCACTCGGGATCGAAGGCCAATGCCGCGGTCTTCCTCGCCCTGCTCAACCCGGGCGACACCATCCTCGGCATGAGCCTCGCCCACGGCGGGCACCTGACCCACGGCGCCAAGGTCAACTTCAGCGGCAAGATCTTCCACGCCGTGCAGTACGGGATCGATCCCGCCACCGGCCTGATCGACTACGCCGAGGTCGAGCGCCTCGCGCAGGAACACAAGCCCAGGATGCTGATCGGCGGCTTCAGCGCGTATTCGCAGGTCATCGACTGGGCGCGCATGGCGGCGATCGCGAAGTCGGTCGGCGCGTATTTCGTGGTCGACATGGCGCACGTCGCCGGCCTGTGCGCGACGGGGGTGTACCCGAACCCCGTGCCGCACGCCGACGTGGTCACCTCCACCACGCACAAGACCCTGCGCGGCCCGCGCGGCGGCATCATCCTCGCCAAGGCCAACGCCGAGATCGAGAAGAAACTGCAGTCGATGGTCTTCCCCGGCACCCAGGGCGGCCCGCTGATGCACGTGATCGCGGCCAAGGCGGTGGCCTTCAAGGAAGCGCTGGAGCCCGGCTTCAAGGCCTACCAGCAGCAGGTGGTGAAGAACGCGCAGGCGATGGCGAACACGCTGGTCCAGCGCGGCTATCGCATCGTCTCCGGCGGCACCCAGAACCACCTGATGCTGGTCGACCTGATCGGCCGCGACGTGACCGGCAAGGACGCGGAGGCCGCGCTGGGTGCGGCCCACATCACGGTCAACAAGAACGCCGTGCCCAATGATCCGCGCTCGCCGTTCATCACCTCGGGCCTGCGCCTCGGTACGCCCGCGATCACCACCCGCGGGTACCTCGAGAAGGACACGGTCGAGTTGTCGAACTGGATCTGCGACGTGCTCGATGCACCCACCGATGCCGCCGTGATCGCCCGCGTGCGTGAGCAGGTCACGGCGCAGTGCCGGCGGTTTCCGGTGTACGGATGAAGCAGCGAATGGCGGTGAAGCAGCGAATGGCAAATGGCGAATGGCGAATGGGCGATGGTGGCCTGTCGGGTCGTCGTGGGCGCCGCGTCGATCGCTCCGCTGGATCCGCTTCGCGTGACGGCTTCTCCCATTCGCCATTCGCCATTCGCCATTCGCCGCTGTTTCGCCCTCGCCGGCACCCCTAGCGCCGCATGCACTGCCCCTTCTGCCACCACGAAGACACCCGGGTCATCGACTCGCGCGTCAGCGAGGACGGCCTGACCGTGCGCCGGCGCCGCGAGTGCGAAGCCTGCGGCGAGCGCTTCAACACCTTCGAGACGGCGGAACTGAAACTGCCGGCCATCGTCAAGCACGACGGCCGCCGCGAGTCCTTCGACGAGCGCAAGCTGCGCGGCGGGCTGGAGCGCTCGCTGCAGAAGCGCGTGGTCGCCGCCGACACCATCGACGGCATCGTCGAGCGCATCGTCCGCAAGCTGCGCACCTCGGGCGAGCGCGAGATCCCGGCGCGTCGCGTCGGCGAGTGGGTGATGGCGGAACTCAAGGCCGTCGACCAGGTCGCCTACGTGCGCTTCGCCTCGGTGTACCGCCGCTTCGAGGACGTGCAGGCCTTCCGCGAGGAAGTCGAGCGCCTCGAACGTGACCTGCCGGTGATCGAGGGCAAGCAACTGCCCCTGCTGGCCGAAGAAACCACCGAGCCGCGCAAGGGCCGGCGCTGAGCGCGGCCACCCCGCCGCCATGCGCATCGAGTTCCTCGCCGACCACCCGCAGCACGCACTCACCCTGGCGCGCTGGCACCACCGCGAGTGGGGCGAGCTGATGCCCGACTGGACCCGCGGCGACGCCGAGCGCGAGCTCATCGGCCACGCCACCCGCCGCGACATTCCGACCACCTTGATCCTGCTGGACGATACCCACGCCTTGGTCGGTTCGGTCAGCGTGCTCGATGAAGACGCCAGCGAGTTCCGCGACCTCTCGCCGTGGCTCGCCAGCCTCTACGTCGCGCCGCCTGCGCGCGGCCGCGGGCTGGGCGCGCAATTGGCCCACGCCGCCGTCGACCACGCGCGCAGCATGGGCGTCCCGCGCCTTTACCTGTTCACACCGGAGCACGCGGCGTTCTACGCGCGGCTCGGCTGGTCGGTGCTGGGCACGCGGATGCTGGGCGAGCGTGAGGTGACGTTGATGGCGATCGAGCTTGCGCCGCCGCCCGCCGATCGATGAATGCGGATGGCGATGGGTCGCCGGATCAGCGGGGCTCGAAGCCGTCGCTGAACATCGCGGAGGCTGTCGGTCCCTCGAACAGCGCGACCCCATAGGCCGTCGCCGCGACCAGGCGCAAGCGCGCCTCCGTGGGTCCAGGCACGGCTTCGAACACGAGGTCCTCGTCGTAGGACGGTTGCACGACGGCCTGGACAGCTGTGTTCAGGTCGCCTGTTTCGAGGTTGGCCCTGGCCACGCCGCGTCCCGTGTGCAACAGGACATCATCAAGGCGGCGATCCGCGATGACCGCGCGTCCCGCACCGGGCAGCGTGCGCTCGATGTCACCAGTCTCGACATCCAGCAGCGCGGACTGCGTCGCGCCGAGCGCCAGCAGCAGGTCGCCGTCCGCGACGAGATCGAGGTCGCTCGCCGCAAAATCACGCGACCAGATCAACGAGCCATCGGACGCGCGGAGCCGCGTGGTACGACCCGCGCACGACACGGCGACGGAAGGGGCGCCGCCGGCGCTCGGTCGCAGGACGATGAGCTTCAAGCCGGGACCGGTAGTCCCGGTTCCCAAGGATCGGTTCCAGATCAGAGCGCCATCGGCCGCTGCATGCAGGGCAATCGAACAACTGCGCAGGAAGCTCGACCGAGTGCCGGACAGCCGAAGGATCTCTTCCGTTCCGTCTCCGTCCACGTCGACGCCGATGATCACGAGGTCCGGCCCGGACGGCGTCTGCGACTGCCAGGCGGCCGTGGTGATCGGAAAGTCCGCCGCAGCGAGGAACGGCAGTCCGGGGCCGGCGCTCTGGCTGGACCATGCCAGCCGCGGCATCGACTCACCCGCTCGGCCAATCGTGCCCAGCCGAAGGATCGGATGGCCGCGGATTCCACTGCCGCCCGGGATCGGGATCGTGGCAGTTTCCGAAAGGTCGACCGCGCGCAAAACCCTGGCGCGGCTGCCGAGATCGGAGCGCCTCGCGCCCTCGGTCACCAAGACGTCGACCTGCCCGTCCCCATCGATATCGCGAAGGATCGGGTTCTCAGGTCCGCCTTCGCCATTACCGATGCCCCATTCAATCTGCGTGGTGCCGAAATCGGCCTGTGCCAGACTGAAGCCGGAACCGGAGGAATTGCCGCTGGTGCATACCGCTTCCACCGCGGCATCGGCGTCCAACTGGCCGACCACCAGGGGCCCGCGGCAGCGCAGGTTGCCGCTGACGGATGGTCCGGTCACGCCGGCCGAAGGGGAGTAGAGGCTGACCGACCACGGGGTCTGCTGCGCAAGCCACTCGTCGACGCCATCGCCGTCCAGATCCCACAGAGAGTACGCGTCGGCGCTGGAGGCGCCCTGCAGCGCGACCTCGGTCCATCCGGGAGCCAGGTCGATCCGCCGCAGCACGCCCCCACCGAGGTACTGCACCACCAGCTCGCTCGCTGGGTCGGCGTCGAGCTGGCCGACGGCGAGCCGCTGCAGGCGCTGCGGGGCGGCCGCGAGGATCGCGCGCTGTTCGGTGTCGTACACGAACGGCGGCTCCAGCTCGGTGACCACCAGCAGTTCGGCCTGCGCATCGCCATCGAACTCCACCGGGTGTGCTTGCAAGCACAGGATCGGCACCGGATGGGATTCGGTGGCGCCGGTGGCGAGGTCGACCACGACCAGTGCGTCGTTGGAACACGACACCAGCTCCAGCGCAGGGTCGCTGTCCACGTTGGCCGCGTTGAAGCGTTCGACCGGTGCACCAGTGCCCGAGCCGACCGATCGCTGCATGCGCAGCGGCCAACCGGACCAAAGCGACGCCTGCCCGTCGTCGGTCACGACCACGATGCCGGTGCCGTCGCCCCACGGGGCTGCCGGCACGGGGTAGGCGGCCGCGCGCTGGCCGCCGACGGCCAGCACGGCCTTCGTCCGTCCGTCGGCACGCGGGTCGAGGATCAGGATTGGAGTCTCCAACGCGTTGCCTACGGCTTCGTAGGTCGCGGACACGACCAGATCGAGTAGGCCGTCGCCATCGAGGTCGCGCGCGAACGCGCCACCGAGGCCGTAGTTCAGCGCGGGTCCCGTGGCGTGCGCGATGGGTTCGAAGGCCGGTTGCGCGGGCGCGATCAATGGCGCCGTCAGCGCGGTGCAGATCGCCAGGCCGAACGTTCGGTTCATGGCAGGGCCTCGAAGGAGTCGCGGAACAGCGGCACCCCGGCGTCGAGCGTGCCGACGACGAACGACAGGTCCGAGCCCGCCTCGACCTTGAACAGCGCGGGTGTCGCCGTTGCGCGCAAGGACAGTCGCCCGAACAGCCCGATCATCGACCCGAAGGACTGCGTGGTGGCCGCCAGACGCAAGCCTTCGCGGTCGATCGCGATGAGACGGCCGTCGAAGGTCCCCGCAACCAGCAGGTTGCTTCGTCCGGGTGCTGGGGCAAGGGCCGTCAATGCGCCGAGCTGATGCGGGACCTGCGCCTGCAGGACCGGGCCTGGAAGGCTCCACACCGTCGCCAGATCGTTGCCCAGGGCGAGCAACTCGAACTGCGTGCCGGAGCGCAGCACGGTGGACGCGCGGGCGGGCCCGGTGCTGACCCGGAACGCCATGGCGGGCGGATCGAGTTCCACGGCGGCGATGGCAGAGTCGTCCGCCAGCAGCAGTTCGTATTCCGGATCAAGGTCGATCTGGATGCGCTCGAACTGCCGCAGGGGTTCGGGCAGGCCCGAGACGCGCCACAACTCGGCGCCCGTCATGGCGTCGAATGCGGCCACCGAAGACCGGTAGCCGAGCAGGATCTCGTCGCCGGCCTGACCGTTCAGGTCGAGCGCGAGCACCCTGCTCGGCCGTTCGAACGGATTTCCCGGCGGCCCCACCAGCCTGCGCCACAGCAGGCGGCGGTCAGAGCCCGCGAAGGCGAGCAACTCGATCCCGTCGAGCGCGAGCAGGTCCTGTACGCCATCGGCATCGACATCCGCAAGCGCGAGGTCCACTGCGCCGAGCAACAGCGGGCCTCCGCCAGCGGACGGGAAGATCCATTCGACGCGACCTTCGGACTGGATGCTGGCGAGCGCCGCGCCGAAAGGCGGGCGGCCGATCGGGCGCACGATCTCCCGGCCGGTCGGCCGCTGCCAGGCCACCGCCCGGCTCATTTCCCCGATGGCGAGCGGGATGCGTATCGGCGCCGCCAGCGACGCGGCATCATGGACCCAACATTCGGGCAGCGGCACCGTGTCCGCTGCCGACACGGCCTCGGCGCGGCCGTCGCCGTCGAGATCCTCGACCGCCACGAGGGTCGGCGCCGCGATGGCCTCTCCCACGGACGGCAGTTCGGTCCCCAAAGGCAGGGCGCGCCGCCACATGCCGCGGCCGGCGATGCCGTAGTGGAGTTCGACCCGTCCGTCGCCACCTGCACTGTCGGCGATGAAGGTCTCGCCGACGAGGCAAGGCTCCGGGCACTGCGCGGGGAACGCGCCCAGCGTGGCGCCGGGGTTGCCATCGAACACGATGAACTCGGTGCGGGTCGTGTCGCTGCGTTGTACGACGATTTCGAGCGCTGCGTCCGCGTCGACATTGCCAACCGAGACCTGTTCGTAGACGTCGGTCGCCGACCACAGCGACGACAGGTCCGGCAGGTCGACGAGTTGCAGTCCCGGGCCGCGCAGCAGCAACTCGAGGCCGGGCTCATCGTCGAAGTTGCCCAGGGCGACCACGTCGCATTGCGTCCCCCGACACGGCGGGTTGGGCATCTCGAGTTCCGGGATCGTGCGGTCGAA
This sequence comes from Lysobacteraceae bacterium, assembly GCA_021299185.1. Taxonomy (GTDB): domain Bacteria; phylum Pseudomonadota; class Gammaproteobacteria; order Xanthomonadales; family Ahniellaceae; genus UBA4656. Next base: position 11,298 of record JAJTHZ010000253.1, on the reverse strand, counting down.
GCGCCAGCGGTTGAGGCCGAACTGCGAGGCGGTGATGGCCTCCAGCACGCCATCGCCGTCGAGGTCGGCGATCGCCAGCACGCGTTCGAGGCGGAACAGCGGCAGGTCGTCGACCCGGCGCAGCGGAAACCCCTCGTAGCGCTCGCCGAGCCGGAACCCGCTCGGCTCGGTCCCCACCACCGCGATGCCGTCCGCCGGCGCATCCGTTCGCCGATACGGAACCAGCCGGGCGCCGCGGAAGCCGCGAAGCGCCGTGACGCCTGGCGCGAAGGCGTAGCGCCCGCTGCCCGCATCCCAGCGCATCGCGCCCAGCACGATCGAGGGTCCGCCACGCGCCAGGAACGGTTCGCCAATAGTCGCGCCGAACACCAGGTCGCGACGCCCATCGCCGTCGAGGTCGATGGGTAGCCGCGGCATGCCGGGCGCGGGTCCCCGTGCCCCAACGATCTCCTCAATCGCAACGAACGCGGCCGAGCCGGAGGCCGCATGGCCACAGGCGGCCCAACAGACCGCGCATGCGAGGCTGGCAACCACTCGCGCGATATCTGGTCTCACGAGGTCCCTCCGGGCATCCTTGACCGCGGCGCTCACCGCATGCTTTCCGGCGATGCTGCACCGTTTGGGGCGCAAGCACAACCATTCCAGGGCCTGTCGCTTGCACACCTTGCGTTCAGCCTGCCCTGGTGTCGCGACCACAAGCGCAAGCGGTAGAGTCGCCGGGCGTCACGCATGTGCGTGTCCAGGTTCGCGCAGGTCCCAAACGCTCTCGGCCCGCTTCCATGAGCCCCTTCACCCCCACCGACCACGCCCACATGGCCGAGGCCCTGCGCCTCGCCGAGCGCGGGCTGTTCACCACCGATCCCAACCCGCGCGTGGGTTGCGTGGTCGCGCATGGGGATGCGGTGGTGGGGCGCGGCTTCCACGAGCGTGCGGGCGGGCCGCACGCGGGGGTGCATGCGCTGCGCGAGGCGGGCGAGCGCGCGAGGGGCGCCACGGCCTACGTGACGCTGGAGCCCTGCGCCCACCACGGCCGCACGCCGCCGTGCGCGGAGGCGTTGGTGGCGGCCGGTGTGGCGCGCGTGGTGGCGGCGGTGGGCGATCCCTTCCACGCGGTCGACGGGCGCGGGTTCGAGCGCCTGCGCGCGGCGGGGATCGCGGTCGCGCAGGGGCTGCTGGAAGCGCCGGCGCGCGAGATCAACCGCGGGTTCCTGCTGCGGGTCGCGCATGGGCGGCCGTGGGTCCGCCTGAAGCTCGCGATGAGCCTCGACGGGCGCACCGCGCTGGCCGACGGACGCAGCCAGTGGATCACCGGCGAGGCGGCGCGCGCGGACAACATGCGCTGGCGGGCGCGCAGTTCGGCCATCCTCACCGGCATCGGCACCGTGCTGGCGGACGATCCGCACCTGACCGTGCGCCTGCCGGACGACACGCCCTTCGTGGCGCCGTTGCGCGTGGTGCTCGATTCGCGCCTGCGCATCCCGGCCGCCGCGCGCGTGCTCGATGGCGCCGCGCCCACCCTGGTGGCCTGCGCGCCGGAGGCGGTGGCCGGGCAGCACGGCGTGGACGCCGCACGCGTGCTGAGCGTGCCGCACCACGCCACCGGGCTGGGCCTCGCGGTGCTGCTGGCCGAACTCGCGCAGCGCGGCATCAACGAGGTGCATGTCGAGGCCGGGGCGACGCTGGCCGGTGCCTTCGTCCACGCGGGGCTGGTGGACGAGGTGCTGCTGTACGTGACCCCGTCCTTCCTCGGCGACGATGCGCGCCCGCTGCTGGCGCTGCCGCCGCTGCGCGCGCTGGGCGATCGCGCGCGCTGGACGATCCACGACCAGCGCACGGTCGGCGCCGACCTGCGCCTGCTGCTGCGCCCGACCGCGTGAAGGAACCCTCGCGGCGGGCGGCGTACAATACGCGCCCGCTTTCGCAGGACCCGCCATGTTCACCGGCATCGTGCAGGCCACCGGCCGCATCCACTCGCTCGAACCGCGCGGCGGCGACCTGCGCCTCGCGGTCGAGGCCGCGGCGCTCGGCCTCGACGACGTCGGCCTCGGCGACAGCATCTGCGTGTCCGGCGTGTGCCTCACCGTGGTCGCGATCGAGACAGGCGTGCTGGCCTTCGACGTGTCCACCGAGACGCTGGCCCGCACCAGCCTCGGCGCGCGCGCGGCCGGCGATGCGGTGAACCTCGAGAAGTCGCTGCGCCTCGCCGACCGCCTTGGCGGTCATCTGGTCAGCGGTCACGTCGACGGGGTCGGCACGGTGGTGTCGATCACCGACGACGCGCGCGCCCAGCGCTGGACCTTCCGCGCGCCCGCGGACCTGATGCGCTACATCGCGTCGAAGGGCTCGATCGCCGTCGATGGCGTGAGCCTGACCGTCAACGAGGTCGGCGCCGACACCTTCGGCGTCGCCCTGATCCCGCACACGGTGGCCGTGACCACCTTCGGCGAGCGTCGCGTGGGCGATGCGGTCAATCTGGAGGTGGATCCGGTCGCTCGATACGTCGAGCGGTTGATGCAGTTCGATCGTGCGGCGTCGGTGTAGGGTGTGATGGGCGCAGCGGATTGCACCGTTGTTGGCACCGCAGGGCCCAGGGCCCAGGGCCCAGGCGAGGCGCGGGGACGGAGGGGCGATCGACGCGTGGCGCGATGCGCACGCTGGTGCGACAGGAATCCGCACGTCGCGGCAGTCGTTGCGCTGCAACCGTCACCCTGGCGTGGCGATCGTCCCATCGGCTGGGCCCCGGGGCCCTGAGCCCTGGGCCCCGAACGAAGCGCCGGCGCAATGCGCTGCGCTCACTGCACCCAACGCCCCCCAACCTCCGACACCCCCCAAGCCCCGATGCCCTTCAGCCCCATCCCACAACTGCTCGACGAAATCCGCGCCGGCCGCATGGTCGTGGTGCTCGACGACGAGGACCGCGAGAACGAAGGCGACCTCATCATGGCCGCCTCGCTGGTGCGGCCCGAGGACGTCAACTTCATGGTGCGCGAGGCGCGTGGCCTGGTCTGCCTGTCGCTCACCCGCGAGCGCTGCCGCCAGCTCGGCCTGCAGCCGATGGTGGTCGACAACACCTCGCCGCACCACACCAACTTCACCGTCTCGATCGAGGCCGCCGAGGGTGTGACCACCGGCATCAGCGCCTACGACCGCGCGCACACCATCCGCACCGCGGTGCGTCCCGATGCCTCGGCGGCGCACCTGTCCCAGCCCGGCCACATCTTCCCGTTGATGGCGAGCCCGGGTGGCGTGCTGTCGCGCGCCGGCCATACCGAGGCCGCCAGCGACCTCGCACTGCTGGCGGGCTTGGAGCCCGCCGGCGTGCTGGTCGAGATCCTGGCCGAGGACGGCACGATGGCGCGCGGGCCGCAACTGGAGGCCTTCGCCGCGAAACACGGCCTGAAGATGGGCACCATCGCCGACCTGATCCGGCATCGGCTGCAGACCGAGCAGACCGTGCGCCGGGTGCTGGAGCGCGAGGTCGACACCGACCACGGGCCGTTCCGCCTGCTGGCCTACCGCAGCGTGCTCGACCGCGGCACGCACTATGCGCTGCTGCGCGGCGAGCCGGCGCGCGAAGCCGCGCCGCTGGTGCGCGTGCACCTGCGCGATGCGCTGACCGACGTGCTGCACCTCTCTGGCCCCGGCTTCGGGCTGTCGGTGCACCGCGCGCTGGCGGCGGTGGCGGCTGCCGGCAGCGGGGTGGTGGTGGTGCTCGACGTCGGCGATGCCGGCGCCGATCCACTGGCGCGCCTGTCCGGTGCGGCGCCAGCGGCCGGCGCGGCTGCCGGTGCCGCATCCGGCGAGTGGCGCAGCAACGGGCTGGGCGCGCAGATCCTGCGCGACCTCGGCCTGTCGCGCATCCGCGTGCTCGGCACGCCGCGCCGCTTCCGCGGCCTCTCGGGCTTCGGGATCGAGGTGGTAGAGTACGTCGCGCCGTGAGGGCGCCACGCCCGCCGCGCGATTCGCACCGGAAATTCCCATGCGCCAGCACCACCAGACCCGCGCGGGCGCAGCAAGGCCCGCGCTCGAACGCCACGGCGTGCCGTTGCTGACCGGCGCGCCGCCCGCCGGCGTGCGGATCGCGGTACTGGCCTCGACCTTCAACGGCGCGATCGTCGACCGCCTCGCGGATGGCGCGCTGGGCGCGCTGCGCGAGGCCGGGGTGCCGGCGTCGGACCTGGCCTATGCGCAGGTGGCCGGCGCGTGGGAACTGCCTCAGCTTGCCGCGCGGGTGGCCGCCTCCGGACGCTGCGATGCGATCGTGGCGCTGGGCTGCGTGATCCGCGGCGAGACCTCGCACTACGACGTGATCGTCAATGAGTCCGCGCGCGGGCTGATGCAGGTCTCGCTGGAGCACCGCCTGCCGGTCGCCAACGGCGTGCTGGCCTGCGAGGACGAGGACCAGGCCTGGGCGCGCGCGGGCGGTGCGCAGGGCAACAAGGGTGCGGAAGCTGCGGAGGCGGTGCTGGCCCTGCTCGGCACCCTGCGCGCCGCCGGGGCCTGAGCGCATGGCCACCCGCCACCCGAAGTCCGGCATCGATCTCGCCGCGCGCGCGCGCGCGCGCCGCCGCGCGCTGCAGGCCGTCTATGCGTGGCAGGTGTCGGGCAACCCGATGCCGCGCGTGGTCGCGCAGTTCGAGCACGAGCAGGAGATGGAGGTCGCCGACCTCGAGTACTTCAAGGACCTGGTGGCCGGTGTCGAGCGCGAACGCGCCGGCATCGACCAGAAACTGCGCGGCTTCCTCGACCGCGAGGTCGACGAGGTCGACCCGATCGAGCGTGCCGTGCTGCGCATCGCCGCCTACGAACTGCTGCACCGGGTCGACGTGCCCTACCGGGTGGTGATCAACGAGGCGATCGAGGTCGCCAAGCGCTTCGGCAGCGAAAACGGCCACACCTACGTCAACGGCGTGCTCGATCTCGCGGCCGCCGACTGGCGCGCCGTCGAATACCGGCGCTGAACCCGCGCCCGGCCCCCGGCCGGCGCCGACGGACGCTTGCATCACCCCGCATGGAACCCTAGCGTGGACGGCCCTGGCCATGCCGCCACGGTGGCCTGCGCGTCGAGCGCGGACGCCGGCGGGGCGGGCCTGCGTGGAAGAGGGGGGGGGCGTGGCGCGCGGCGAGTTCGAGTGGATCCGGCAGATCGGAAGGGCGCGCGGCGGTGACGGCGTCACCCTGGGCATCGGCGACGATGCCGCGCTGCTGCGGCCTGCGCGCGGCATGCTGCTGGCCGCCTGTGTCGACAGCCTGGTCGAGGGCACGCACTTCCTGCCCGGCACGGCGTGGCGGGATCTCGGCTGGAAGGCGCTGGCCGTCAATCTTTCGGATCTCGCGGCGATGGGTGCGCGGCCGCGCTGGGCGACGCTCGCGCTGACCCTGCCGCACGCCGATCCGCGCGCGTTCCTCGGCGTGGTCGCAGGACTGCGCCGTCTGGCCGCCATCCACGATGTCGCCCTGGTCGGCGGCGACACCACGCGCGGGCCGCTGACGCTGACCGTGCAGGCGCTCGGCGAGGTACCGCCGAAGGCCGCGCTGCGGCGCGCCGGCGCGCGGGTCGGCGACGCGATCTATGTGTCGGGCACGCCGGGCGACGCGGCGGCGGGCCTGGCGATCGCGCAGGGCGGCCTGCGAGCTGCCGCGCCGGCCGACGCGCGGCGCCTGCGGCAACGCCTCGATCGCCCGCAGCCGCGGGTCGCGCTGGGCCTTGCCTTGCGCGGCGTGGCCAGCGCCTGCATCGACGTCTCCGACGGGCTGGCGCAGGACCTCGGCCACGTGCTGCGCGCCGGCGGCGTCGGCGCCGACCTCGACGCCGGCGCGCTGCCGGCGTCCGCAGCGCTGCGCCGCGTGGTGCCCGATGCGCGCGAGCGCCTCGCGCTGCAACTCGCCGGCGGCGACGACTACGAACTGTGCTTCACCGTGCCGCCGGCGCGCGTGGCCCGCGTGGCCGCGATCGCGCGCCGCCTGCGGCTGCCGCTGTCGTGCATCGGCCGCGTGCGCGCGGGCCGCGGCCTGCGCGTGCGTGACGCGACGGGGCGTCGCGTGGCACTGTCGCGCGCCGGCTACGACCACTTCGCCTGACCCATGGCCCTCACCACCGCCCAGCGCCGCGCCCTGCTGCGCGAACCCGCCGCCTGGATCGCATCCGGTGCCGGCGCGGGCTTCTTCCCGTTCGCGCCCGGCACGGTCGGCAGCCTGGTCGCGCTGCCGCTCTACGTGCTGCTGGCGCAGGGCCCGGCCTGGCTGCCGTGGCTCGCGATCGCAGGCGGCTTCGCGCTCGGCACCTGGGCAGCGGGGCGGGTGATCCGGCGCATCGGCGTCGAGGACCCCGGCGTGGTGGTGATCGACGAGTTCGTCGGCCAGTGGCTCACGCTGGCGATCGTCGACGCCGCCTTGCGCAAGATGCCGGAGCATCTCGCCGCGCCCTCCACGCTGGCCACGCTGGTGGCGGGATTCCTGCTGTTCCGCCTGTGCGACATCGCCAAGCCGTGGCCCGCGTCGTGGGCCGACCGCGCGCTGGACGGCGGCTTCGGCGCGATGCTCGACGACCTGTTCGCCGGCGCATGGGCCGGCGTCCTGGCGGTCGCCGCGCTGGCCGTGGTCGCGCGGATCTAGGCAGGCTGCGCCGGCGCGGCGTCGAGCAGCGGCGCGACGCGTCGGCGCAGCGCGGGCAGCACCTCGGCTTCGAACCAGGGGTTGCGCTGGAACCAGCCGATGTTGCGCGGGCTCGGGTGGGGCAGGGGCAGGAAGCGCGGGGCATGGCGGGCGTGCGCGCGCACCGTATCGGTGAGCGTGGCGCCGTTGTCCGCGCCCAGATAGCGTTCCTGCGCGTAGCGGCCGACCAGCAAGGTGAGCGCGATCGCCGGCATGTGGGCCAGCACGCGCGCATGCCAGGTGGGGGCGCACTCCGGCCGCGGCGGCAAGTCGCCGCTGGTTCCTTTGCCGGGGTAGCAGAAACCCATCGGCACGATGGCGATGCGGGATTCGTCGTAGAAGGCCTCGCGGTCGATCCCGAGCCACTGGCGCAGGCGGTCGCCGCTGGGGTCGTTCCAGGGAATCCCGGTCGCGTGGACCCGCGTGCCCGGCGCCTGGCCGACGATCAGCAGGCGCGCGGTCGTCGATGCGCGCAGCACCGGTCGCGGGCCGAGCGGCAGGTGCGCGGCGCACAGCGTGCACGCGCGCACCTCGCGCAGCAGGCTCGCCATCCGCCGCGGCGTGGCGCTCACGCAGGCGGCAGCAGCTTGCCGGGGTTGAGGATGCCGTCGGGGTCGAAGGCCCGCTTGACCGCGCGCATCGCGGCCAGCGTGGGCGCATCGATCGCGCGCGGCATGAAGTCGCGCTTGTCGATGCCGATGCCGTGCTCGCCCGACAGCGTGCCCTCCAGCGCGAGCACCAGGTCGAACACCGCCGACAGCGCGCCCGGGGCGGCCGCCGCCTGCGCGGGGTCCTCGGGGCGATACAGCAGGTTGACGTGCACGTTGCCGTTGCCGGCGTGGCCGAAGGTGACGATCGGGATGCCGCTGCGCGCGGCGATCGCGCGCAGCCCGTCGACCAGTTCCGGCAGGCGCGAGACCGGCACCACCACGTCCTCGTTGATCTTCTTCGGCGCCAGCGAGCGCAGCGCGGGCGACAGCGCCTTGCGCGCCGCCCACAGGCGCGCGACGGACGCGGGGTCGTCGGCGCGCGCGAGTTCGACCAGCCCCGGCCCGCGCGCGGCGGCGGCCACCGCGTCGGCGCAGGCGTGCACGCCCTCGGCGCTGCCGTCGACTTCGATCAGCAGCAGCGCGCCGGCCGGCGGCAGGTCGGGCGCGCCGCGCGCGCGCGCGAGGTCGAGCGCGTCGCCGTCCATGTACTCCAGCGCGCAGGGCAGCGCCGGCTGCGCCATGATGCGGGCCACCGCGTCGGCGGCCGCGCGCACGCAGTCGTACAGCGCGCGCAGGGTCAGCACCCGCGCCGGCAGCGCGGACAACTTCAGCGTGGCCTCCACGATCAGGCCCAGCGTGCCCTCGGAGCCGACCAGCAGGCGCGTGAGGTCGTAGCCCGTCGCGCCCTTGGTGGTGCGCGTGCCGCAGGTGATGGTGTCGCCAGTGCCGGTGACGGCGACCAGTCCGAGCACGTTGTCGCGGCAGGCGCCGTACTTCACCGTGCGCGGGCCGCCGGCGTTGCAGGCGAGGTTGCCGCCGACCGTGCTGTAGTCGGCGCTGGTGGGGTCCGGCGGCCAGAACGCGCCGTGCGGGGCCAGCGCGCGCTGCAGGTCGCCGTTGAGCACGCCCGGTTCGACGATCGCCAGCCGGTCGCCGGGCGCGATGCGCAGGATGCGCGCCATCCGCTCGAAGCTCGCCACCACGCCGCCGGCCACCGGCACCGTGGCGCCGGTGGTGTTGGTGGCGCGGCCGCGCGCCACCACCGGCTCCCCGGCCGCGCGGCAGGCGCGCACCAGCGCCTGCACCTGCGTCGCCTCGCGCGGCAGCACCACGGCATCGGGCAGCGCCTCGCGGCGCGAGTTGTCGTAGCCGTAGACCGCGCGCTGCGCGGGGTCGAGCAGCAGCGCGTCGCCGAACGCCTCGCGCAGCGCGGCGAGCAGCGGGCCGGGCAGGGGTGCCGGCATCAGCCGTCGCCGCGGTACAGCGCGTTGCGCGGCGCGCCGGTGATCGCGCTCGCGATCTTCGCCGCGCGGCCCGGCGGCAGGTCCTGCGCCAGCAGGGCGTACACCCGCTCGCCCTCGCGCAGGCGCGCGGCCTCGGCGGCAGCGTCGGCCGCGCCTTCCACCACCAGCACGATCTCGCCCAGTTGCTGCTCGGGATCGGCGGCGACGCGGGCGGCGAGTTCGGCCAGCGTGGCGGGCAGGACCGTCTCGTGCAGCTTGGTCAGCTCGCGGCACAGCGTGCCGCGACGCTCGCCGCCGAGCACGGCCGCGGCATCGGCCAGTGATTCGGCGATCCGGTGGCGCGATTCGTAGAACACCAAGGTGCGCGGTTCGGCGGCGAGCGCGCGCAGGCGCTCGCGGCGCGCGGCCTGCTTCGGCGGCAGGAAGCCCTCGAAGGCGAAGCGGTCGCAGGGCAGGCCCGAGACGCTCAGCGCCGCGATCGCCGCGCACGCGCCCGGCACGGTCGACACCGGCACGCCGGCCGCGTGCGCGGCGGCGACCAGGCGGAAGCCCGGATCGCTGACCAGCGGCGTGCCGGCGTCGCTGACCAGCGCGATGCAGTCGCCGGCGCGCATCCGCTCGACCAGGCGCGGGGCGAGCTCACGCTCATTGTGCTCGTGGTAGGCGAGCAGCGGCGTGCCGATCCCGAAGCGCGCCATCAGGGCCTGCGAGTGGCGGGTGTCCTCGCAGGCGATGGCCTGCGCCGCACGCAGCGCCGCCACCGCGCGCGGCGCGAGGTCGTCGAGGTTGCCGATCGGCGTGGCCACCACCACCAGCCCGCGGGCCGTCATGCCTTGCTCCCGCCCGATGGGCGTCGACCGGGCTTCGGTATGATCGCACGACGCTCCGCCGACGATGCCCGCCATGACCGCCGCCCCGCGCCTGCCGATCCTGCTGCTGCTGCTGTTCCTGCTGGCCGGCTGCGCCACCAGCGGCCCGCAGCGCGTGCCGGTGGACGACGCGCAGGCGCGCGCGCTGTTCGCCCAGGGCGACTTCCGCGCCGCGGCGGCCGAATACCAGCGGCTGGCGAAGGCGCATCGCGGGGCGCGCGACCGCATGCTGCTGGCGGCGGCCGACAGCCTGCGCGAGGACGGTGACCTCGCCGCCGCGATGGCGATCGCCGACGACGTGCGGCGACCGCGGCTGGACCCGGCCGAGGCCTCGCGGCTGGACCTGCTGCTGGCCGAAGGCGCGCTCGCCGCCGGCGATGCCGAGCGCGCGCTGTCGCTCGCGACCCTGCCGGAGTCGCCCGGCGATCCCGGCCTCGGCCTGCGCGCGGGCGAGGTGCGTGCGCGCGCGCTGGAGCAGCTCGGCCGTCCGCTCGACGGCGCCAGCGAGCGCATCGCGCTGCTGGCGCGCAGCGCGCCGGCCGAACGCGGCGCGCTGGAGGAGGACATCCTCGAGGCGCTGGCCGGACTGGACCCGCCGGTGCTGTCGCGCGCGCTGGCCACGATCGATGCCGCCGACGCGCGTCGTCCGTGGCTGGAGCGCGCGCTGCGACTGAAGGGCGGCATGCCCTCGCGCGTGATCCCGCGCCCGACCCGCCAGGCCGGCACCCTGCTGCCGCAGCGCGGTGGGCCGGCCCGGCCGGAGGGCTGGAACGCGCCGCCGCAGGTCGCGCTGCTGCTGCCGCTGTCCGGGCCGCTGGCCGCGGCCGGCGGGGCGATCCGCGACGGCTTTCTCGCCGCGTATTTCGCCGACACCGGCGAGCGCGCGGGGCTGCGCATCATCGATGCCGGCGCGACGCCCGACAGCGCGCTGCAGGGTTATCGCGACGCGGTGGCCGGCGGCGCGACGCGGGTGGTCGGCCCGCTGGCGCGCGAGCAGGTCGCGGCGGTGCTGGCGGCGGTCGACCCGCGCGTGCCGGTGCTGGCGTTGAACCATCCGGACAGCGGCGCACCGCCGCCGCCCGGCAGCCAGCAGTTCGCGCTGGCGCCCGAGGACGAGGCCGCGCTCGCCGCGGATGCCGCCTACGCGCGGGGCCTGCGCCGGATGGCGGTGATCGCCGCCGCCGAGGAGTGGAGCGAACGCGCCGCGCTGGCGTTCCGCGCGCAGTTCGAGATGCTCGGTGGCGTGGTCGCGGGCGAGTCGCGCCTGCCGGCCGAAGTGGTGGACTTCGCCGGCGTGATCGGCCAGGCGCTGGCCGGCACGCCCGACGGGGCCTTCCTTGCCGTGCGCCCCGCGCAGGGCCGGCTGCTGGTGCCGCAGCTGCGCGCGCGCGGTGGCCTGCAGGAACTGCCGCTGCTCGCCACCTCGCACGTGTTCGAGGGCAACCCCAACCGCGCGCTGGACCGCGACCTCAACGGGCTCGACTTCTGCGACGCGCCGTGGCTGTTCGGACTGGCGCCCGGCCTGCCGCCGCGCGACCTGCTGGCCCGTTCGCTGCCGGGTGCGGCGTCGGCGCCGCGCCTGTTCGCGTTCGGCATCGACGCCTGGCGCCTGCTGCCCTACCTCGACTGGCTGGGCGCCAACCCGGACGCCTACCTGCCCGGCGCGAGTGGGCAACTCGCGGTCGATGGCTTCGGCCGCGTGCGCCGGCTGCCGACCTGGATGCGATTCGTCGACGGCGTGCCGCGCGCTGCCGACGGCCTGCTCAGCACGGAGCCGCTGGCCGCCCCCGCGTCGACGGCGCCCGCGGGCGGGCGGTGAGC
>JAJTHZ010000057.1 GCA_021299185.1 Lysobacteraceae bacterium | reverse complement strand
GGCAGGTGCCCCGCTGACCGCGGCCGGGATGCCGTCGGGCAGCACCACGTACATCAGCATGCGCGTGCCCTGCGAGGCGATGTTGCGCGCCTGCGAACGCGTGAACGTCGCGATCGGCTTGCTGCCGATATAGGCCGCCTTTGGATGCATGTCGGCGCCGGCGCCGGGATCGGCGAGGCGCGCGGGCGTGGTCCAGGCATTGTTGCGGAAGAACGCATGCCACACTTCGTAGCGGTAGCCATAGGCCCCGGTGCCGACGTGGCGCATCCAGACTGCGAGCACCTCGCCGTTCGCCGGGCAACCCGGGCGACCGGCGGGGCAGGCGGCGAGCGAGACCTGGCCTTCGCCGCCGTTGCCGGGTGTCGTGAGCGGCAGCTCGGCGCCCCAAGTCGCGCCGTTGGACGTTCGGTACACCAGCGAGCGGCTGGCCACGCCCTGCTCGATCGTCGAGGCGAGGAATGCCGCCTGCGACAGCGATGATTTCTCGTGCACCAGCAGCGACCGGTTGGGCGCGAAGTGCACATGCGCGGCATGGCTGGCCCCGACCGGCGGGTTGGCGAGCGCGACCGGCGCGCCGAACTGGCCGGCTTGCCAGCGCCGCACTTCGATCGCCCCGTTGTCGGCCACGCGCACCATCGAGCCCTGCCCCAGCGCGTCGAACGACACCGAGGGCGGCGCGAAGCGCTGGATCCCGAGCGCGCCGAGTTTGGCCTTGGCGTTGCCCGCGAGCGTGGGCGGCGGCGGTGGCGCCGCGGTGCAACCGGTCGGTTCGCGGACCTGGAAGATCTGCAGTTCGTCCTCGGCCTTCAGGCACAGGTCGCAGATCCCGACCGACACCTTGTAGGCCACGTCCAAGTCGAAGTTGAAGCACGGCAGGTCCTGCGGTTCGGTGCTGAACTCGCCGTTGACCAGCACGATCGGAATGCGCACGCCGAACGAGGGCGTGAACGAGGCCTCGAGGTCGATCAGCCCAAGCAGGGCGCTGGCGTTGATGAAGGCCTTGATCAGGCCGCCGATCGAGGGTTCGGCGGCGAGCCGCGTGTACAGGCCATCGAAGTCGAGGCGCGCGTCGGCCTTGAGCAGCAGCAGCACCCAGAAGCGCGCATCGACGCCGAACGTGGCGGCGACGATCGGCTCGATGCCCCAGGAGTAGCGGAACACCGGGATGGTGCCGGTGTCGAGGATGGTGGCCGGACCGTCTTCCTCGTACTGATAGGAGACGTCCAGCCCACCGAAATTCTCCGAGGTGTCGTCGGTGTCCTCGTTGACCGCCTCGTTGTCGTTGTCGACCTGGCGGTTGAGCGATTCGCCGCCGCCCTCGGTGCGCGCGCCGGTCAGCGTCTCGCCCGACGAATTCGCGCTATCCATGGTGCCGATGTCGTAGTTCGGATCAGGCGTGGCCGACACCGCGCAGCCGTCCGCGGCGGCGCATGCGTCGTCGTCGGGCTCGACGCGCAGCACGAACTGCGGCGCGCCGGGCGTCCAGTTCACGCGCCGCGCGATGGTGTTCTCCTGCGGGTCGACGAACCACGACGGCGGCGCGATCGCCTCGAGGTCGAAGTCATAGCGGGTGACCGCCGTACCCCCGAGGCGTTCCACCTCGATGCGATAGCGGTTGAAGCCCCAGGGCAGGCGCACCGCATCGGGGATCACGGTCTCGAAGGTCTGTTCGCTGTCGCCGACGATGCAGGCCGTGCCGGGGTTGGTCGGGAAGTCGTTCACCAGCACCGGCGCGCCGCCGCCGAGGCGGAACAACTGCGCGCGCGCGACGATCCCGAACAGGTTCTGGTCGACGGTGAAGCGCACCGGCAGATCGGGCGGTCCCTGGACCACGACGTCCTGGAACGTATTGCCCGGCAGGGTCTGCAGCGGACCATAGGTGTCACGTTCGACCTCGATGTCCTGCCGCTCGAGTCCACCGATGTCGGGCACGATCGGCAGTTGCACGCTGCCGGTGTACGGGATGACCTGGTAGGTCAGGATCGGGCTGCTGCCGATCGGTTCGCATTGCGCGCCGGTCTTGATGCACCAGTCGCCCGTGGCCCAACGGAACTCGATCGGGTTCTCGTTGATGACCGGGCTGCTCGGCGCGTTGCCGAATGTGTACTCCGCCGGCAGCGGATTGACCGCCAGCACGGTGCGCGTCACGACCGGCAGGTTCTTGTCGTGGTCGGCATTGCCGTCGTAGATGTCGGCGAAGTTCGATTCGCCGTCGGCGATGAGGTAGGCGAACTGCGACATCGACACATCGATGTTGCCGTTGGCGTCGGTCACGCCGCGGAACAGCGAGGGCGGGCACTGGCCGCTGATCTGCTGCGCGACCGGGGGAGCGTTGGTGGCCAGCGCGGCGGAAAGCTGGTGTGAGGTGCCGAGCGCCAGCGCCTGGCTGTTGGCCACCAGGCCGGGGCCCGCCGGCGATTGCGCCGGGGCGTCCGGCGACAGCACATCGGCGGAACTGCCGACCGTCGCGTCGCCGTCGAAGCCGACCACCACGTCGGGCACCGGCTCGCCGTTCGGCCCGCGCACGCGGATGCGGATGGTCTGCGGCGCCGGCAGGGTTTCGGTATAGCTCTGGGTGCCGATCGCGACGTCGTAGGGCCCGCGCCGCGGCTGGGTGGGATCGATGACGTCGGGCTCGCCGAACACGATCTCCAGCGTGGCATCGCCGGCGAGCGGCGCGTACAGCGGCGCGCCATTGGCGAGCGACGGCACCCAGCCCTTGATCAGGAACGCGCCATTGGGCTGCACCACGGCGCGGCCGTCGTCGAGCAGCACGCTGCGCCCGTTGGCGAAGGTCGCCCGCAGGCGCGCGCGCAGCCCGGCCGGCGTGCCCTTGGCCAGTTGCAGCGTGCCGCCGAGGGTGATCGGGCCGCCCACCGGCTCGCTGGCGCGAAGGCCCGTCAGGTTGACGATCCGAGCCGGACCGGCGAACGCCGGCGCCTCGCCGCGGATCACGCCGCCGCCGGCCTGCAGCACGAGCGAGTTCTCGCGGTTGCGCACCAGGATCGCGCTGGTGGTGCCGAGCGGCAGGTCGGCCGGCATCACCACCGGCAACTGCAGCGTGCCGCCGGTGGTGTTCAGCGGTCCCGCGAGCACGTGGCCACCGAGCGTGACCTGCAGCGAACCGGGCACCAGGCCGGCGATCGTCAGCGGTACGGTGTCGCCGGGCCGCGCACCGGTCGCGCCGACCGTGACGGCCAACGGTGCGGCGATCGTGAATGGCGCCTGCGCGCGCGGTGCCGCCGTGGCCGAGCCCTGGCTCATCGCCAGCACGTAGTCGCCCTGCGCCAGCGCGCCGATCTGCAGCACGGCGGCGACCACGCCCTCGGCATCGGTCGCCAGCGGCCCGGCCTGCCGCAGCGGCGGCCCACCGACGCTGCGCACGCTGAAGTAGATGTCGGTGGCGGCGCCGCCGGGCACGCCGCGCGCACTGATCTCGGCGTTCGGGGTGGCCACCGTCGGATGGGCCACGACCAGCGGCTGGGCCTGCACGCCGGCGGCGCCGAGCAACCCGCAGGCCGCCAGCAGGACGAGTATCGCGATACGCAGCATGGTGGTGCACTCCCCGGGGATTGCCCAAGGGAATGGACGAGGGTGGCGCGAGCGAACAGCGCCCGTGGCATTCTTGGCCGGTGAGCCGCATCGATGCCGCCCTGCCGGATGCCGAGGCCCGCGCGGCCGCCCGTCTGCGCGGACCCGGCCCGCTGCTGTTGACCCTGGCGCTGGCGCTGGCCGGCGGCCTGCTCGCCGATGCCGCCGGCCCCGGGCGGCGCATCGACCTGCTGTCGCCGCCGTTCCTGGCGGTGCTGGGCTGGAACCTCGCGGTGTACGCGCTGCTCGCGATCGGCGCGCTGCGGCGGACGGCGCCCGACCCGAAGCGGGCGCGGCGCGCGCTCGACCTCGCGCGGCTGCTGCACGCCGGTGCGGCGGCGCTGGCGCTGGGGCTGTGCATCGGCCTGTATGCCCGCGGGCTGGTGTTCGACTACCGCGCGGGCTGGCAGAGCACCTTCCTCGATGCGCCGCAGGTGCACGCCGTGCTCGCGACCCTGCTCGCGCCGGCGTCGGCCTTGACCGGCATCGCGCTGCCCGGCGTCGACGGGATCGCAGCGATGCGCCTCGCCGCAGGCGGCACGGCGTCGGCGCCGGCGGCACCGTGGATCCATCTGTTCGCCACCACCCTGCTGCTGTTCGTGGTGCTGCCGCGGGCGGCACTCGCCGCGTGGGCCGGGCTGCGCGCGCGGCGGCTCGACGCGCTGGCGGTCGCGACGACGGCGCCGCCCCGCGCGGACGAGTCGACGGTGCTGCGCGTGCTGCCGCACGCCCTGCCCGCGGCCGATCGTGGCGCGCTGTCGCGCGTGCTGTGCGCGACGATCGACCTCGCGCCACCGGTGCCGTTCGGCGCCGAAACCGACGTGGTGCTGCCCACGGGCGCCGGCCTGCACGTGCTGGTGTCGCTGTCCGCCACGCCGGAGGCCGAGCACCACGGCGTGCTGCTCGATCGCCTGCGCGCCGCGGCGCCGGTCCTGCTGGTGGATGAATCCGCCTATGTTGCGCGCTTCGCCCACGATCCGGCGCGCATCGACGAGCGCCGCGCCGCCTGGCGCGCCTTCGCCGGCGCGCGCGGCGTCGCCGCGCGCTTCATCGACCTCGGCGCGGCGTGAGGTCGATGGACGCCGCCCCGCGCCGCATCTCGATCAGCCTGCTGGCGCACACCAACGTCGGCAAGACCACGCTGGCGCGCACCCTGCTCGGCGCCGACGTCGGCGAGGTGCGCGATGCAGCCCACGTCACCGAGTTCGCCGAAGGCCATGAACTGGTCACCGCCAACGGGCATGCGCTGTGGCTGTGGGACACCCCGGGCTTCGGCGATTCGGTGCGGCTGCTGCAGCGGCTGGAGTCGTCCGCGCAGCCGGTGCTCGGCTTCCTGCGCGACACCTGGGACCGCTTCGCCGATCGTCCGTTCTGGTGCAGCCAGCAGGCGCTGAAGAACGCGCGCGAAGAAGCCGACGTGGTGCTCTACCTCGCCAGCGCCGCCGAGCCACCCGGCCAGGCTGGCTACCTCGAACCGGAACTGCGCATCCTCGGCTGGCTGGGCAAACCGGTGATCGTGCTGCTGAACCAACTGGGCGCACCGCGCGCGCCGGACGTGGAGGCGGCCGAGGTCGCGCAGTGGCGCGCCGCGCTTGCGGCACACGGCTTCGTCAAGGCGGTGCTGCCGCTGGATGCCTTCGCGCGCTGCTGGGTGCAGGAATCGGTGCTTTGGCGCTGCGTCGAGGACGCACTCGATGCGCCGCTCCAGCCCGCGATGGCCGCCCTGCATGCGGCGTGGCGCGCGCGCCGCGAGCGCACTTTCGAGGCCTCGATGCAGGTGCTGGCCGAATTCGTCGCCGCCGCCGCGGCCGATCGCGAGCCGGTCGACGACCCCGGCCTGTCGACGCGCCTGCGCGACTGGGTGCGCAGCGCCGTGGTCGGCGGCGGCGACGATGCGGAAGCGAAGGCGCGCGCGCGGCTCGCCGCGAGGCTGGATGCCGCCGCCAGCGCCTGCCTGCAGCGCCTGGTCGCCCTGCACGGCCTCGACGGCGCGGCGGCCGCGCGCATCGCCGACGAGCTCGCCGGCCTCGCGGTGGTCGAGGCGCCGATCAGTACCGCCAAGGGCGGCATGATCGGCGGCGCGCTCGGCGGCGCGGCGCTCGGTCTCAAGGCCGACCTCGCCACTGGCGGGCTGTCGTTCGGCGCCGGCCTGCTGGTCGGCAGCGTGCTCGGCGCACTCGGCGGCGCGGGCATCGTGCGCGGGGTGAACAAACTGCGCGGCGCAGAGGCACCCGTCGTGTCCTGGGGCCAGGCGGTTCTGGCGCGACTGGTGCGCGACGCCCTGCTGCGCTACCTCGCGGTGGCGCACTTCGGGCGCGGTCGCGGCGCGTGGCGCGAGGTCGGCGCACCGGCGCACTGGCCCGCGATGGTCGATACCGCGATCGCCGCGCGCGAAAGCGCCCTGGCCGATGCGCTCGCCATGCCCGATCCGACGCCGATCGCCGTCGTCCTCGCCGCCGCCGGGCGCGATGCGCTGTGCGCGCTGCATCCGACGGCGGCGCCGTGGCTCGCGCGGCCTTGAACACCGACGGCATGGACGACGATCCGCGTCTCGCGGCGCTGGCTGCGCGGATCGCCGCGGGCGAGGCCATCGATGCAGCGACCCTTGCGCCCGAACTGCGCAACGACCCGCGCGTGCGGCGGCTGCTGCGTTTCGCAGGCGTGGCGGCGGTTCTGGCGGAAAACGCGATTCTGCGGCCGCAAGCCGCCGGCGCACCGGATTCGATCGGGCCCTGGCGCCTGGTGCGCCACCTCGGCAGCGGCGGCATGGGCGAGGTCTGGCTCGGAGAACGCCGCGATGGCACGGTCGAGCAGAAGGTCGCGATCAAGCGGGTGCGAGGCGCCAATCCCGCGTTCGCCGAACGCCTGCGTGCGGAACGCCGCATCCTCGCGCGCCTGTCGCACCCGCGCATCGCGCGTTTCATCGACGCCGGCGTGGACGGCGGCGGCGCGCCCTGGCTGGCGATGGAGTACGTCGAGGGCGTGCCGCTGTCCGAGTGGTGCGACCAGGCCCGGCCGACGTTGCCCGACCGGCTGGCGGTATTCCGTGCGATCTGCGATGCGGTGGCACATGCCCACGCCCAGCTCGTCGTGCATCGCGACCTCAAGCCGGGCAACGTGCTGATCGACGCCGACGGCCGCCCGCGGCTGCTCGACTTCGGGGTCGCCAAGCTGCTCGACGAGACCGCCGACGCGAACACCACCGCGGCGCTCACGCCCGCGTACGCGGCGCCGGAGCAGCTCACGGGCGGCGTGGTGTCGACCGCGACCGACGTCTACGCGCTCGGCCTGCTGCTGTTCCGCATGTTGGCTGGCACCCTGCCGCCGACCCGCGCCGATGCCAGCGTGGCGCAGGTGCTGGCCCACCTGCACGACGAAGAGACGCAGCAGCCGAGTCGTGCCGCGCGCAACGCACCGGCGCCGCTGCCCTACGCCGCCGATGCGCTGGCCGGCGACCTCGACGCCATCGTGTCGAAGGCGATCCGCGCCGCGCCGGAGGCGCGTTACGCCTCGGTCGCCGACCTCGCTGCCGACATCGACCGCCACCTCGCCGCGCGCCCGGTGCGGGCGCGCGCACCGACCCGCTGGTATCGCGCCGGTCGTTTCGTGCGCCGCAATCCCTTGCCGCTGGCGCTGGGCAGCCTGGCCGCGCTCGCCCTGGTCGCGGTCGCCGTGGTGTCGCTGCTCGGCTTCCGGCGCGCCGAAGCGCTGCGCCTCGACGCCGAAGCCGCGCTGGCGCGCGCCAACGCGGCGAACGCGTTCATCGGCGACCTGTTCGAACGCGCCGGGCCTGCCGGACTGGGACCGCGCGCGACCCTGCGCGACCTGCTGGACAGTGCGCCGGCGCTGCTCGATGCGCGCAGCACCATGCGCGGCACCGACCGCGCGCACCTGCTGGAGCTGCTGGCCGGCATCGAAGGCGGCATGGGCAACGACGAGGCCGCCGCACGACTGGCCACCGAAGCCGCGCGTCTGCTCGCCGAAGCCATGCCCGGCAGCGAACAGGCATTGCGCCTGCAGGCCGAAGCCCTGCGCGTGCGTGCACTGGTCGGCGATGCACGGGAATCGGTGCGCGAAGGCCTGGCGCTGCTGGCGCAGGTCGAGGCGACGGCGCACCCGCCGGCGCTGCGCGCCTTCGTGCTGGCCTGCCTCGCCGAAGCGGAATTCCGCGCCCACCGCATCGCCTCCGAGCCGGGTGGCGCGGCGCGGATCGCCGCGCGACTGGCGCAGGCGCTCGAAGTGCCGGGCCTGCTGCCGCCGCGCAACGAAGCCGAAGCCCTGCGCCGCTGGGCCGCACTGGAACTCGAAGCCGGGAACAGCGACGCGGCGGCGGCGCTCGCCGCGCGCGCGGTCGCAGTCGCCGAGTCCGGGCTCGGCCGCAGCCACCCGATCGCCGCCATCGCGCGCCGCGGACTGGGCTGGATGTACGCCGAGCACGGCGACGGCGCGCGCGCCGAGGCCCTGTTCCGCGACAACCTCGCGCTGTACGTCGAACGCGTCGGGCGCGGCAGCCTGATGGCCGCCGACGACCTGCTGGGCCTGGCCCAGGCGCTGCTGGTGCAATCGAAGCCGCTCGACGCCCTGCCGGTGGCGCGCGAGGCGCACGACGCGGCGCAGGCGCAGGCCGTGCCCGACGGCCGGCTGGTGGTGGACAGCGCGCTGGTCCTCGCCGAGGCCCTGCAGGGCACCGGTGCGCACGCCGAGGCCGACGCCCTGCTCGAGGACACGCGCGCGCGCATCGCAAGCACGCGCGGCACGCGCAACCGGCCGTACTGGCTGGCCACGCGCCAGTTGGCGCTGGTGCGCATCGCGCGCGGCGACCTGCAGGCGGCGCGTCCACTGCTCGCCGCCTGCGCTACCGAGGGCGCGCTCAGCCTGGGGGCCGAGGTGCCCCTCGTGCGCCAGTGCGTCGAAAAGCTCGCGCAGATCGCAGCGCCGCCGGACGCGCCATCGCCGGCACCCACGCTGATCAGGTGAACGCGGTTTCCGCGGCAACCACGACCAGCACGCGCAACGCTGCCCGCGCGCTCACGGCGAAAGTGGCTCGAAGCCGTCGGCGAACAGCGCGGCCGCCGGCGGCGTGCGCGCCAGCCAGTCGAACAGATTGACCGCGTAGCGTCGGTTGTCGAGCCGCGTGAGGTCGGTCCCGGCACCACCGGCGTTGAAGAAGGTGTTGCGGTCGAAGTGCACGGCGAAACGCCCGTTGCCGGCAACGCCGACCACCAGTGCCGCATCGCTCGCCGACACCGCGCGCAGCTCGCCCTGGCTCTGCGCCCCGAAGGGCGGCGTGTTGACCCGCGTCGTGCCTTCGGCGCGCGCGAGCAGGGCGTGGCCCACGTCGCTCGGCGGCGGCCCCAGCACGGCCGGCGAGACGCCTTCGCCGTCGAAGCCGTTCACGCCGGCGAACACCGGATGGTCGGGGACCACGAATTCGCCGGCGCCGCGCGTGATCGCATAGGTGCCGCTGTCCTGGTTCATGCGCAGGCCGAAGCGGTCGAGGAAGGCCTGGTCGGAGTTCGGCGCGTCGGCCCAGTCGCCGCCGAATCAGCTGCGCCGCGGTCGGCACCGCTCGAACGGCTCGGTCGATCAGAACAAAAACCAAGGCTTGTTCGGACGTTGCTTCCACGTGCCCCGGGTCGCACGCGCGCCGGATTGCGCGGATTGCCGATCCGACTTGACTTCGACCTGCCGCGACACTAGGTTCATAAAATGAAGTTTGCTCTGAAACCTCCTCCTCGCCAGCGCGCGCCCGTCGCCCCGGCGGACTGTGGCATGGCCATGACCGCGCGGCTGTTCGGCGACCGCTGGACGCTGCTCGTGCTGCGCGAGGTGTTCTATGGCGTCACCTGCTTTGGGGACATTCGCGCCGATCTCGGCATCCCGCCGGCGACACTCGAGAAGCGGCTGAGCGCGCTGGTGGAAGCAGGAGTTCTCGAGCGCGCACCGTACAAGCTGGAGAGCGAGCGCACCCGTGCCGCCTACCACTTGTCCGCGGCCGGGATCGGTCTGTTGCCGATGGTGTTGGCGATGAAGGAATGGGGCGACGCCGTGCTGCGGCACGACACCCCCCCTACGCGGCTTGTCGATGCCCGGACGGGCGCGCGCCTGCGCGTCGGTCTCATCGACCCGCAGGGCAAGGCAGTCCCTTTCGAGCGGGCCGAACTGCGCCCCGTGCGAGATGCGGACGCATGATTCGCCGGGCCAGGCAAGCGCTCGCCGCGCTGGCGCTGCTCGGGATCGCCGCCGCAGCCGGGTGGCTGGTGGTATTCCGCGTGCCTGCGCCGCCCGGCCCGGCGCATGAAGCCTTCATTCTCGACGGGGTGACCATCATCAACCCGATGCAGGATCGCACCGCCAATGCCAGGATCGCGGTGCAGGGCGGGATCCTCGCAATGGATGTGGGTGGCGCTGGCGACCTTCCCGTGCTGGACGAGTATCGCGGCCGCTTCGTGCTGCCCGGCTTCATCGACATGCACACCCACCTGCCGGGCGACAACCTGCTCAAGCTGACCCAGCATTACGGCCTGCTCCATCTCTCTCACGGGGTCACCACGATCCGCACGGCCGGCGACATCGACGGGACCGCGGACGGCGCGGCCCGGGCGCTGATTGCAGAAAGCGCACCCTTCCCCCACCTCGTTTCCTACGGGCCTTTCGTCTCGCGCGGGCACAAGGTGTGGCCCAACAGCCTGCTGATCGAAACGACCGCCGATGCCGAGCGCGCGGTAGCGCGCATCGCCGCCGCCGGCAATGGCTGCGTCAAGGCGTATGAGGGCCTCGATCCTGCCCTGATCGCCGCGCTGGCAAGGGCTGCCGAGGCGCACGGCATCGACGTCATCGGCCACGTACCGGTCGATCTCACGTTGGAGGCCGCAGGGGTGCCGGACGTCCAGCACTTCTTCGGCGTGCCCGAGCCGACCGGGTTGCGCGGCCACGATGTCACCTATCGCAACGGCGACTGGGCCCAGGTCGACGAGGCGCGCCTGGCCGCCGTCGAGGCGCATGTACTCTCCAGCGGGACGCGCAATACGCCGACCATCGCCACGCTGGAGGGTTTCGGGCGTCTCGCCGATGCCACCGCCGCGGCGCGCCTTTCGGGTTCGCTGCTGCCGTCCTTCTTCGACGAAGTGGTGTGGAATGCGCGCACGGGCCTTCCCGTCTATCGCGGCATCACACCCGAACGCTTCGCCGACGCCGCGCACGCGCTCCGGCTGAAGCAGCGCCTCGTCAAGCGACTGTCGGACCGCGGTGCGGTGCTGCACATCGGCACCGATGTCGGCCAGCCCTTCACCGCGCCGGGCTGGTCGTTCTGGCGCGAGCTGCGGCTGTTCGGCGAAGCCGGCGTCGCCCCAGAGCAGGCGCTCGCCTACGCGACCAACATCGCCGGCGCCTCGCTCGGAAACGATGCTGGTCGGATCGCAGATCGCGGGCGTGCGGACCTGCTGATCTTCGCGCTCGACCCGACCAAATCGCTCGATGCGCTGGACAGCCTTGAAGCGGTGGTCCTTGCGGGTCGGCTCTACACCCGTCGCGAACTGGACGCTGCGGCGGCCCGCTCACTCGGGCACTACGAAGCCTGGCCTCTGCGGACGGTCGCGCGCTGGGCCGCGCAGCACACCATCGACGAGACCGCGCGCAACTTCACCGGCCCGGGCATCGATTGAGACATGATGAGCGCCTCGGAGTCCCGAACCCGAAGGCGCTTCCTCCAGCATCGTCGCCAGACCGCGGCAGCCGGTGAACGAGCCCTCGGCTGCCGTGCACGCCAGGTCGCCCACCCAGCCTCGGCGAGTCGGCACGATGAAGGGCGATCGTGGTCTTCGGTCGGGACGTAGCCTCGGGACTGCCTGATCTTCCTGGGTCGCTCCTGACCGCTTTCGGCGAGAGCCATTCAGGGGTTCGGTGCGCGGGTCCTCCCGTGACCGGCGGTTACAAAGCGGCGTCGCAGGTCGGGCATGGGCCATAGGGTCGGTCCCCGCGTTCGTTTCGCCTTTCGCGCGGCATTCGAAGCAGGGCATGAAGCCCATCGCCCGACCCGCCTGCCGCTACGCCCCGCCGACGCGACCGCAGCCGGAGGCGCTATGCTTCCGGCGGGAATCCCCGGGGGGCGCCACGCATGGCCGATTCGACCGTCGGTCAGCACACGACCGCGTTCCTGCTCGACCGCATCCGCGGCGGCGATGCGCGGGCGCGCGAGGCGCTGGTCGCGCGCATCGAACCGCTGCTGCGTCGCTTCGCCCACGGCCGCGTGCCGCAGTTGCTGCGCCACCAGCAGGACACGGCGGACCTGGTGCAGGTGACCTGGCTCAAGGCGCTGGACCACATCGACGCGATCGAGCCGCGCGAGCCGGGCGCGTTCTTCGCCTACCTGCGCGCCGTTCTGATCAATTCGCTGCGCCAGTCGCTGCGCAGCCACGGGCGTTCGCCGGTGGTGGCCGGCGGCGAGGTGGCGGAGATCGCCGAATCGATGCTGCCGGCGGCCAACGTCGATCCGGCGGACTGGATCGCCTGGGAGCAGGCGCTGGCCACGCTGGCCCCGGAGCACCGCGGCCTGCTGCTGATGCGCTTCGAGTTCGGGATGTCGTTCGCCGAGATCGCGGCCGAGACCGGCGAGAGCGCCGATGGCGTGCGCATGAAGCTCAACCGCGCGATCGCGCGCATGGCGGGCGCGGTGCATGACGACGGAGCGCGCTGAGCTGCTCTCGCGGCTGGCCGAGCGCATCGCGCTAGGCGCCACCATCGATCCCGCCGAAGTGCCCGAATCGCTGCGCGAGGCGCCCGAGTTCGCCGGCCTGCTGCGGCTGGCGCGGGTCGCCGGCGCGCTCGACCACAACACCGCCGGCCCACCGCCGGTGACGCCGGCGCCGGGGCGCATCGGTCCGTGGCGGCTGGTGCGGCTGCTGGGCAGCGGCGGCATGGGCGAGGTCTGGCTCGGCGAGCGCGACGACGGCACCGTGGAGCAGCGCGTCGCGGTCAAGCGCGTGCGCGCCGACGTGCCGCAGTTCGGCGCGCGCCTGCGCGAGGAGCGGCGCATCCTGGCGCGCCTCGAGCACCCCAACATCGCGCGCTTCGTCGACGCCGGCGTCGATGAGGGCGGCGCGCCGTGGCTGGCGCTGGAGTACGTCGATGGCATGACGATCACCGATTGGTGCCGCAGGACCTCGCCGTCGCTGCACCAGCGGCTGCAGCTGTTCCTCAAGGTCTGCGCCGCGGTCGACCACGCGCACCGCCACCTGGTGGTGCACCGCGACCTCAAGCCCGGCAACGTGCTGGTCGATGCCGCCGGCGCTCCGAAGCTGCTCGACTTCGGGATCGCCAAGCTGCTCGACGGCAGCGGGCGCGAGGCCACGGCCGCGGCGCTGACGCCGGCCTACGCGGCGCCGGAACAGCTGCGCGGCGGCGAGGTGTCGACCGCGACCGACGTCTACGCACTCGGCCTGCTGCTGTTCCGCCTGCTCGCCGATGCGCTGCCCGACACCCGCACCGGCGACAGCGCCGCCGCCGTGCTGTCGCGCCTCGACGACGAGGAAACGCAGCGGCCCAGCGCGCACGCCCTCCGCGCCGCGGCCCTGCCCTACCCGGCCAGCGCGCTGGAGGGCGACCTCGACGCCATCGTGGCGCAGGCCATCCGCGCGCGTCCGGAGGATCGCTACGGCTCCGTCGCGGCGCTGGCGGACGACGTCGAACGGCACCTCGACTCGCACCCGGTGCGAGCCCGCGAACCCACCCGCTGGTACCGCTTCACGCGCTTCGCCGGCCGCCATCGGCTGCCGCTGGCGCTGGGCGCGCTCGCGCTGGCGGCCATGGCCGCGGGCACCATCGTCGCGCTGTCGCAGGCCGCGCGCGCCGAGCGCGAGGCCGATGCGGCGCGACGCGAACTGGCGCGCGCCGAGCAGGTGTCGGGCTTCCTCGCCTCACTGTATCGCGAGCAGGATCCACTGTCGCGCGGCGGCGCGCAGTCGCGCAGCCCGCAGGCCACCCTGGTCGATGCCGTGGCGCGGGTCGACCGCGAACTGGGTGGCGACCCGCTCACGGCCGCGCGCCTGCTGCGCGTGCTCGGCGAGGCGCAGGTGAACCTGGGCGACCTGGGTGCCGCGCGCGACACCCTGTCGCGCGGCCGGGCACTGGCCACCACGGCGGGCGATCCGCTGCTCGGCGCCGACCTCGATGCCGTCGCCGGCACCCTGGCGCTGCGCGAACTGCGCCAGGCCGACGCCGACCGGCTGTTCGCCGACGCGCTGGCCGTGGTGCTGGCACGCCACGGCGCCGACAGCGTGGAGGCCGCGCGGATCGATGCACGGCGCGCGGTCAGCCTGGTCTGGCTCGGGCGCTTCAAGGACGCGCGCACGGCCGCCGAAAACGCCGACCGCGTGCTTTCCGCGCGGCTCCCCGCGGTCGATCCCGAGCGGATCAATGCGCGTGTCGTGCTGGGCATCATCCTCGAGCAACTCCGCGAAGATGCCGCCGCGCAGGACGCGCTGCGCAGCGCGATCGCCGCCATCGAAGCCGGGTTCGGCCCGAACGATGCGCGCCTGGTGCAGCCCCTGCAGTACCTGGGCGAGGTCCTGCGCCGCAGCCGCGCCTTCGACGAGGCGCGCGCCCTGCTCGCGCGCGGCGCGGCGATCGCCCGTGCGCAGTTCGGCGCGCGCCATGGGACGGTGTCGAACATCCTCGCGCGGCTGGCCACCGTCGAGCGCGATGCCGGCGATGCGCCGCGCGCGATCGCCGTGCTCGACGAGGCCGAGGTCGCGCTGCCCGACGGCGAGGCCAACGCGCGCGCGCAGCTGCTGGCCACCCGCGGTGGCACCCTGCTGGAGCTGGGCGACGGCGCGCGCGGAATCCGACCTGCGCGAGGCGGTGCGCCTGCGCCGCGAGACCGGCGGCCTGAAGACCGGGCTGGCCTGGTACAACCAGGCCCAGCTCGGCGAGGCGCTGCTGCTGCAGGGCCGCCTCGCCGCTGCGCGCCCTGCTCGGCCCCGATGCCTACCAGAACGCGTTGGTCGCGCAGCGCTGGGCCAAGACGCTGGAAGCACGCGGCGACTTCACCGCCGCGGCCGCCCAGTGGCGCGAAGCCGCGCGCCTGGTCGAGAAGACCTACGGCCTCGACCACTTCGGCCACCTCGACATGGCCTCGCGGCTGGCCGCGGCGCGCGCGCGCACGCCCGGCGGCCGCGCCGAGGCGCTCGCACTGGCCGATGCGCTGCTCGCGCGCTGGCAGGACCGGCCCGACACCCGCGACCGCATCCCCGCGCTGCGCGTGCTGCGCTGCGACCTGGTGGGCGACGCGCAGGACGCGGCCGCGGCGCGCACGCTGCTCGCGCGCGCGGACCTTGTCGCGGCCGGATCGCATCGCGAGGCCCTGACGCGCTGTGCCGGCCGATGAGCGACGCGCACAGGGCCGCGGGCATGCTGTTCGCCCTGCGCCCGCCGGCATGGCGCACGGGCGCGCACGGGCTCGCCGTCGAATGGCCGACGCCCGGCGCGATGCGCCTGCTGCTCGCGGTGTCCGGCGGGCTCGCGCTGGTGGTCGGTGGCGTCAGTGAGCTGCTGTATCGCGTCGACGCGCTGCCGTTGTCCGTGCTCGGCTTCCTGCTCGATCCGTGGACGCTGGCGCTGCTGGTGCCGCTGGTCGTGCTGCTGCTCGCCTTCGATGCGCGCAGCAACGAGCGCTGCCTGTTCGGCGCGACCGAGGTAGTGCACGAGACGCGCGTCGGTCGCTTCGTGGTCAGCCGAGACGGCACGCCACTGGC
This sequence comes from Lysobacteraceae bacterium, assembly GCA_021299185.1. Lineage (GTDB taxonomy): Bacteria > Pseudomonadota > Gammaproteobacteria > Xanthomonadales > Ahniellaceae > UBA4656. Next base: position 41,486 of record JAJTHZ010000057.1, on the reverse strand, counting down.
GTCGATCGCGGCGATCGAGGTGCTGCCGTCGAAGCACGGCTTCGCGGTCGGTTGGCGCGTGCGCGGCGCGGCGCTGCCCTACCGGCTCGGCGGCGGACAGTCGCGGGAGGACGCCGAAGCGCTCGCGGCCGCGCTGCGTGACTGGCTGGCCGCCCCCGGCCACGCGCTGCCGGAGCGTGCCGGCGAGATCGCCCACGAGACGCCGCGCCTGATGCTGCGCGCGCTGGCCGCCCGCGCGGCCGGCGCGATCCCGCTGGCGTTCGGCGCCTTCGGCCTGCTGGCCGCGGCCGGCATCTGGAACCTGCGCGCGGCCGGCGGGCCGGCGGACACGATGCTGGATGCCGAAGCGGCGGGCGAACTGCTTCGCTACCGCTTCGTGGCGAGCCTGCCGCCGGATGCCGGCGCGCGGGACTGGCTGGCGGCCGACGTGCATGCCGAGATCGGCGTGCGCTAGCGCGACGCGGCGGGCGTCGAGCGCGTGCTGTGGCAGCGCACCCCGGATGCGGTCGCGCAGGGCAGCGCCGTCGAATGGCGCCTCGCGCGGCTGGCCCGGCACCTCGGGCTGCCGTACATCGAGTGGTCGCTGCCGGCCGACGCCGCACCGCTGTTCGACCCGGCGTCGCCGTCGTTCGCCGACCTGCCCGCGCACGCGACGCCGCAGAACGCCCGCCATCGCGACTGGGTGGCGGACCTCGACCAGCCGATCGATTACGGGGCCGCGCTGGCGATCGCCGCGCCATCGGACTGGCGCATTGCCTATGCAAGCCAGGACCCGACGCAGGCGCAGCTCGCGGTGCTGGCGCGCACCATCGAGGCCGGCCAACGCGACCTGCCGGCCTGGCTGCCGTGGCTGTTCATCGTCGGCACCGCCCTGCCGGGCGCGCTGTGCCTGTTCATCGGCCTCGGTGGCGGTCGCCTGGCGCTGGCGAGCGCGCTGGCGGCCGTGCTGGCGCTGCCGCTGTGGGCGCCGCAGGCCGGGCCGCTCGCGCAGGCGATCGGCGTGGCGCCCGCGGTCGCCCGGGTCGCGCGCGACGTGCTGGCGATCGCGATGCCCGCCGCCGCGCAGGAGGCCGCCCACCTGCTCGTGCCCATCGGTGCGCCCACCGAGCGCACCGGCGACGTGGTCGTGCGCTGGACACCGGACCGCAGCGCCGCAGCGCCGGTGCTCGACGCCTTCGGCCTCGCGCAGCCGTCAGCGCGGCCGGGGCTGGGCTTCGAAGCCGCGCGTGCCGCGCTGTGGGATGAGGCCGCGGCGCGCGTCGCGGCGCTGGACGATGCCGCGCTCGTCGCGCTGATCCGCGCCCTGGAGGACGAGCGCGCGCGCTATGCCGCGCTCAACGTGCCGCGCGTGCGTGGCCTCTGCCTGGCCCGGCAGCAGGACGGGCGTTCGGCGCATGCGCGACGCTGGATCGACCACGGGCTCGGCAATCCGTCGGTCTGCACGCCGGACTGACCCCTCGCGCACTTGCGCAAGGTCAAGGGGGCGCGTCTGAAGCCTGGCTACGATGGCCGTGGACTGTCACCGGAGCCACCATGGCCACCCAGGTCATCCCGCTCGATCCGCTGCCGCTGCGCGAACTGGTCGCGGCGGCGATCCTCGCGCCGTCCAGCCACAACACCCAGCCGTGGCGGTTCCGCCTCGCCGCGCACCGGATCGACCTGTGGGCCGACCGCACGCGCGCGCTGCCGGTCAACGATCCGGACGACCGCGAACTGCTGCTCAGTTGCGGCGCGGCGCTGTTCAACCTGCGCGTCGCGTCGGCACGCCACGGCCTGGCGGCGTCGGTCGTCCTGCAGCCCGACGCCGCGCACCCGGATCTGCTGGCGCGGGTGGCGCTGGCACCGACGCCGCACGAGGGCCCGCTGGCGGCGTTGTTCGACGCGATCGCGCGCCGTCGCACGGTGCGCACCCCCTTCCACGCCGATCCGCCGCCGCCGCCGGTGCGGCAGGCGATGGTCGCGGCGGCCAGCGCCGAGGGCGCGCGACTCGACGTGCTCGACGACGCGGCGCGCCGGCACGCCGCGGCCCTGCTGGTGGCCGAAGGCGACACGCTGCAGTGGGGCCATCCCGAGTGGCGACGCGAACTGGCCGCGTGGATGCACCCGGCCTCGGCCGGCGACGGGCTCGTGGTGCCGCGGCTGGCCGCGCCGGTGGCACGCGTGATGGTCAGCAGCATCGACCTCGGCGACCGCGTCGCCGCGCGCGACCGAGCGCTGGTCGAGCACTCGCCGATGCTGGCCGTGCTCGGCACGCCGGGCGAAAGCGTCCTCGACTGGCTGCGCGGCGGGCAGGCGCTGCAGCATGTGCTGCTGGTCGCGGCGGGCTTCGGCCTGCAGGCCTCGTACTTCAACCAGGCGGTGGAAGTGGCGACCCTGTGCCGCCGCCTGTCGCGCCTGCTCGGCCACCCCGGCTACCCGCAACTGATGCTGCGCTTCGGCGCGCCGCTGCACGACGCAGCACCCGCACCGCGCCGGCCGCTGGACGATGTGATCGACGAGGACTGAGCACGCAGCCTCGCAGTCCTGCCGCGGCATCGTTCGAGGTTGTGGGAGCCGGCTATGCCGGCGATCGCCCTGCCGATGCGCCGCGCGGTGACTGTCGCCGCTGAAGCGGCTCCCACCACGGGGCGGTTTGCCGAGGAACCGATGGATGTTGTGGGAGCCGGCTCTGCCGGCGATCGCCCTGCCGATGCGCCACGCAAGGACCATCGCCGCTGAAGCGGCTCCCACCACGGGGTCGGTTTGCCGAGGAAGCGATGGATGTTGTGGGAGCCGGCTGCGCCGGCGATCGCCCTGCCGCAGTGCCGCGTGGTGGCTGTCCCCGCTGAAGCGGCTCCCACACCAGTGCGGCGCAACAGCAAGCGACCGCGCGGGCCGGCTAAGCTTGGGCATCCGCCAGCGGAGCCCCCATGCGCCAACGCCCCTTCATCGATTTCGGATCCGACACCAAGACCCGCCCGACACCGGCCATGCGGCAGGCGATGGCGAACGCCGACTGCGGCGACGAGGCCGCGTTCGAAGACCCGACGGTCAATGCCCTGTGCGAGCGCGTCGCCGCGCTGCTGGGCAAGGAAGCGGCGGTGTTCATGCCCTCCGGCACGATGTGCAACCAGGTCGCGCTGACCGTGCTCGGTCGCCCCGGTGAGGACGTGGTGTGCGACGAGACCGCGCACATCGTGTGGTACGAGGTCGGCGGCACCGCGGCCAACGCGGGGCTCAACGCGCTCACCGTGCGCGGCGACCGCGGGCGCTTCACCGCCGACCAGTTGCGCGCCGCGCAGCGCCTGCCGCGCATGCGCCACTCGCCGCGGCAGACCCTGGTCAGCATCGAGCAGACCTGCAACCTCGGCGGCGGCGCGGTGTGGTCGCTGGAACAGATCGAGTCGGTGTGCGCGGCCGCGCGCGAACTGGGCATGAAGACGCACATGGACGGCGCACGGCTGCTCAACGCGGTGGTCGCCACGGGCGTCGCGGCGGAGCGTTTCGCCGCGCCCTTCGACTCGGTGTGGATCGACTTCTCCAAGGGCCTCGGCGCGCCGGTCGGCGCGGCGCTGGCCGGCAGCAAGGCCTTCATCGACGAATGCTGGTCCGTCAAGCAGCGCTTCGGCGGTGCGATGCGCCAGGCCGGCATCATCGCCGCCGCCGCGCTGCACTCGCTCGACCACCACGTGGAGCGCCTGGCCGAGGACCACGCCAACGCGCGCCGCCTCGCCGTGGGCCTCGCCGGCCTGCCGGGCATCGTCATCGACCCGCGCGAGGTCGAGACCAACCTGGTCTACTTCGAACTCGACGCCACGGTGCCGCACGACGGGGCCGCGTTCTGCAAGGCGCTGCTCGCGCGCGGCGTGCGCATGGTGGCGCTCGGCCCGCGCCGCGTGCGCGCGGTCACCCACCTGGACGTCGATGCCGCCGACGTCGATGCCGCGATCGGTGCCACCGCCGCCGTGCTGCGCGGCTGAACCCCACGGAAGCCCCCATGAAGCGACTCGCACTGCTGTCCTGCCTGCTGCTCGGCGCACCCGCCACCGCCGCCGACGATCCCGCCCTCGCGCACGCGCGCGAGCTGCTCACGCGCGTGATCCTGGTCGACGGCCACAACGACCTGCCGTGGGCGATCCGCAGCGACAAGGACCACCCCAACGACCTCGATGCCTGGGACCTGCGCAAACCGACCCGCGGCGACACCGACCTCGCGCGCCTGCGCGCCGGCGGCGTCGGCGCGCAGTTCTGGTCGGTCTACATCCCGGGCGAGGCGGCGGGCGGCTTTGCGCGCACGCAGCTGGAGCAGATCGAACTCGCACGGCGGATGATCGACCGCTACCCCGACGCGCTCGGCTTCGCCACCCGCAGCGACGAGGTGCTGGCCGAGCACCGCGCCGGGCGCATCGCCTCCATGCTCGGCATCGAGGGCGGGCACGCGATCGAGAACTCGCTCGGCGTGCTGCGCGCCTACCACGCGCTCGGCGTGCGCTACATGACGCTGACCCACAACACCCACACCGACTGGGCGGACGCCGCCGCGATGGTGCCGCCGCGCCACGGCGGGCTGACCGAATTCGGGGTCGAGATCGTGCGCGAGATGAACCGGCTGGGCATGATCGTCGACCTCGCGCACACCGCCGAGGTCACGATGCACGATGCGCTGGACGCGACGCAGTCACCGGTGATGTTCTCGCACGCCAACGCGCGCGCGGTGTGCGACGTGCCGCGCAACGTGCCGGATTCGGTGCTGCGGCGGCTGCCGGAGAACGGCGGCGTGGTGATGGTGACCTTCGTCGCCGGCTTCGTCTCGCAGGAGGTTGCGAAGATCACCCAGCCCGCGATGGCGCGCTACCGGGTGATGCTGCAGAGGGCGAAGGACGAGGCCAATCGCCAGCGCATCTACGACGAGGTGTTCGGCAAGCTGGTGCTGCCCAAGGTGACCATCGCCCAGGTCGCCGACCACATCGACCATGTGCGCAAGGTGGCCGGCGTCGACCACGTCGGCATCGGCGGCGACTTCGACGGCAACGACCTGTGGCCGGCGGGTCTGACCGACGTGTCGATGTACCCCCATTTGTTCGCCGAACTGATCCGCCGCGGTTGGAGCGACGAAGACCTCGGCAAGCTCGCCGGCGGCAACATTCTGCGCGTGATGCGCACCAACGAGGCGGTGGCGGCGCGGCTGCAGCGCGAAAGGCCGCTGTAGCGCGAGAACCGCGCGACCCCGGCCTTGTGGGAGCGGCGCGTGCGCCGCGATGCCTTTCGAGGCCCGGTCGCGCTGCACGCAGCGCTCCTACAACCGGCGGGCTTCCGAAGCCGCGCGACGAATCCGCGGTCTTTGTAGGAGCGGCGCGTGCGCCGCGATGCCTTTCGAGGCCTGATCGCGCTGCACGCAGCGCTCCCACAACCGCCGCGTTGCCGATGCGCCGCGACGAAGCGAGGATTTTGTGGGAGCGGCGCGTGCGCCGCGATGGCTGGGGCGCGGCTGCCTCAGTCCCACGCCGCTTCCGCCGCGCGCGCGGCGAGGCGCGCCACGGCGGTGGGCACGTCGGCGAGGGTCGGGGCTTCGGCGACGCGCGCGTGCCCGGCCTCCAGACCGTGTTCCTGTTCGAGCGCCCAGGTGACCGGATAGGGCACGTGCACGCCCCAGCCGCCGAGGCGCACGACCGGTTCGATGTCGGAGCGCAAGGAATTGCCGACCATCAGGAAACGCCCGGCATCGACGCCGAACTCCTCGAACAGGCGCTGGTAGGTCGGCGGGTCCTTTTCCGAGACGATCTCGATGCGGTGGAACAGTTCGGCCAGGCCGGACTGGCGCACCTTGGCTTCCTGGTGGAACAGGTCGCCCTTGGTGATCAGCACCACGCGATGGCGCGCGGCCACCTCGGTCACCGCCTCGCGCACGCCGGGCAGCAGTTCCACCGGGTGGGTGAGGATGGCCTTGCCCAGCCCGAGCAGGCGGTGGATGTCGGCGGCGCTGATGCGTTCGCCGGTGATATCGACCGCGGTCTCGATCATCGACAGCGTCATGCCCTTCGCGCCATAGCCGAACAGCATGATGTTGCGCCGCTCGGTGGCCAGCATGCGGTCGTGCAGTGCGGCGTCGCCGAGGTCGACGTACCGACCGATGATGCGCTCGAATTCGGCATGCGCGGCCTGGAAGTGCACCTCGCTGTGCCAGAGCGTGTCGTCGGCGTCGAAACCCACGAGGTCGATCATGGCGTGTCCGGTCCGGGTCGCGGCCCGGTAGGATAGCGCGTCGTCCCGCGGCGGAGCGTCCCGTGTCCCAGTTGATCCTCGGCCTCGTGCTGTTCCTCGGCGTGCATTCGATCGCCATCGTCGCGCCGGCGTGGCGCAACCGCCTGGCCGCCCGCGGCGGCGGCATCCCGTGGAAGATCGTGTACGCGCTGGTCTCGATCGTCGGCTTCGTGATGATCGTGCGCGGCTACGCCGATGCGCGGCTGGCGCCGGAACTGCTGTACTCGCCGCCGCGCTGGACGCGCCACCTGATGGCGACCCTGATGTTGCCGGTGTTCCCGCTGCTGCTGGCCGCCTACCTGCCCGGGCGGATCAAGGCGCTGGCCGGCGGGCACCCGATGCTGGTGGCGACCAAGCTGTGGGCGCTCTCGCACCTGTTCGGAAACACCACGGTCGCCGACGCGGTGCTGTTCGGTTCGATCCTCGCCTGGGCGGTGGCCGACTTCATCTCGGTGCGCCGGCGCCCGGCGCGCGCGATCCCCGGCGCGCCGGCGTCGAAGTGGAACGATGCGATCGCGGTCGTGCTGGGGCTCGCGCTGTACGGCGCCTTCGTCGGCCACCTGCATCTGAAGCTGATCGGCATCGCGCCGTTCGGCTAAGCGCGCGCCGGCCATGCCCTACACGCCGATCGTCGCCACGCTGGGCTATGTGCTCTCGCCCGACCGCGCGCAGGTGCTGATGGTCCACCGCAACGCGCGCGCCGACGACCACCACCTCGGCAAGTACAACGGCCTCGGCGGGAAACTCGAGCCACACGAGGACGTCGCTGCCGGCATGCGCCGCGAGATCCATGAGGAAGCCGGCATCGCCTGCCTCGACATGCAACTGCGCGGCACCATCTCTTGGCCCGGCTTCGGCAAGCGCGGCGAGGACTGGCTGGGCTTCTTGTTCGTGATCACCCGCTTCGAGGGCACGCCGCCGGCGCGCAACGCGGAAGGTGACCTCGAATGGATCGAGATCGCGCGCGTGCCCGACCTGCCGCTGTGGGAAGGCGACCGCCAGTTCCTGCCCTTGGTGTTCGATGCCGACCCGCGCCCCTTCCACGGCGTGATGCCGTACCAAGAGGGGCGGATGGTTTCGTGGGCTTACTCGCGGTGAGGGGCGTGGTGTTGGGCCGGAGGGCTTGGGGTACAGGGCTTAGGGTATAGGGCCCAGGGCCCAGCCGAAGGGGCCCGATGCCGTGCGAGGCAGCGATGGTCGACGAACAGCCGCCGATGCGCGCACGCCGGAAACCGACAACCCAACGCCCTATACCCTGGGCCCTATACCCTGGGCCCTATACCCTGGGCCCGACGTGTCCACCATCGGAGCGGGGAGCATCAACGCACAGTCCCCTCGATGGTTCAGGGCCCTGGGCCCTGAGCCCTGGGCCCTCCCCTCCCTCAAGGCCCCACCACCTCGAACCCATCCGCAAACAGATTCTCGGCGATCACCGGCAGCGGCCACACCCAGGCCCCGCGCGAGCGCGTCCACACCGCCAGCGTGGTGAAGCCGCGATCGTAGGTCATGTCCCAGATCATCACGTTCGGCAGGCCCGTGTGCAGTTGCCACACCACCGGATCGGCGTTGACGTCGTCGGTGTAGAACAAACCCCAGTCGGTGCCGGCGAACACCTGCCTGGGGATGTTGGGGTTCACGATCACGCTGTTGACGTAGATGTTGGGCAGGTTGCCGCTGACGTTGCGCCAGTTGAACGACGCGCAGTTCGCCGTGCAGGTGACCTGGAACACGCGACCGAGCGTGGCCGGCGTGTTCTGGTCGAAACCGCCGACCGCGGCATAGCCGATCAACGGGTTCACCGGATCGAGGAACACGTCCATCACCGGGCGGTTGGGCAGCACCGCGTTGCCGCCGGTGACGTTCACCCAGGTCGCGGAATCGGCCACGTCCTGGCCCATGTTGAAGCCGATCGCGACGTTGCCGTCGTTGGTGCCGGCGATCGCGACCGTCGGCGTGCTGGTCGCATAGGCCACCTGGTTGATGAACGAGCGCCCGCCCAGCGTGCCCTTGGTGAGGTTGGGGCTGTTCGGCTTCCAGCCGGTGGTCGGCACGCCGCCGGTGACGCTTTCCCACACGCGGTTCGAGCCCGCGATGATGCGGCCGCAGCCGGTGGCGGCGGGGCACCCGGTGGTTTCGCCGCCGAAGCGGTAGAGGTCGAAGTTGGTGAGGAAGGTCTTCGGTTCGGCACCCCAGCCGGACGGTGCAGCCGCCGTGGTGGTTGTGCCCTGCGCGGTCGAGGTGACGCGGATGTTGCCGTTCTGGCTGGAGTAGTACCAGCGCTGGCCGAGCACGGGCTCGATGGTGGCGTAGAGGCCGTCGCCGCCGTTGCGGATGTTCCAGGGCTGGGCGCCGAAGTTGCCGCCGGTCCAGGTCGACACCATGCAGGAATTGTCCTGCGCGCCGCCGACCGCGCCGGACGACGCGGCGGTGGCGAAGTTGGCGGTCAGGCCGCCGGAGTAGAACTCGATGGTGTTGAGCGTGGCGTTGAGCGACACCCAGGTCGGCGACGCGGACAGCGCGTTGCCGGTGTAGTAGACGCCGCCATCGGTGCCGATCAGCAGGCGGTTGGGATCGCCGGCCACGAACGCACGCCCGTGGTGGTCGACGTGCGGCGAGGTGCCCATGTTGACGAAACCGCTGCCGCCGGTGGTGGAGCGGAACGAGAACAGCGCCGACAGGATCACCGTGTTGGGATCGGTCGGGCTCACCGTCACGCCGGCGTTGTACCAGCTCTGCGTGCCCGCGCCGCTGACGTCGCCGATCGTCACCTGGGTCCATGAGGTGCCCGCGTCGGCGCTGCGCCACACGCCGAGGATGTTGGGGCTGCCGGCGTCGATCTCGGCGACCTGGACGTAGAGCACGCTGTTGTCCGAGGGCGCCATCGCGAGGTCGATGCGGCCCAGCGGATTGGCCGGCGTGGGCGCGCCCTGCGCGGTGCCCGCCGGCCAGCCGTTGTCGGGCCGCGAGATCGCCGCGAAGTCTGTCGGGCAGCCCGAGGCCGGCAGCGTGCCGCGCCAGATGCCGTTGGCGCCGTTGCGGTTGAGGTCGGGCTGCACCGGCGTCTCGAAACCGCGGGTGCCGATGCCGACGATGATCTCGGTGCTGGCGCCGACGTCGCGCAGCAGCAGGCCGGTGGTGTCCTGGCGCTGGCTGATGAAGCCGTTGGTCAGGCACGGCCCGGCCCAGGTCTCGCCGGCGTCGTAACTCAGGTACAGGCCGGTCTTGGTGCCGGCCACGACCTTGTTCGAGTCGTTGGGATCGACCGCCACCTTGCCGATCGCCTGGTACTGCGGAAAGCTGTTCGCGGAGGGCGGATAGAAGGGATTGAAGATGTCCGCGCCCTTGACCGTCCAGGTCTCGCCGCCGTCGGTGCTCTTGAGCACGCCGTTGGCGCCGAATGAGAACGAGCCGAAGCGCAGGTCGCCGGTGCCGGCGTAGAGCACGTTCGGGTTGTTGGGGTCGATCGTGAGGTCGCCGATCGCCGACGAGCGGATCTCGGGGATGTTGTCGGTCTTGATCTGCCAGGTGGTGTTGGCGTCGCAGCAGTTGGTGGTCTTCCAGATGCCGCCGCCATCGGCGCCGAGCCAGGCGATCGCGGCATTGGTCGGATGCGCCACCACTGCGTTGACGCGCCCGGCGAAGCCGCCCGGGCCACTGCCACCCGACAGCAGGGGGCGCGGGCCGAGCGGCGTGAAGTTCAGCGGGTCGAGCGCGGTGGTCGACTTGGCCTGGGTCAGGCGCGCGCCGTCGGGCTCGCCCCGCGGCACCTTGCGCATCTGCACGGCTGCATCGACCACCCAGCTCGGGCTGTAGTGGCCGGTGGGGTAGCTCGCGCGATGCACCCAGAAGCCGCTCATTTCCGGCGCCTTGGCGATCTTCGGCGGCCGCTTCGGCACCGCATGCTCGCGGACTCCGTGGCCCGCCACGCCTACGACCAACCCCAGCGCGACGATCCCGAAGATCGCCCGCTCGCGACTGCGCTTGTCCATCGATTTCCTCCCCAGGAAACCCGTGTTGTATCGATCGCCGCGGGCCTGCGCAAGGGGCGTCGGGACGGCGTGGTGCGGCGCGGGTCGACACCTGCGGGCGGCTCGTGTTTCCATCGCGCTTCGATCACCGTCTGGAGTGCCGCATGGTCCGTTCGTCCCCTGCCCTCGCCGCCCTGCTGCTGCTCGCAACCACCTCTCTCGCGGCGCAGGCGCAGAAGCGCCCGATCACCCACGAAGACCTGTGGCTGATGAAGCGCCTGTCGGCGCCCGCGCTGAGCCCTGACGGCCGGCTCGCGGTGCTCGCGGTGACCGAACCGGCCTACGACGCCGATGCACAGGCGGTGGACCTGTGGCTGGTGCCGACCGACGGCATCGCGCCGCCGCGCCAGATCACCTTCAGCCGCGAACCCGAGTCGGGCCCGGTGTTCAGCCCCGACGGCCGGCGCATCGCGTTCAGCGCGCAGCGCGCGGGCGACACGGCGCCGCAGGTCTACGTGCTAGACCTCGACGGCGGCGAGGCGCGCCGCGCGACCGCGATCTCGACCGGCGCGCGCACGCCGCGCTTCTCGCCCGACGGCACGCGCATCGCGTTCGTCAGCAGCGTGTTCCCCGGCACCGCCAACGACGCCGACAACCGCCGCATCGCCGACGAGCGCAAGGCGCGCAAGCACGAGGCGCGGGTCTACACCGGCTTTCCGATCCGCAACTGGGACCGCTGGCTGGACGATCGCCAGCAGCGCGTGTTCGTGGTCGATGCCGGTGGCGGCGAGGCGCGCGACCTGCTGTCCGGCAGCGCGCTGGTGGCGAGCCCCGGCTTCGGCGGCCGCTTCACCGAGACCGGCGAGGAGATCGACTTCACCTGGACGCCGGATTCGCGCGCGCTGGTGTTCGCCGCCACCACCAACCGCGACAGCGCGGCCTATGCGTGGACCCACACCGATCTCTACCAGGTGGCGCTCGCCGGCGGCGAGCCCAAGCGCCTGACCGGCAGCGGCGGCCGCGAGAGCCAGGACGGCTGGGGCCGCCCCGACTTCGGCCACGACGGCCGCACCCTGTACGCGCAGCGCACGCCGCGCACCGACCGCATCTACAACGCCACCCGGCTCGCATCGTTCGACTGGCCGTCGATGCGCGCGCGGGCGACGATCGAGCCGCCGCTGGCGCGCGCGGTGAACTTCCACGCAGTCGCGCCGGACAACCGCAGCGTGTTCTTCAGCGCCGAGGACGCGGGCCTGGAGCGCGTGTACCGCGCGCGCGCCGGTCGCAGCGGCGTGGACACGGTCACCCGCGGCGAGCGCGGCGTCTACACCGGCCTCGCCGGCCCCGAGCGCGGGCGCGAACTGCTGGTGGCGGTGTACGAAAGCGCCACCGAACCGCAGGAACTGGTGCGCATCGACGTTGCATCGGGCACCCACCAGCGCCTGACCGCTTTCAACGCCGCGCAGGCCGCCGCGCTCGACCTGCCGCCGGTGGAGCACTTCTGGACCACCAACGAACGCGGCGACCGCGTGCACCACATGCTGGTGCGCCCGGCCGGCTTCGATGCGACGAAGAAATACCCGCTGTTCGTGCTCATGCACGGCGGCCCGCACATCATGTGGCGCGACCAGTTCTTCATCCGCTGGAACTACCACCTGCTGGCGCGCGGCGACTACGTGCTGCTGCTCTCCAACTACCGCGGCTCGACCGGCTTCGGCGAAGCCTATGCGCAGTCGATCCAGGGCGATCCGCTGAAGGGCCCTGCCGACGACATCAACGCCGGCGCCGACGAGGCGATCCGCCGCTTCGCCTTCATCGACGGCACGCGCCAGTGCGCAGGCGGGGCGAGCTACGGCGGCCACCTCGCCAACTGGATGCAGGCCACGACTACGCGCTACCGCTGCCTGGTCAGCCACGCGGGCCTGGTCAGCCTCGCCTCGCAGTGGGGCACCAGCGACACCATCTACGGCCGCGAGGTGACGATGGGCGGCCCGCACTGGGAAGGCGGCAAGGGCTGGACCGAGCAGGACCCGCTGGCGTATGCGGCGAAGTTCAAGACCCCGGTGCTGGTGACGATCGGCGAGCGCGACTACCGCGTGCCGCTCAACAACACGATCGAGTACTGGAGCGCGCTGCAGCGCATGCAGGTGGAGAGCCGGCTGATCGTGTTCCCGAACGAGAACCACTGGATCCTCGGCGGGCACAACAGCCGCTTCTTCTACGACGAGGTCGATGCCTGGCTGCGGCGCTTCCTCGCCGCGCCGGCGGGGGCCGCGGCGCGCTGAGCGGCAGCCCGGCATGGCCGCCGGCGAACTGCCGCCGCTGGTCCTGCTGCGCGCCTTCGACGCCGCCGGGCGCCACCGCAGCTTCGCGCGCGCGGCGGCGGCGCTGCACGTCACGCCGTCGACCATCAGCCACCAGATCGCCGACCTCGAGCGCCACCTCGGGGTCGCGCTGTTCCTGCGCAGCGGCAGCCGGCTCGCGCTGACCGCCGAAGGCGAGGCGCTGCTGGTCGACGTGGCGGTGGCCTTCGAGCGGCTGCGCGCGGCCGGCTCGCGCCTGCGTCGCGGCGGCCAGCCGTCGACGTTGCGCATCAGCGCCAACCCGTTCTTCGCCGGCGAGGTGCTGGTGCCGCTGCTCGCCGACCTGGAGCGGGAATTCCCGGGGCTCGCGCTGCACGTGCGCTCGACCGAGGCGCTCGACGATCCGCGCGACCTCGCGGTCGACTTCTGCATCCGCACCGGCGGCGGCGAGTTGCCAGGCCTGGAGCGGCACCCGATCCATCCGCTGAGCGTGGTGCCGGTGGCCTCGCCGCGGCGCGGCGCGGCGCGCGCCGCGCGCATCGACTTCGCCTACCAGGGCGAGAGCGCGTGGACGCGCTACGAGCAGCTCGGTGGCACGCGCCTGCCGGCCACCGGGCCGGGACGCTTCTTCAGCAGCCACCACACGGCGGTGCGCGCGGCCGCGGAAGGCCTCGGCACCACGCTCGGAATGCTGCCGGTGATCGCGCCCTGGCTGCGCGCGCGCCGCCTGCGCGTGGTCGCGCGCACGAAGCCCGTGCCGCTCGGCACGCTCGACCTGGTGTGCCGCCCGCTGGCGCCGTCCGAGCGCGTGCTGCGGCGCGCGCGCGACTGGCTGATCGCGGCGATCCGCGAATCGGCCCGCGACTGACGCGCAGGCCCGGCATGCATGGCCTGCATGCCGGGGTGGACAGTGTCCGCTTGCCGCGCCGATCGCGCGCACCGATCCTGCGCGGGACCTCTCGACGGGATCCCCCGTGCTGCGATACCTCGCGCAATCGATCGACATCGTGCCCGCCCACCTGCGGCGCGGCGCGGTGCGGCGCGGGGCGGCGGCCCGCTCGCGGCCGGGCATCCGCTTCGTGGACCTCGGCGACTGCATGGTGCGCCTGCGGGACGCCGGCGGCGACGGTCCGTCGCTGCTGCTGGCCGCCGATCCGCCGGTGCCGGTGGAGCGCTACGACGCGCTGCTGGCAGAACTCGCCGGGCGTTGGCGTGCCGCGGTGTTCGAGGTGCCCGGCTTCGGTGCTTCGCTGCCGCGGATCGGCTTCCGCTACTCGCTGCCGCGCGCGGTGGCACGGGTCGAACGCCTGCTCGAGGCCGTGCCCGGCGCGCCGCACGTGCTGGTGATGCCCTGCGTGACCGGCTACGTCGCGCTCGCGCTGGCCGCGCGACGACCGGAGCTGGTGCGCGCGCTGGTGCTGCCGCAGATGCCGACCTGGGACGACGGCCAGCGCTGGCTCGCCGGGCGCGATCCGCGCCACCTGCTGCGCCGCCCGCTGGTCGGCCAGGCGCTGCTGCATCGGGTGCGCCGGCGGCGCATCGCCGACTGGTACGCCGCGGCGCTCGGCCCGCAGGGCGAACGCGCGGCGTTCATCGACGACACGCTGCGCCACTTCGACGACGGCGGCGCGTTCCCGCTCGCATCGGCGTTCCAGGATTACCTGACCGACCCCGCGCCGCTGCCGTCGACCCTGGTCGCGCCGCTGCTGCTGCCGTGGGGCGATGCCGACCCCTCGCACCGCGGCACCGACTTCACCCGCATCAAGGGCGTCGCCCGCGATGCGCGCGTGATGCGCTTCGCCGGCTGCGGCCACTTCCCCGAGCTCGAAGACCCGGCGAGGTTCCGCGCCGCGTTGGATGAATTCCACCCGGAGGCCCGTGCATGAACGCGACACCCCGCTCGATGCTGCGCGAACCCGGCTTCTGGCTCGCCCTGCTGCTGGTGGTCGCGCAGGCGACCAACGCGCTGCGCGTGGCCGTCGAGCCGGCCGGGTTCGCGGTGTATTTCGGCGTCCCGCTGTCGCACGCCGGCGACGCGACCTGGGTCAGCGTCTACGCGCTGCGCACCGGCTTCATCGCGATCTTCGCCGCCTACCTGCTGTGGCGGAAACAGGTGCGCGTGCTGGCCGCGTTCGCGCTGATCGCGCTGCTGCTGCCGATCGGCGATCTGGTGCTGGTGGTGGCGGCCGATGCACCTACCGCGACGATCGCGCGCCATGCATTGATCGCGGTGGTGCTCGTCGCGGCCTGGGCGGTGCTGGCGCGCTGTTCGCGGCGGTTGAACGGCAGTTGACCCGCTGCGCGGCGGGCCGGCCGCAAGCCGCGGCTCGGCGTTCATCGCGGGAACGACCGGGAGGCAACGAGGTCACCGGGCCCGCTGCGGCGCGAACCATTGCGGGATCTCTGGCTGCGGTCGGACCACGCGCTGCGCGCCAATCCGCGGACTCGCGTCGCGCAGGCGACGATCCGCACGCCGCACTCGTGGTCCGCCGCCACGACCGGCGCGCGAGCCGCCGATGACCCGTCGGGCCGGCTGTGTCATCACCGCCGCCCGGATTCGGCGCGGGCGAAGGCATCGAGCAGGGCGATCATCCGCGCGTCCGCGCGGCGCGTCGCCTCGGCGCGCAGCGTTTCGGCGCCGGCGCCGCGCCAGGGCGCCGGGTCGCGCGCGGCCTGCAGCACCAGCCACCACGACCGCGTGCTCCAGTCCGAGGGATGGATCCGATCCCCGATCTCGGCCAGCGCATCGGCCGAGCCGGCATCGCCGCGCGTCCGTCGGAGCAGGGCATCGGCCATCCTGGTGCGCAGGTCCAGCGCGACCATCTCCGCCGACACCTGCGGACGCAGCGCCTGCAGTCGCTGCGTCTCGACCCCCAGCACGATCCCGACCTGGATGGCTTCGATCTGCATCGCGGCGCGCGTGGCCGGATTGCCGATCCCGCCGATGCCGGCGACCGCCGTTTCCCACGCTTCGCGCGCGGCCGCCGCCCTGCCGGAGACCGCATCGATCTCTGCACGCCGGATCAGGGCGTAGGTGACCCAGAGCGCCGCGGGTTCCAGCCCGGCCTCGATCCGGTCGAACCGGGCACAGGACTGCAGGTCGGCCAGTGCCTCTTCGATGCGACCGAGGCTGGACAGGATGGCGGAGCGTTCGCATCGCACTTGCAGGATCCGGCTTTCCGACCGCATCGTCGCGGCGGTTTCGAACGCGACCTCGATCGCTCGCAGGGCGTCCTCGAAGCGCCCCTGGGAGCGCAGGATGTAGGCCTTCTCGGCCTGCACGAACGCGCGTTCGTAGCCTTGCGCCGGGAACGCATCGAGGGCATCGCGGACCCGCGCCTCGGCGCCGCTGAAATCGCCCTCCAGCTGGTCGCGCATCGCGAGATTCACGTCGATCTTCGCCTGCCACTGCCGATCGCCGAGGGCGACGTAGCCGGCGAGCGCCTGTTCGAGCATGGTGCGCGACTCGGCGAGCCGCCCCTGCGCCTTCTGCGCAGCGGAGATCAGTCGCCGCGACTGGGCGGCCAGCACCGGCTCGCCGAGTTCGCCGGCCAGCGTCAGATGCTCGCGCAGCAGGGCTTCGGCGCGGGCCGGGTCCTGCACCACGAGCGTCAACATCGTGCCTTTCTGCTCGGCGATGGCCGCACCACCGGGATCGCCCAGCGTGCGCAGCAGCGCCGCCGCCTCGTCGTTGGCGCGTGCGGCTTCCGCCTGCTTTCCGGCCAGCAGCCCGGCCTCCGCCTCGACCGTGAGCGCCCGCGCGCGCAGCGCCTTGGCATCCATCGCCGCTGCGGCCACGCCGACCTCGCGGGCACGCGCGATGGCGGTGTCGTAGCGCGCGAGCACGGTCTGCGCCTGCGCATCGAGCAGCAGGGCGTGCCAACGCTCCGAACCCTGCAGGCTCGGCAGGAGCCGGGTGAGGATGGCGCTGGCGCGATTGGCGCGGGCGTCGCGGATCAGGCAGTGCGCCAGTCCGAGGGTGGCGGCGGCCGAGGCCGCCGGCGCGGACACCGCCTGCTCGCGCAAGCGACAGGCCTCGGGCCAGTGGCCGCGCTACTCGAGGGCGAGGGCCTGTGCCTCCCGCTGGTCCTCCGGGGTCAGGCCGGTGGCGAGCGCGAGGGCGCGGTCGACGTGCTCGCGCGCCGCGACGCGCTGGCCGAGGTCGTCGAGCACGCGCGCGAGCACGAGATGGGCGGGGGCGAAATCCGGCGCGTCCTGCACCGCGCGGCGGAGCGGTTCCAGCGCCTGCCGTGGCTGGAACCGTTCGAGCAGGGCGCGGCCGTTCGCATAGGCATCCAGCGCCTGCGCCGACGGTGGGGCGGGAGCCCGGGCCGGCGATTCCGCCCGCCACGGCCCGACCCACCAGAGCGCAAGGCACGCCAGTGCGCCGGCCGCGCCCGCGGCGACCCATCGGGCACGCCGGACCACCCGGCGCCCGGCTTGCGCGACCGGCTGCGGGACCGGCGCGGTCGGCGACTCCGTTGCGGCGGGGCTGGGGTCCGCGACTGCGCCGTCTTCCGCCACAGGCCCCGGCGGCGGATCGCGCAGGATCACCTGCACCGGCACTTCGAGCCGGTAGCCGACGCGCGGAATGGTGCGGATCAGTCGATGGCCGTCCGTCTCCAGTTCACGGCGCAGGACGGAGATGGACTGGGTGAGGCTGCTGTCGGCGACCACCGTGTCCGCCCAGACCTCGGCCAGGAGGCGGTCGCGGGTGAGCAGCACGCCCGGCGCGTGCAGCAGGGCGAGCAGCAGGTCGAAGACCCGCGGCGGAAGCACGATCTCCTGGCCGTTGCGGGTCAGGCGGCGCGCATCGACGTCCAGTTCGAACGATTCGAACCGGAACACCCGGACCTGCGGCCGCTCGGTCGCGACGTCCCGCGGTCCCGGCGCCCTGTTCACGGTCCTTTCCCCACGCGAACGCACCGATCCGCGAATGCTTTGAGATTCGTGAGGAATTGGAGAGGTCTTTTCCCCCGACGCTCCCTATGGTCGATGCCCTGACGCGGCTGCAGCCGTTCACCAGTGCGGCGCAGGCATCGGAAGGCGGAGATGGCGGGTGCGTTCGGCATGCTGGGGGTGCAGGAGCTCGTGACCAGGGCCGAGCACTCGGTCGAGCATGCCCGCCTGCCGGTATGCGCCAACTGAAGATCGATCGCCCGGTGCCACCGACGGGTGCTGTCCAGCAGCGTCAACATCGTGAAGACGAGGTCTACCCGAGGTCTACCATGGTCCCGCGCGGCATCCCTGCGATCGTAGGTCTTGTGCTGCTCTCCGGCACCGTGCCGAAAGATGGCTTCGCGGTCGAATCCGGCGCCAAGGCGGGCACCGGGCTTTACCTGGTCGAACTGGCCGACCCGCCGCTGCTGCGTTACGACGGATCGCTCCCGGGCCTGCGTGCGACGGCACCACAGGCGCGGGGAAAGATCGACCTCCGCGCTCCCGCGTCGTCGGCCTACCTCGATCACCTCGATGCCCGTCAGGACGCCGCGCTCTCGTCCATGCGGGCCGTGCTGGGCGCCGAGCCCAGCGCCCGGTTCCGGTATCGACTGACGCGGAACGGCTTCGCCCTGCGGCTCGATCCGGGGCAGGCGCGCCAGGTCGCCGCGATGCCGGGCGTGCTGCGGGTGGAACCGGACACCGTCGACCCGCTGCTTTCGCTCGAAAGCGTGGCCCAGATCGGCGCGCCGCAGGTCTGGGACGGCAGCGGCACCGATGGCCTGGCGACGCGGGGCGAGGGCCTGCTGGTCGGCGTGATCGACACCGGGATCAACTTCGACCATCCCGCCTTTGCCGCCACCGCGATCGACGGCCACGTGCACGTCAACCCGTTCGGCGCCGGCACCTTCCGCGGCTGGTGCGCGCCGACGCATCCGCGCTACGACCCGCGCTACCGCTGCAACGGCAAGCTGGTCGGTGCCTGGGACTTCGCCGATGGCATCACCGTGCAGGTGGTCATCAACGGCGTGCCCACCACGGCGGTCGAAAACGACGGCCCGGTCGACGACAACGGCCATGGCTCGGCCACCGCCTCGATCGCCGCCGGCAACGCCAATGCGCCGCTGGGCTTCACCGGCACCGCGCGTCGCGCCAGCCTGATCGCCTACGACGCCTGCATCAGCCTCGGCAACAACTCCAGCGCCGGTGTCTGCCCGGCCTCGGCCCAGCTCGCCGCGATCGAGCAGGCCATCCTCGACGGCGTCGACGTGATCAATTTCTCGATCGGCGGCGGGCGCAACCCGTGGAGCGCCAACGACCGCAGCCAGGCCTTCCTCGACGCCACCGCCGCCGGCGTGTTCGTGTCCACCGGCACCGGCAACACGGGGCCGGGGCCGTCGACCGTGTTCCACCTCGCGCCGTTGGTGTCGTCCAGCGGAGCGTCGGTGAAGATCTCGGTGCAGCCGCTGTTCGGCACCGTGAGCACCGTCGGCAGCAACGCGCCGGGGCCATTCACAGGCCTCGGGCTCGACATCTCCGGCATCTGGCCAACGGGCATCCCCGAGAGCGAGTTCGTGTACGCGGGGGACCTGCCGTGCTTCGGGCCCGGCTGCGAGGACTTTCCTGCGCCACCGAGCGAATGCTTCAACCAGTTCCCCCCGGGCGCGGTGCGCGACAAGATCCTGATCTGCGATCGCCGCGGGAACAGCAATCCGCTCGGCACGTTCATCGGCGCGACGGGGCTCAACCGCGTGTTCGGGCTGCCGCGCGCGGTGATCGTGGCCAACGTGCTGGACGACCCGCTGCCGCTGGTCAGCAGTGATGGCGTCAACCCGCTGCCCGACTACTCGCTGTTCCTCACCCTCACCAAGCCGGACGCCGACGCACTCAAGCTGTGGGTGCGCAGCGGCGCGCAGCGCCGCGGCCGCTTGAGCGGAGTGGCGCCCCCGACGGTCCGGCGCGAACTGCTGGCGGGATTCAGTTCGCGCGGACCGAACCCCTCCTTCGACGTGATCAAGCCCGACCTGGTGGCACCCGGGCAATCGATCGCCGCGGCGACCCCCGGACCGCGGCCCGGGCTGCCGGCCCCCGGCGCGACGGACGTCTACAGCAGCACCTCGTTCGCGGCCCCGCACGTGACCGGCGCGGCCGCCCTGATCCGCGCCGTGCATCCGGACTGGACGCCCGCGCAGATTCTGTCGTCGCTGGTGCTGACCACCGAACCGTTCCTGGTCAGCACCGCCGACGTCGTCGGCCCGCTCGGCGTGGATGCGGTCGGCGCCGGACGCATCGATGTCGCGCGGGCTGTTCGAACATCGCTGGTGCTGGATGAGAGCATCGCCAACTTCCGCGCCGCCGACCCGGCCTTGGGCGGCCAGCCCCGCGAGCTCAATCTCGCCTCGATGAGCAACGGCGCGTGCGTGCGCAGTTGCACCTGGACCCGCCGCATGAGCAACCCCGGGACCCAGACGCGATCGTATGCGGCCACGGGCAACGGTCCGTCCGCGCTGGGTGTCTCGGTGACGCCCGCCACCTTCACCCTCGCGCCGGGCGCCAGCCAGACGCTGCAGATCACGGTGACCGCGACGCCGGGCGTCGCGGTCGACCTCGGTGCCACGGCCGAAATCGTGATCCGCAGCGCCGGGGCACCCGACGCGCGCATGCCGATACGGGTCGGCGGCGCCAACGGCGTCGCCTTGCCGAGCGTGCTGCCGGTGGCGACCGGCGGCACCGGCTCGCTGGTGCTGCGCGACCTCGGCAGCCTCTCCGCCAGCGGCACGTTGCGCGCAGCCCTCACGAGCGTGGTGTCGGCGGCGGAAATCCCGGCGCCGCTGGCGCAGGATCCCACTCCCAACGATCCGTTCGACGCCGGCAGCAACACCATCGTGCGGCTGATCGACGTGCCGGCCAGCGGCGTGCGCGCCTTCTGGCTGTCGCTGGAAGCGACGGCCGGCGCGGACCTGGACCTGTGGGTCGGCGAAGACGTCAATCGCGACGGACTGCCCAGCATCAACGAAACCCGCTGCGCGGCGAATGGCCCGGCATCGAGCGAGACCTGCATCCTCGGCGCCGACAGCGACACGCGCTACTGGGTCGTGCTGCAGAACTTCTCGGCCAGCGCCCAGGGCGTGGTCGAGCAGGCGATCCTGCGCGAGGCGGTGGTGCCGAACGCGCCGGCGACCGGCAGCACGTTGAACGTCACCGTGCCCGCCAGTACGCCGTCCTACACGCCCTTCGACGCGACCCTGACCTGGAACCTCGCGCAGCTGCCGGGCCGCAACCTCGTGGCCGTGCTGGATCTCGGCGACGCCACCGATCCGGCCCGCATCGGCAGCGCAACGATCGTGTTCACCCGCGACCAGAACGCCGCCCTGTTCCGGGATGGATTCGAGTGAGTCGCGCGACCGCACGCCTTCCTTCGCGGCCCGCCCCGCGCGGCGGGTCGCCGAACCGGTGATACCCGCACATCCGACGCTGCCACCAACCCCCGGAGACCCTCGCGTGGACCGATTCAAACTGATGACCCGCCAGCCATTCAGGGTGCAGGCCGTGCTCAACGGCCACGACGCCGCCGACGGCAACCCGCTGGTGCAGGTCCAGTACGAGCCCGATGGCAACTGCATCCGCGTGCTGCGCGACGGATCGCTGGTGCGTGGGCGCTGGCGGTTCGCGAACTCGCAGCAGACGCAGGTCGAGGTGGAGGGTCCGGAAGGTCCCACCCGCTGGGTGATCATCCAGCTCGACGAACACGTCTATCGCAGGGCCGACATCGACACCGGCCTCGAACTCATCCACCGCCCGGTGGTGCGATGATCGACGTCGACAGCCAACTCGTCGCCGACGCGCGCGCCGGCCGCCTGGAAGCGATGCGCGAACTGCTGGTCGCCCTGCAGAGGCCGGTGTTCAACCTCGCCGTGCGCGTGCTCGGCAACCGCTGGGACGCACAGGATGCGACGCAGGAGACGCTGCTGCGCGTGCTGACCCACCTCGGCGGCTTCCGCGGCGAAAGCCCGTTCGGCGCTTGGGTGGCACGGATCGCGACCAACCACCTGCGCGACCTCGCGCAGCGGCCGCGGCCGATGCAGGTCGCGGATTTCGAGTCGCTGGGGACCGAGCTCGACCGCGGCATCGCGCTGACCCGCGGCGAGGCGGAGTCGGCGATGACGCCGGAAGAGCGCCTGGAATCGCACCGCACGGCGCTCACCTGCACGCAGGCGATGCTGATGTGCCTGCCGACCGAGCAGCGCATCGCCTACGTGCTGGACCTGCTGTTCGGACTCGATTCCTACCAGGCGGGCGCGGTGCAGGGTGTGCCCGCGCCCACCCACCGCAAGCGCCTGTCGCGCGCGCGCGCCGCGCTGGCGCGCTTCACGCGCAACCGCTGCAGCCTGGTCGACCCGCGCGGCGACTGCCGCTGCAGCAGCCAGGTGCTGGCCAAGCGCCGATCCGCGGCGCACGGAGTCGAGGTCGATCCGCTGCGGCCCTCGCCGGTGGACATGGCGCGGCTCGAACAAGGTCTGCGCGAACTTCATGCGCTCGGCGACGCGGCCGCGGTGTTGCGGCGCATGCCGCCGCTGGAAACGCCCAGCGACCTCACCGACCGCATCCGCGACCTGCTCGCCGCCAGCACGATGTTCGGTCCGGGGCTGGCGACGGCGGCGGCGCTTTCGGTGGAAGACGCCGGCGAACCTGCCTGATCTTGCGCCGACCGGCGCGCTGTCTAGCAGCGGGTTCGAATCGCCCCTCGCGGCGCGCTACCCGCGCGCCGCGAGGCTCAGGGCGGCGGGTTCGCCGACGCGATCGCACCGAACAGCGTGCGCCAAGGGATCTCGCCCTCGCGTTCGCCGATGCGCACGATCACCAGGCGTGCGTGCGGGTGGACGAACGCGAACTGGCCGAGGATGCCCTGCGCGAGCAGCGCGGTGGCATCGGGCCCGGACTTCGGGTCGTGCAGCAGCCACCACTGGTCGGCGTAGGGTTCGCCGCGTCGTGCACGGTCGAGCAGGCCGTCGACCCACGCCGCCAGCGGCCCACCCGCGTCGCCCCGTCCGAGCATCCACTGGCCGAAGCGGGCGAGGTCCGGCGCGCGCGCGTTGAGGCAGCAGAAGGCCTTGATGCGCCCGTTGGCGTCGGTGCTCCAGGTGGCGTCGTGCGTCGCGCCCATCGGCTGCCAGATGCGCTCCTGCAGCAGCACGTCGAGCGGGCGTCCGAGGCGTGTGGCGAGCGCGTCGCCCAGCCACTGCGTGTCGATGCTGGCGTAGCGGAACCTGCGGCCGGGGCGCGCCTCGCAGCCGGTGCGCGCGGCTTCCGCGCCGAGGTCGTCGGCGAGATAGAGGCGCGCGACGTCCGAATCGGCGTCGTCGTACACCTCGCTGAAGCGCGCGCCGCTCTTCATGTCCAGCAGGTCGCGCCAGGCGATGCGCGCGCAGTGCCGGTCCGCGGCCACCGGCTCCGGCAACAATTCCGGGATCGGCGTGCCGATGTCACCGAGCGTGCCCTCGGCGCGGGCCATCGCGGCGAGCGCGCCGACCATCGACTTGGTGACCGAGAACACCGGGAACACGGTGTTCGCGTCGCGCCCACCGTAGTAGCGTTCGTCGACCACGCGACCATCGCGCAGCACGATCCACGCCGCGGTGCCGGAGGCCTCCAGCGCCGCATCGAAGCCCATCGCCTCGCCTTCGACGGTGATCTCGCGCGGCAGGCGCACCGCGCCCGGCTCGGCGACCGGCAGGGCCCGCGGCGTGGTCGACGCGGCGATCGCGCGGGTGGCAAAGCGCTCGTGGTCGCGCAGGCTGGCCGGCGCCGGGGACTCGGCGAAGGCGGTGCCGCACGCGACGACGAGCAGGGTGCATGCGAAGTAGCGATGACGCAGGGTGCTCATCGGTCGGCGGCGGCGAGGCAAGGGAGCTGCGAGCTTGCCGGCGCATCGCTGCATCGGCAAACGACGGAAGTCGCGGCGCGCGCATCGGCGCGGCGAGATCGCAGGCGCGCGTGAAATGCGCGTGCTCCTGGCCCGCAATCGTGATCGTCCGCGAGGGACAGACCACGCGGCGAGTGGCCGAGATCGAGTCCCTGTGCGTCCACGTGGCGCAGGCGTGTTGCTGCCGCCGTTCCGATTGCGCGTCGGGCATGTCGCCGGGCCCGTGCCGCCGCGCCTTCGCGGCCGGCGACGCACCCTATGCCTGATCGACGCCGGCGCTCCGCGACACGCTGCCCGCGCACGGCCATCTTCGCGTCACCGCGCGCGCCGCAGGGTTGCGCAGCATGGAGGCATCAACCACAGGAGTCCCGCCATGCGCCCCGACCGTCGTCCGCTCCACCTGCTCGTACTGCTCGCCGCCTGCGCCGCCAGCGGCAGTGCGCTCGCCGCCGGACCCAAGCCCTGCGAAGCGCTGCGCGCCGAAATCGCGGCGAAGATCGACGCCCGTGGCGTGGTCGCCTACACGCTGGAGATCGTCGCGCCCGACGCCACCGCCGAGCGCCAGGTGGTGGGCCGCTGCGACGGCGGCACCCGGCGCATCGTGTACGTGCGCCAGCCGGCGCCGGCCGGGCCTGCACCGCAGGCGGTGGCCACCCGCACCCCGTGACCTGACGCGGCACCGCGCGATCCGCGGCGTGGCGCATGGCTTGCGCGGGGCCATGCGCCGCGGCCACCATCGAGGGGTTGCGGAGGCCCGTCGGCGGGCGATGCCGCGCCTGCGGATGACCCACCGATGCTCTGCCCCGGCTGCCGAAGCCCGCTGCGACCGGCCGCGCGTGACCTCGCCGGTCACGCGCACTGGCGCTGCCCCGCGTGCGAGGGCACGTGGTGCACGATCGACGAGGCGATCGCCGGCGGCCTGGTGAGCGCCGATGCGCCGCGCACGCTGGACGGCGGCACCGGCCTGATGCCCTGCCCGGGCGGCGACGGCGCGACCCTGCGCCCCCTGCCCGCGCCGAAGCCGGTCGCGGTGCGACCGCTCGGCTGTCCACGCTGCCGCCATGTCTTCGTGCCCGCCGCCACCCGCGCGGCGCTGCGCGGCGCGGCCACGCCCGCCCCGCGCAGTGCGGCGCGGCGCGAGCGCCTGCACGCGGTGGTCGACTTCGAGAACCACCCGCTGGTGCATGCCATCGCGGTGCCGCTGGCGGTGGCGGCGACGCTGCTGGTGATGGCCTCGCCGTGGGGCGAGTTCTTCCGCGCGCTGTCGATCAGCATGCCGGTGCACGAGATCGGCCACGCGCTGGCCGCGCTGCTCGCGGGCGTGTGGGCGATCCCGCTGCCGTTCTTCACCTTCATCCTCGGCGGCCACGCCTGGAGTGCGGTGCTGGCGGTCGGCGCGGCGATCGGCTGGCTGCTGCGCGATGCGGTGCGGCGCCGGCTGCCCGCGCGCTTCGCGCTGGGCCTGCTGCTGCTGCCCTGGGTCGTGCATGGGCTGGCCGGCAACGACGCGGGACGCGACCAGTGGATCGTGTTCATGGGCATCGGCGGCGAGTTCGTGCTCGGCGCGCTGCTGGTGCTGGCCTTCTTCCATCGCCTGCACGATGCGCCGAGCTGGGACCTGGTGCGCTTCGCCTGCCTCGCGCTCGGCACCGCGGTGCTGGTGCCGGCGGTGGTGGCCTGGGACCAGATTGCGGCGGGCAGCCGCCCGCTGCCGACCGGGTCCTTCCTGCGCGGCGGCGACGATCCCGGGGGCGACATCGACCGCCTGCTCGCCGCGGGCTGGTCGCGCGAGGCGCTCGTGGACGCCTACGTATCGCTCGGCCGCGCCTGCCTGTTCGCGGTGGCGGTGCACTGGCTGTGGGTGGCGCGGCGAGGCTGGCGCGAGCGCGCCAGCCTCGGCGAGGCCTGGCGGCGGCTGCGGGCGCGTCCGCGCGCCGTGGACCCGGGCGCGTCGCGGCCACCCCCTTCCGCGGGACCATGATGAGTGTCAGGCGGCGGTGCTGACGGCGCGCACTGCCGGGCGCGGCGCGGGCGGCGAATGATCGCGGCGTGCCGACCCGGAGCGCCCCGATGCGACATCGAATCCCCGCCCTCGCCCTGTGCCTTGCCTCGATCGTCGGCGGACCCGCGCAGGCCGACGAACCGCTGCCGGATGATCGCGCCGTGTCGGCGCTGTTCGCCGGTGGCGATCCGGCACCCGCGAACCGGGCCGCGCTCGCGCTCGGCGCCGTTTGCGACCGCACGCGCGCGGCGGCGGACTGCTATCGCACGGCGCACGCGCGCTACGTCGAGGCCGCGCTCGCGTTGGGCGGCGACCGCGACGCGGCGATCGATGCGCTGGTCGACTGCGGGGTGCGACTCGCGCCGCTGGCCACCGATCCCGCGTGGGGTGCGGAGGCCAAGGCGCTGCTCAGCGGCTGCTACGGCATGACGATCGCGCTCAATCCGATGAAGGGCATGACCCTGGGCCCGGAGTCGGCGCGGCTGGTCGCCGAGGCGCTGGCCGCCGCGCCGGACAATCCGCGCGTGCACTACTTCGCCGCGATGCGCCTGGCGCGCACGCCGCCGGCCTGGGGCGGCGATCCTGCCAAGGCGCTGGAGCACGCGCGGCGCGCGCAGGCGCTGGCCGAGGCCGCGCCGGCCAAGGGGGTACCCGGTTGGGGCGCCGTGGAAGCCGCGCGCCTCGCGGCCGAACTGGAGAACCCGCCGGCCCCCGCCGGAACGAAGTGAATCGAGCGTACCGCGTCGGACGGGGCCTGCTGCCCAAGCCGACTCGCGCAGCGACGGCGGGGGCGTCCAGTCGCCGCTGAAGCGGCTCCCACAGGGCCGGCGCTAGGCTAGGCTTGGGCGGTGCGCGGACGGGACGACCCGGGCCCGCGAGTGCCCTGCATCGTCCGCCGGAGGACCGCTTGAGCGAGGCAACCGAAGACTCGCCGCTATGGATGGTCTCGCGCGCGCCGGGCCTCAACGCCCTGGTGGCCGCGCTGCAGCGCCACCGCGCGGCGATGGATGCTGGCGCTGGCGACCAGCGCCTGCGCTTCTCGCGCGCCCAACTCGCGCAGGCGCGCGCGGAGTTCGGCGAGATGATCCGCCACGGCGAGCGCGACCTGCACCTGCTCGCCGGCCTGCTGTCCGAGCGCCTGCTCGGCGCCGTGCAGCGCCGCAGCGTGGTGATCGGCGAGGTCGAGCGCACGCGCGAGCGCTTCACCCTGGCGGTCGACGTGACCGAGGCCGAGGTGGTCGGCAGCACCGACCTCGACCTCGGCAACCGCGTGCTGGCGCGGCTGGCGATCGCCGACCAGCGCGGCTGGCTGCGCGCCCACCTGGTCAGCAACGTGGTCGAGTACGAGGCGCTGGAACCGAACGCGCACGCGGTGTTCCGCCTGCTGACGCGGATCAAGGCCGAGGAGGAGATCTGGAACAAGGTCGCCGACGAGCTGTTCGAGCTCGATCGGCTGGTGCTGCGCGACAAGCAGTTGCGCCACCTGGGCCGCTACGTCAAGGACGTGTTCGGGATCAAGATCGTGGTCGGCGCGAACGAGGACGCCGAGGCCCTGCAGCAGGCGCTGGAAGCGCTGCGCTTCGACGACGCGGCGCTGACCGCGCGCGGCCTGCCGGCCGACGACGAGCACCGCACGCTGGCGTTCATCGAGGTCAAGGACTACCTCGCGCGCGAATCGCGCAAGCACTCCGGCTGGTCGGCGATCAAGAGCGTGGTCGCGTGGTCGGGCCGCACCTTCGAGGTGCAGGTGCAGCCGCTGTCCAACTTCCTGCACGAGCGCGAGCGCCTCACGCGCGAATCGCACGCCTCGTTCAAGCTCACGCGCGAGCGCGTGCGCGACGAGATCTCCGCCCGCCTGCCGCTGTTCGCCTTCTACCGCGCCCTGCTGCGCTGGCTGTTCGTCGACCCGTCGGCCGACCCGCCGGTGCACGAGGGCGTGGAGGTGGTGCTGGTCGACTGAGGCAGCGGCACGCCGAACGTCGCCGCGGACCGCGCCGCCCCTGTTTTGGGAGCGCGGGCCGCGAGGCTCACACCGCCGCGGTCACCACGATCTCGACCCGCCAGCCGGGCCGCGCGAGGTTCGCCTGCACGGTGGCGCGCGCCGGCGCCTGGCCCGGCGGCAGCCAGGCCTCCCACACCGCGTTGAGGCCGGGGAAATCGGCGAGGTCGACCAGGAAGATCTCCGCGCGCAGGAGCTTCGACTTGTCGCTGCCGGCGCGCGCCAGCAGGGCGTCGATCGAGGCGAGCACCTCGCGCGCCTGGGTGGTGATGTCGGCGCCTTCCGTCTCGGGCACCTGGCCCGCGAGATAGACCGTGCCGTTGTGGACCACCATCTCGGACAGGCGGGGACCGACGTCGAAGCGCTGGATCATGGGGCACCGGGGAAGCAGGAAGGGGGCCCCAGCATACCGAGGTGGAAGCCGCACAAGCCCGACTCGCGACATGACCCTGTGGGAGCCGCTTCAGCGGCGACTGCTTCCGGCGCGCTCACGACGCCCATCGCCGGCAGAGCCGGCTCCCACAACCCGGCCCCTTCCCCCTCGCAGGCCCCGACGGCCTCTGTGGGAGCCGCTTCAGCGGCGACGTTCCCCACGCAGCCGCATGCGCGAGCCTCAGACCGCCTGCATGAACCCCAGGTCCGGCCCCGGAATCGACAGCATGGAGCCAGTCATATGCTGCAGGTTCGGGAAGATCGCGGCGCGATCGGTGGCGCCGAGCCCGAACCAGGTCGCCAGCGTCGCCGCGTACTGGTCCACCGACAGCGTGGGGATGATCTGACCCCAGCCGGCGTCGTCGGGGTTGGTCTGCGAATTGCCGGACAGGTTCGGCATGCGGCCGTAGATGCGCCCGCCGATCACCGAGCCGCCGACCACGATGTGGTGGCCGCCCCAGCCGTGGTCGGTGC
The DNA here is from genome assembly GCA_021299185.1 of Lysobacteraceae bacterium. Lineage (GTDB taxonomy): Bacteria > Pseudomonadota > Gammaproteobacteria > Xanthomonadales > Ahniellaceae > UBA4656. Next base: position 13,207 of record JAJTHZ010000057.1, on the reverse strand, counting down.
CGTCGCCGTTGTTCGACAGGGTGCGGCCGAACTCGGAGGCGGTGAAGGCCGTGACCTGGTTGGTGAGCGCCATCGACGGCTGCGCGAGCACGTCGTAGAAGCCCTTCAGGCCGGCCGAGATCTGGCGCAGCAGCGGGCCATGGTCGGTGAGCTGGTTGTCGTGGGTGTCGAAGCCGCCGATGCCGGCGAAGAACAACTGCCGGCTCATCTGCAGCGCGTCGCGGGCGCGGATCACGCGCGCGATCATCAGCAGCTGCTCGCCGAGGTCGGGCAGTTCCGGCGGATTGGTCGCGTTCCAGGCCAGCCCGAACGCGGTCCAGAACGGCTGGAACACAGGGTCGTTGCGCGGCACGGTGGCCAGCGCGACGTCCACCATGCGCGTGGTCTCGCGCGTGGCGCGCATGCGGTTGGCGTAGGCGCGCTGGAACGGATGCGCGTAGGTCGCGTTCTGCAGCGCGTTGAAGGTGAGGCAGCGGCGACGGTTCCAGCCCTGTCCGCCGTCGGCGCAGTTCGCTGCACCGGTCTCGATCATCCCGATGCGCTCCACGCCGGAAGACGACATGAAGTACGGCAGCACGGTCTGCCCGGCCTGGAACACGTTCTCGCCGGCCAGCGAGACGTTCATCGACAGCGTCGGGTTGGCGTTGCTGGAGAAGAAGATGTCGGCGAGGCGACCGCCCCAGCCGGTGCGCGCGGTGGTGTCGGCGCGCGGCGTCTGCCAGACCACGCTCTGGTCGCTGTGCGAGAACAGTTGCGGCGGCAGCAGGGTGCCGGGCTGCTGGTAGGTGGTCTTGTTGACCGGGCGCACCAGCGGACCCACGTTGGCGACGATCGCGGCGCGCTGGGCGTTGAACAGGTCGGCGATGCCGCGCATCTCGGGATGCATGCCGAACTGGCCGCCGCCGATCGGCGCCTGCACCGGGCTGAGGGCATGCAGCGCGTTCTGCGCGACCGCCAGGTTGGTGCGGGTCGCCTGGTAAGCGGCATAGCCCGCATCGCGCGGCACGATCATGTTGAAGCAGTCGTTGCCGCCGTACAGATAGATGCAGACCAGGGCGCGGTAATCGATGCCGGCGCCACGCAGCATCGGCCGCGCGTTCTGCGCCAGGGCGAGTTTGGCCGGCAGGGCGGTGAAGGCGGCGCTGCCGGCGAGCGTGGCCAGCGAGCGGCGGATGAAGTCGCGACGGTGGTCGGTGGCCATGCTCAGCGCTCCACGACGTATTCGGGCGAGGTGAGGATCAACCACAGCGCGTCCTGCACGCGCTCGCGGCGCCAGCCCTCCCAGGAGTTGGGTGCGATGTCGTTGAGGTGCGCGAGCAGGGTGCTGCGCATGCCGGCGGACATCGTGCCCCCGAGGAACAGCAGGTTGTAGCGGTCCAGCAGCGCGGCCGGCTGGTCGGCCAGCGCGAGGTCGCGGCTGAGGTCCACCTGCACCGGATCCCAACTGTCGAGCCCGGTGTTGCCGATCCACGCCCAGTACACCTTGCCGCCGAGTTCGTTGGTCAGGCGCGTGATGTAGGTATCGGTGGTGATCTGGAACTCCGGCGACACCAGGCCGGCGTTGGCGATCTCGCCCGGCAGCGCATAGGTCGGCAGGTAGAAGTTGAACACGGTCGGCGAGCGGAGCACGGCCTGCGCGCCGTAGACCTCGGGCCAGCCCTCGCGGATCCGGCCGTCGCGCGAACGCGCATCCAGCGCGCGCCACAGCGCGCTGACCCGCAGCAGCGGTTCGCGCAACTTGCCACCGTTGGCCGGCACCTGCGCCAGGTTGCGCGCCTCGGGGTCCATCAGCACCGCGCGCACCACGGCGCGCAGGTTGCCGCGCGTGCCGCCGGCCGCCGCGCCGTTGTCGTCGGCGAAGGCAGCGGCCACGCGCCCGATGTAGTCCGGCGAGGGGTTGCTGCTGACCAGGCGCTGGATCAGTTGCCGCGCGATGAACGGGCCCACGTTGGGGTGGTTGAACACGTTGTCGAGCGCGAGCCCGAGGTCGTGGCGCGCGCGACTGCCGGCGGTGCGCCCGCTGGACGAGGGCAGCACGCCGTTGGGCAGGCTCACGCCCGGATAGTTGAGCAGCTGCTTGGTGCCCTCGTGCGCGTAGTAGACCTCGCCACGCACCGTGTTGCCCTCGCCCCACGGACGCAGCGGCGTGCGCCAGCCTTCGTGCAGGCGCCAGTCCTGGTCGCCCGACACCGACTGCGCCTGCGAGGAGCAGTACTCCCAGTTCCACCAGTTGAGGTTGTTGTTCGGGTCCGCGCTGGTGGTGTTGGGCGGGATGCAGGTCGAGTACTTCCAGCCGGTGAACACGTGGGCGAAGCCGCGGATCGTGTCCTGGTTGTAGGTCGGCACCGGTTGCACGCCGGCCTGCGCCGGGTTGCCGTCGACCGGCGTGCCGTCGGCGTTGAGCATCACCAGCCCGACCGAGAACAGCTGCGTGATCTCGCGCGCGTAGTTCTCGTCGGGTCGGATGTTGAGCGCGGCGTCCGGCTTGCGGTTGCCGAACATCGACAGGTAGTGGCCCATCGACGGGTGCAGGGTGACGTTCTCCAGCAGCGTGCGGTAGCTGCCGAAGGCGCCGCTCGCGAGCATGTCGTGCCAGTGCGCGAGCGTGGTGGGGTTGCCCTCCAGCGCGCCGTTCTGGTCGGACACGACCAGGATCTGCGACAGCGCGTAGGCCACGCGCTGGCGCAACTGGTCGTTGCCGCTGAGCACGTTGCGCCACCAGATCTCCTGCCGCTTGTCCTGCCACACGTCGATCGGCCGGTTGGCCGCGATGTCGGCCTGGATCAACTGGTCGAGGAAGGGCAGTTGGCGCGAGGTGGTGGCGACGAACTGCTCGTCCAGCCACGCGTTGTAGCCCATCGCCAGCAGGCGATCGATCTCGGCCAGGGTCGGGCCGAAGGTGGCCTGGGTGAGGAAGCGCTGCGCCTCGGCGCGCGTGAACGGGCCCTCGGGACGGTTGTCGAAACCGTCGGCGAAGATCGCGTCCTGCGCCAGCGCCGCGGGCGCGGCGAGCAGCAGGGCGAGGGCGGCGGCGGCACGGTGTCTGCGTCCCATGCAGGGTCCCCATCAGGTGAGTGGCGGCGTTATCGCGGGCCCGGCGGGCCGGTGGACCGTGACGTCGGTCGCATTCGCCGGCCGCCAGCCACCGCCAGTCGCCGGTACGATGCGCTGTCCCGCCACGGCTCGCCCTCGCAGCGCGAACATGCGATCCAGACGCCTCCCGCTTTTAACATTTGTGACCGCTTGGCTCGCGTGCGGGACCGCGGCGGCGCACAGCAACCGGGCGCCGATCTGCGAGGTCAACGTGCTGCCGCTGTCGCCGATGTGGCCGACGGTGGTGAGCCCGGCACCGACCGGCTGGCGGCTGCGCGCCGACGCACCGGCGTGGGCGCCCGCGCGGCGGCAGTCGCTGCGCATCGAGCACCCGGACCCGCAGCGCCGCGCACTGGGCGTGCTGGTGTGGGCCAAGACCGGCCCGCAGACCGGTGCGGGCAGTTTCACGCCCTCGGTCGGCCCGCTGTACCAGATCGTGGTGCCCGATCCGCCGCTGGTGTCTTGCGGCGAGTGGGCGCTGTCGCACACCAGCGCGCTGCCGAAAGCGCAGGCCGACCTGTCGTTCCGCTGGGACCCGCCCGCCGCGGGCGCCGGCACCGTGGTGCTGCGCGCCTTCCTGATCGAGGAATGCGCCGATCCGCCACCGATGCGCTGCCGCGCGCACCAGGCCCTGACCGACCTGGTGGTGCTGGACGAGGCCGTGTCGTTCGACGGCTTCGAGTCGCCGGGCGGCGGGCCCACGCGCTGAGCGCGCGCCGCGGCGCGTGCCGCGTCGAACCGTGGCGATCGCGCGCGGCCCCCCTGGAGACCGGTCCGGCGGCCGCTTAGGATGCCGCCATGCAGCCGACGCATGCCGCGGCAGGGCCGGCACCGCTCGCGCTGGTCTTCGGCGCCAGCGGCTACATCGGCACGAACCTGGTGCCGCGCCTGCGGGCGCACGGCTTCCGCGTGCGCGCGGCGGCGCGCAACCCGGACCCCCTCGAGGCGCGCGACTGGCCCGGCGTGGAGCGGATCGCCGCCGATGCGCTGGACCCGTCGTCCCTGCCCGCCGCGCTCGCCGGCGTCGACGTGGCGTTCTACCTCGTGCACTCGATGGCCGCCGGGCGCGACTTCGGGCGGCTCGACGTCGAGGCGGCGGGGCATTTCGCGCGCGCCGCGGAGGCCGCCGGGATCCGGCGCATCGTGTACCTCGGCGGGCTGATCCCGCCCGATGCGCGCAGCGAACACCTGCTGTCGCGCCGCGCGTCCGGCGATGCGCTGCGCCGCGGCGCGGTGCCGGTGACCGAGATCCGCGCCGGGATCATCGTCGGACCCGGCTCGGCGGCGTGGGAGGTGATCCGCGACCTCGTCTACCACCTGCCGCTGATGCTGACCCCGCGCTGGGTGCGCTGCCGATCCAGCCCGATCGCACTCGACGACCTGCTGGAGGACCTGGTCGGGGTGGCGCGCCTGCCCGCGGCCGCGGGGCGCATCTTCGACGTCGGCGGGCCGGACTACATCAGCTACCAGAGCATGATGCGCGAGTTCGCCGCGCTGGTCGGCAAGCGGCCGTGGATCGTGCCGGTGCCGGTGCTCACGCCGGAGATGTCGGCCTACTGGCTGGCGCTGGTGACCGCGGTGCCGGCGCCGATCGCGCGCGCCCTGATCGGCGGCCTGCGCCACGACCTGCCCGCCGACGACGCACCGCTGCGCGCGCTGCTGCCGCGACGACTGCGCGGTTTCCGCGACGCCGCGCAGGCCGCGCTGGACGCCGAGCGCGAGCACACCGTGGCCGCGCGCTGGACCGAAGGCGCGTTCGCCTTCCGCGGCCGGCGCCCCGACCACGCCTTCTACGCCAAGCGCGCCAGCGGCGAGGCGGTATCCACCGCCTCGCCCGCGGCGCTGTGGTCGGTGCTGCTGACGATGGGCGGCGCCAACGCGTACTTCTACGGCAAAGCGCTGTGGCGCATCCGCGAAGGTGCCGACTGGCTGCTCGGTGGTCCGGGCCTCGTGCGCGGCCGCCGCCACCCGACGGACCTGCGGATCGGCGACACCATCGACTGGTGGACCGTGATGGGCGTGGAACCCGGTCGCCGCCTGACCCTGCACTTCGGGCTCAAGGCGCCGGGCAGCGGCGCGCTCGAGTACGAGATCGAACCCGCCGGCGGCGGCGCGCAGCGCATCCGCGTCACCGCCTACTGGCACCCGCGCGGGTTCTGGGGCCTGCTCTACTGGCACGCCTTCGCGCCGGCGCACGCCTGGCTGTTCGCCGGCATGACGCGCGAGATCGCGCGCCGGGCGGAAGCCCTGGCGCGCGAGCCCACGTGAACCCGGATCAGAAGCGCCAGCCGATTCCGACCGTCAGCGCCCACGGCTCGTAGTCGGCCTCGATGCGACCCGGCGCGCCGTCCTCGCCGTCCAGTTCGACCGACGAGGCGCGCAGCCAGCGCAGGCCGGCGTCGAGGTACCAGCGCTCGCCGAGGTCGTAGCGCGCGCCGAACAGCACCTGGAACCCATTGCCGCTGCCGCTGTAGGAGCGTTCGCCCGCGGGTGTGTCGACGTCGAGGTCGATCTCGGTCAGGCGCACCAGTCCGGCGCCGATGTAGGTCGTAGTGCGCGGTGATCCGAACAGGTCGAAGGCGTAGATCGCGTTCAACGCGACCGAGGTCGAGGCGTAGTTGCCGTCGCCGGACGCCGCCGGCGCCGTGAAACCCGTGATCGCGCTGTCGACGCTCTGGTAGGCGAACTCGCCCTCGATCCGCCAGCCGTTGTCGAACTGCCAGCCGAGCGCGCCACCCGCCAGCCCGCCGCGGTCGAGCGCCGCCTCGGTGGTCTGGATCGGGCCGGCGCCGGCGAAGGTGAGGGTCTGGTCGGACTGGTTGGCGAGGCCGAACACGGCGGTGGCATAGGCGCCGGGTTCGGCGCCCTGCGCGCCGGCGGCGGTGGCGAGGATCGCGCCGAACAGGACGGCGCGTGCGGCGTGGATCGGACGAAGCATGGGCATGGAGACTCCTGGGGGTTCGGATCGTTCGGCACTGCCCCGCATGGCGAGGCCGGGGCCGATCCTCGCCGCCCGCGCGGCGACTGGCGTGCACGCCCGGTGGTGGTTTGCACCAGTGGTCGTGCTGCTGCACGGATGGCGGAAGTCGCGTCGGCAGGGCGTTCGTTCACGCTGCCGTCGGCGCCGATCGGCGAGCCTCGTCCGGTCCCCACGGCCGTTCGACCCGATGCCCGCGATCCGCGTCAATCGCCTGCTGTGGGCCATCGTCGCGGCACTCGCGCTGTTGTTCGCCGTCCTCGATCCGCCCGCGTCGCGCGGCCTGGCCTTTTCGGCCGCGCTGGCCTTCTGGCTGCTGCACATCGGCGTCGGCATGCTGCTGGCGGTGTGGGCGACCGAATGGCTGTCGCGCCGGGCGAGGGTGGCGGGCTGGCGCCCCTGGCTGCGCCTGCTGGCAGGCGGCCTTGCCGGCAGCGCGCTGTTCGCCCCGTTCGCGCTCGCGGTGGACACCCTGCTGCCGGCCGGCGCGTTCGGCGAGCCGCCGGACGACCTGCTCGACCACTGGGAGGCTGGCGGCGGCCCGCTCGCGCTGCTCGCGGAGTGGCTGCAACTGTCGCCGTCCTACCTCGCGAGCTGGCTGCTGGTGAACGCCGTGCCGCTGGCGTCCACGCCCGGCCTGCGCGCGGCGGACGCGTCGACGGCCGGTGGCCTCGACGCCGTTTCGATGCGCGGGCCGCACGCCGCCGCTGCGCCGCCCGCGCACGGGTCGCCGGCATCCGCGCCGGCAGCGGAGCACGACCCGACGGATGGACGCGCCCCTCGCGTGGCGCCGGGCGACGGCGGTGCGAGCGCTGATCGTGCCGCCTTCCTCGCGCAGTTGCCGCCCGCGATCGGGACCGACCTGATCGCGATCCAGGCCGACCTCCACTACCTGCAGGTGCGCACCACGCGCGGCCGCGCCACCGTGCTGGCGAGCATCGCCGCCGCCGAGACCGCGCTCGGCGACGACGGGCTGCGCGTGCACCGCTCGCACTGGGTCGCGCTCCGCCACGTCGTCCGACTGGCGCGCACCGCGCGGGGCACCTCCCTGACCTTGACCGACGGCAGCCGCGTGGCGGTGAGCCGCCGACGCGCGGGCGAGGTGCAGGCGCGGCTTGGGCGAGACTTCGTGGTGGACCCGGCCTGAGATCGTCCGGCCCTGGGACTCGGCGCCCCGGCGCCTCGCGCTGTCCGATTTCGCCACTACCATAGCGATTCCGCCACTGGGGCAGGCCGGAGCGGGCGCCCAGGATAGGCACACCGGGGCAGCCGCCCCGTTGACGGGAGAAACCCCATGCGCCGCCTGCAACTGCTGCTCGCCGCCGGCCTCGCCGCGATCGCCGCGGTCGCCGCCGCGATGCCCTCCAAGCCGGCCGCCCCGCGCGCCGAACCGGTTTACATCGAAGGCGGCCAGTACACCGCCCGCCTCAGCCAGTCGAACCGGCATTGGCGCCTGATGCCGGTCGACGGGCAGGACCTCGTGGTCACCAACCCGGACATCTACTGCCGCGCCGACGCCCCCGTGCCCGGCGGCCTGTGGGTGCTGGCCCGCGACCCGGCCGGCAGGGTGGAACTGCGCGCGCCGTCCGACACCGTCCTGCCCGATGGCCACGCCGGCCACATCGCGCTGCTGCCGTGCGGCGCCGAGGTCGCGCAGGGCGAGGCCCTGCACGCACCGCAGGCGCTGATCGACTGGCTGGCCGCGCACAACGGCGCGGTGTGGATCGGCGACTGAGCGATGGCACCCGTCGCGCCGCTGCGGGTCGGGGTGCTGGTGTTCGACGACTTCGTGTTGTCGAACCTGGCCGGCCCGGTGGACGTGCTGCGCATCGCGCAGCGCATCGCCGAACTGCGCGACCCGAAGGTCGGCCGGCTGTTCGAGACGCATGTGTTCGCGCTCAGTGGCGAGCTCGCGCCGTGCTGCTCGGCCGGAATCGCACTGACCGGGGCGACCGCACCGCACGCGGAGATCGACCTGCTGCTGGTGCCGGGGATCATGCATTCCTCGCCGCGGCAGTTGATCGACCGCGTGCTGGCGATGGAGGGCGAGCGCGCGCTCCTGCTCGAGCTCGCCGGCCGCGGCGTGCGCATCGCGGCGACCTGCGCCGGCACCTTCCTGCTCGGCGCGACCGGGCTGCTGGACGGGCGCCGCGCCACCACCTCGTGGTGGCTGGCGAATGCCTTCCAGCGGCAGTTCCCCCGCGTGCACCTGGAAGCCGACGCGATGGTGATCGACGAAGGCCCGGTGCTCACCTCCGGCGCCGCGACCGCGGTGCTCAACCTCACGCTGAAGCTGGTCGCGCAGGTCGCCGGCGAAGCGGTGGCGCAGCAGACCGCGCGGATGATGAACGTGGACGCCGAACGGCAGAGCCAGGCGCCCTACGTCAGCCTCGCCCTGATGGAGCGCCCGCGCAGCAGCCTGCTGGAACGCGCGGAGAAGATCATCAACCAGTCGCTGCACCGCGAACTCGGGGTGGCCGAACTCGCGACCGCGCTAGCCACCAGCGAGCGCAGCCTGCTGCGCCACTTCCGCGCCCACTTCGGCGTCGGCCCGCTGGAGCACATCCAGCGCCTGCGCGTGGAGCGCGCCAAGGCGCTGCTGGAGACCACGCAGCTATCGTTCGAGGAAGTCTGCGAACGGGTCGGCTACAGCGACGTGTCGTCGTTCCGCAAGCTGTTCAAGCGCGCCACCACGCTCACGCCGGCGGACTACCGGGAGCGGTTCCGGCTGCGGGCCTGACAACGGCGCGGGCGACCCGCTTCGGTGGTCGGCGGACGCCAACGGGCGTCATCATCGCGCAGCGCAACAGACACTCCGGCGACGCGGCTTCCGCACGACCACGTCATGCGCCGCGTCTATGGTTTCATCTGAAACCTTCGGCGCCTCCCCACGTCGCGGGTTTCTTCCCCCTCCCCGGAGAATCCCCATGAAGATGCATTGCTTCGCACTGGCCCTCGGCATCATCGCCGCCACGCCGTCGATCGCCGACAGCACCCAGGCTCTCGACGACCTGGCAGCCGATACCGGCCTCACCGAACGTGAACTGCGGATGGCGCTCGGCGCGCGCACCGCGTTCGCCGAGTACCGCACGTCGCGCGATCGCGTGCTGCGTCGGGTGGAACGCGCCCTCGAGGCGCGCGCCGCCGCCGTGGAAGTGAACGGGATCGCAAAGCGTCAGTGAGCGACGAGGTCGTGCCCGGACAAGGACGTCCGGGCCACGACGGGACGTGCGCGCCGTCAGCCCACCGGTTTGCCGCGCAGCACCCGCGCCGGGAACAGGATCAGCGCGCGCAGGAACTCGAACACGCCCTCGACCGCCATGCCGAGCAGGCGGAACGGCAGCAGCAGCAGCCAGACCAGCGGATACAGCAGCACTGCCAGCAGGGCCAGCGGCCAGCACACCACCAGCAGGAGCAGCCAGAGCAGGAAGGTCAGCATGCGCGCAGGATCGCGCCACGCCGTGCCGCGCGCAAGCGACGCAAGTCATGTCCGCGTCCGGACGACCCCGGGGCCGCCGTTCAGCGTCGGCTGTCGCGCCACCTGCTGCAATGCGCGGCATGCACGACCCGACCCGCCCGCCGATCCGGCGCCACCTGCTGCTGGCGACGGCGCTCGCTCTGCTGACCGCGCTCGCCTGGTGGCCCGGCCTCGACCGCTTCGCCACCGCCACGGTGGACGCGGCGCTGACCCGCGCGCTGGCCGCGTTCGCGGTCGCGCGCGGCATCAACGGCGCGATCTCGGTGGCGCAGAGCGCCGAGGTCGCGCTGGAGCCGGGCGGGGTCGGCGTCAGCCTCGCGCCGGGCGAAGTGCTCGACCCGGTCAACGACCTGGTCGAGCAGTTCTCGACCCTGATGCTCACCGCCTCGGCCTCGCTGGGGCTGCAGAAGCTGCTGGTCGGCGCCAGCGCCTGGCTGCCGCTGAAGATCGCGCTGTCGATCGCGGTGCTGGCCTGGATCGCGCTCGCCTGGCGCGGCCGCGACGATGCCCTGCTGCGCGGCGTGCGGCGCTGCGCGCTGTTCCTGCTGGTGCTGCGGCTCGCGGTGCCGCTGTCGGCGCTGGCCAGCGAAGGCGTCTATCGCGCGCTGCTGGCCGACGAATACGCGCGCTCCGCCGCGGTGCTGGACGACACGCTCGCCCTGCTCGATGCGCAGGGCGAAGCGCTGCGCCCGCCGCCGCCGGCGCCGGACGCCTCGCTGCTCGATCGCGCCCGCGCGCTGGTAGGCGAGGCCGGCGCGGCGCTCGACGTGCGCGGTCGCCTGGCGCAACTGGAGGCCACCGCCACCGCGGCGACGCGGCACATGATCAACCTGGTCGCGGTGTTCGTGCTGCAGACCGTGCTGCTGCCGCTGGGATTCCTGTGGCTGCTGCTGCGCGCGCTGCGCCTGCTCGTGGGGCGCGTGGCACCGGATTGAGGCGACGGCGTGGATCAGTCCAGCGCGGCGCTCGCTTGCGCGAGTCGTTCGCGCAGGCCGCCGCCGCGGCGCGGCGCGCGGGCGAGGCAGGCGTCCAGTGCGGCCGGCGTCGCCCACAGGCACAGGCGCTCGCGAGCCCGCGACACCGCGGTGTAGAGCAGTTCGCGGCCGAGGATCGGATGGGCCGCGTCCGGCGGCAGCAGCACGGCCACCGCGTCGTACTCCGAACCCTGGCTCTTGTGCACGGTGAGCGCGAAGGCCGCTGCGTGCGGCGGCAGCGCGGCCGGCGCGATGGCGCGCGCGCCGGCGCCGCCATCGCCGGCACGCGCGGGGAACCACGCCCAGACGCGGCCGTCGGGCGCCTCCAGTTCCAGCCCCACGTCGCCGTTGTAGAGGCGCCGCGCATGGTCGTTGTGGGTGACCAGCAGCGCACGGCCGCCGAACGACGTGCCGCGACCGGCGACGCCGAACCGGTCGCGCAGGCGCTCCACCAGCAGCGCGTTGGCGGCATCGGCGCCGAACGGTCCCTCGCGCAGCGCACACAGCAGTTGCATGCGGCGCAGCGCGGCGAGCGCGGCCGCGGCCTGCGCGGGCGCATCGGGATCGCGCGGGTCGGGGCCGACGCGTGGCCAGCCGGCGGCGATCGCGTCGGCCCAACCGTGCAGCGCGTGGCGCTGCGCCGCCGCGGTGCCGATGGCCTCGATCGATGCCGCCGGGCCCGCTGCGTCGAGCGCGGCGCGCAGCGCCGTCGTGTCGCCTGCGCCCACCGCCGCGCTGATCCCGGCCAGCGGCGCGCTGGCGCGGAACACGCGCGACAGCCGCACGAGGTCGCCGCGGTCGTCGTGTGCCAGCGCCGCCACCAGGTCCGCCAGCACCGAACCGGCACCCACCGACCCGAGCTGTTCGGCGTCGCCGACCAGCACCACGGTGGCCTCGGGGCGCAGCGCATCGAGCAGCGCGCGCAGCATGGCGAGGTCGAGCATCGAGGCTTCGTCGACCACCACCACGTCGTGCGGCAACGGATCGCCTGGCCCGTGGCGCCAGCGGTCGAGCGCGGGATGCCAGCCGAGCAGGCGGTGCACGGTGGTCGCCTCGCCCTCGTTCACGCCCGGCAGCAACGCCTGCCAGTCGGCGGGCAGGTCGGCGGCGAGGCGGGCCTTGCCCTCGCGCAGACTCTCGGCGAGGCGCTGCGCCGCCTTGCCGGTCGGCGCCGCCAGCGCGATGCGCGGCGGCACGCCCGGCGTGCGGCGCGCCAGCAGCAGCAGCATGCGCAGCACGGTGGTGGTCTTGCCGGTGCCGGGCCCGCCGGTCAGCAGCACGAAGCGACGACCGGCGACCGCGGCCACCGCGGCGCGCTGCAGCGGATCGGCCTGCTGGGCAGCGCCGCCGAACAGCACCGCGAGATCGGGCGCGAGCGCCTCCGGCGACGGCGGCGCGGCGGCCGCGCGGCGCCGCGCGAGATGCGCGGCGGCGACCTGTTCATGGCGGAAATTGCGCCAGAGATAGATGCGGTCGTCGGCGTCGCGCACGAACGGCGTGGGGGTGCCGCCATCGCCGAGCATCGGATCGCCCGCCGCGGCGTCGAGCAGGGACGGATCGAACGCCGGCACGCCCGGCAGTCCCGGGACCAGGCAGGCGTGGCCCTGCGCCTCGGCGAAGGCGGCCAGCGCGGCGATCTCGGCCAGCGCGTTCGAGCCGCCGTTGGCGAGCACCCAGCGCGCCAGCGTGCGGTCGAACGGCCGCAGCGCGCCCAGCGAGGGCGGCAGCGCGCGCGGTGCGAAGTCGAAGCCGCTCACGATGCGTCCTCCGCCAGCGCGGCGTCCACCGCGTGCAGCAGCGGCAGCGGCACCGCGCCGCGCCAGACGCCGGCACCGGGCGCGAGCCCGACCGCGCGCACGAACAGGTACAGCGGCGCGCCGAGCTGGCGCGCCGGATCGTAACCGGCGAGATGCGCGCGCAGGTGGCGGTGCAGCGCGATTTGGTAGAGCAGCGCCTGCAAACGGTAGTGGTGCGCATCCATCGCCGCCGGCAGGCGCTCGGGCGCGTAGTCGGCGAGCTGCTCGCCGAGGCGGTTCGATTTCCAGTCCAGCACGTGGTAGCGGCCCGCATGCCGCAGCACGAGGTCGATCTTGCCGGTCATCAAACCGCGCAGCGTGCGCGCGCCGAGCGCGTCGGGCACGAGGTCGGGCCCGCCGTGCGCCACGCAGGCCGCGCGCAGGCGCGACAGCGTGGCGCCTTCGAGCGCGAAGTCGAATCCCATCTCGGCGCGCTGCGCGTCGGCGCCGAGCGCATCGATCCGCAATCCCTCGCCGAGGTCGGCCGCGAGCACGGCGTCGAGCCGCGCGGCCACGCGCGCGGCGAGCACCTCCGGCGGCAGCGCGGCGCGCACGTCCCAGCCGGCCAGGCAGCGCTGCACGAGGTCGCGCTGCGCGGACAGCGGGCGCGCGGGATCGCGCCGCTCCAGCGCTTCGTGCAGCGCGTTGCCGAACTCCGCGCCGGCGACCATCGACAGCGCGGCGAGGTCCGGATGCGGCTCGACCGCCGCCTCGCCGCCCGATTCGTCGGCGCGCGCCTCGTCGTCGGCCACGCCCTCGGCGCCGGCCAGCCGCGCGCCGCCGCGCACCAACTGGGTGAAACTGAACAGGCCGCGCGGCGCGCGCTCGGCCGGCATCGGCGGCGGTTCGGGCAGCGGTGCGGGCCGCGCCGGCACCGCTGGCGCGGCCG
>JAJTHZ010000261.1 GCA_021299185.1 Lysobacteraceae bacterium | reverse complement strand
GTCACGCCGGGGGTCGCGGGTTCGAGTCCCGTCCACTCCGCCAACCGACGGGGGCGCCGGCGACGGCGCCCTTGTTATTTTCCGGACACCCGATCACGCGCGGCCCGGCCGCCCATCCGAAGACCCACACATGCTGCAGACTCTCCGCGACAAGACCTCCGGCTGGATCGCCTTCATCATCCTCGCGGCGGTCAGCATCCCGTTTGCGTTCTTCGGCATCGAGCAGTATTTCGAACTGCGCACGCCGACCTACGTCGCCAAGGTCGGCGAACGCGAGATCTCGCAGGACGAGTTCCGCCAGCGCTTCGAGCAATATCGCCAGAACGTGCGGCGCCAGCAGGGCGAGGCGTACGACGCCGAGTTCTTCGGCTCGATGCTGGTCAAGCGCCAGGTGCTCGAGCAGATGATCAACGAGGAACTGCTCACCCAGGCGGCGGAAGCCACCAACACGCAGGCGACCGACGATCGCGTGCGGCGCGAAATCGCGGCGATTCCCGCGTTCCAGGTCGACGGCAAGTTCGATCCCGAGCAGTACCGACTGCTGCTGCGCTCGCAGGCGCCGCCGCTGTCCCCGGCAGAGTTCGAGCAGCAGGTCCGGCGCGACCTCAGCGCGCGCGAGATCCCGGGGCAGGTCTCCGCGACCGCTGCGGTCACCGATGCCGCGTTGGACCGCTACCTCGCCCTGCGCGAACAGACCCGCGATTTCACGTACGCGATCCTGCCCGCCGCGCCGCTGCCGGCGGAGCCGCCCTCCGAAGAGGCGATCGCCGCGTGGTACGCCGCGAACCAGTCCGAGTTCATGACCGAAGAAACGGTCGTGTTGCGCTACGTCGAGATCGACGCCTCGAAGATCGAACTGCCGGCCGAGCCCGACGAGGCCACCCTGCGCCAGCGCTACGAGGACCAGCGCGCGCGCTTCGTGGTCGAGGAACAACGCCTGGCGTCGCACATCCTGGTCAAGGTCGCCGCCGACGCCGACGCCGACGCGCAGAAGGCCGCGCTGGACAAGGCGACCGCGCTCGCCACGCAGGCTCGCGCCGCCGGCGCCGATTTCGCCGCGCTGGCGCGCGACAACTCCGACGACGTCGGGTCCAAGGGGGCCGGCGGCGACCTCGGATGGATCGAAAAGGGCATCACGCAGCCCGCGTTCGAGACCGCGCTGTTCGGGATGGAGCCGGGCACGATCTCGGAGCCCGTCAAGACCGACGAGGGCTACCACGTCATCCAGCTGCGCGAGATCCAGGCCGGGCGCGCCAAGGCGTTCGAGGAAGTGCGCGAGGAACTGGCGGCCGAGTTCCGCAGCAGCGAGCGCGAGCGCCTGTTCGCCGATCGCACGGGCGTCCTGATCGACCAGATCTACAAGAACCCCACGGACCTCGGCGTCGCCGCCGAGGCCGTCGGGTTGCCCGTGCAGCGCACGGAGGCCTTCGGGCGCCTCGGCGGGACCGGCGTCGCCGCGTTTCCGGCCGTGGTGCGCGAAGCCTTCTCCGACCGAGTGCTCGCCGACGGTGGCGTGAGCGATCCGATCACCATCGCCCCGCAGCAGGTGGTGGCGATCCAGTTGGACGAGCACAAGCCGCGCGTGCAGCGCCCGTTGGAGGAAGTGCGTGCCGACGTGGTCGCGCGCATCCAGGCCGAGGCGGCTCGCAAGGCCACCGCGGAACGCGCACGCGCGATCGGCGACCGCTTCGAGCAGGGCGGCGACCTCGCCGTGCTGGCGGCGGAAGCCGGTGCAACGGTCGCCGAGGGCGCCGGAGTCGGTCGCTCGGCGTTCAACCACGACGGCTCGGTCGTCGAGCAGGCGTTCAAGCTGCCGCGCCCGGCGGACGGCGCCACCGTGAAGCGACTGGTCGAATTGACGGGCGACCGCTTCGCGCTCGTCGAACTGCGTGCCGTCGCCGACGGCGATCCGGCCAAGCTGGATGCCGCGTTGCGCGATGCCGCGCGCGGCCAGTTGCAGCAGGCGGTGGCTTCGGCAGAGACGCGCGCGCTGGTCGAGGCGCTGCGCGCGGCGGTCGAGGTGCGGATCGTCGAGGAACGGATGTGATCCGTGCGCGCCGCCCCTGCGGGCGGCGCGAACCGCCGGCCGCTCAGGCCGATTCGATCCCGGTCATGCCGAGCGTGCTGTAGCCGGCATCGACGTAGGTGATCTCGCCGGTGACACCGGACGCGAGGTCCGAGCACAGGAACGCGGCGACGTTGCCGACCTCGTCGATGGTGACCGAGCGCCGCAGCGGCGCGTTCTGCTCGACGTGGTCGAGCATCTTGCGGAAGTTGCTGATGCCGGCGGCGGCCAGCGTCTTGATCGGCCCGGCCGAGATCGCGTTGACGCGGGTGCCTTCGGGGCCGAGGTTCAGCGCCAGGTAGCGCACGCAGGCTTCCAGGCTGGCCTTGGCCAGGCCCATCACGTTGTAGCTCGCCAGCGCGCGCACGGCGCCGAGGTAGGACAGGGTCAGGATGGCGCCGTTGCGCCCGCGCATCAGCGGCCGCGACTGCTTCGCGACCGCGGCGAGGCTGTAGGTCGAGATGTCGTGCGCGATGCGGAAGCCCTCGCGCGTGAGGTTGTCGACGAAGCCGCCCTGCAGCGTCTCGCGCGGCGCGAAGCCGATCGAGTGCACCAGCACGTCGAGCCCGTCCCAGCGCTTGCCGAGTTCGGCGAACAGGGCCTCGATCTGCGCGTCGTCGGCGACGTCGCAGGGCAGCACGATGTCGGACCCGAAGGCCTGCGCGGCCTCGTTGACGCGATCCTTCATGCGATCGTTCGGGTAGGTGAACGCCAGCTGCGCGCCCTGGCGGTGCATCGCCGTGGCGATGCCCCAGGCGATCGAGCGCTGGCTGGCGATGCCCATGATGAGCGCGCGCTTGCCGTGCAGGAATCCCATGCCGTCCTCTCGAAGGGGTCGCGGCAGGTGCCGCGGGGGGAGCGGAGTGTAGCGCGGCACCGCCGGGCGAGCCGCCGGACCCGCGAGCCGCGCCGTGGACGGCGTCCGCGCGCCCCTGGCGGTCCGTTCAGGGCGGCGGCAGCAGCAGCACCTGGCCAGGGCGCAGGGGCCGTGCCGGATCGATGCCATTGTGGCGCGCCAGTTCGCGCACGGTGGTGTCGTGCCGGCGGGCGATGGTCCACAAGCTCTCGCCCGTGCGCACCACGTGCTCACCCGCGCCACCGCCGCCTGCCGCGATCCAGCGTGCGTGCCCGACGGTGAAGGCCGGCACCGCCGAGGCGGGCAGCAGCAGGCGTGCGCCGGCCGCCACGCGTGCGTCGCGGCGCGCGGCATTGAGCGCGCGCAAACGGGTCAGCGGCTGGCCTGTCCAGCGGGCGACCGCGGACAGCGGCACGCCGGCCTGCAGCGGCAGCGCGACCAGAGCGGCCTCCGGTGTCAGCGCCGGCAATGCGATCCCGGCCGCGGCCGGGTCGTCGACGATGCAGGCGAGGGCGCGCAGGCGCGCGAGGTGGCCGCGCGTGACGTCACCGAGGCGCAGCGCACCGGCAGGCGTGCCGGGCTGGGCGGCCACCGCGCGACGGACGCGGAACTCGCCGGTGTTGAAGGCCATCGTCGCCAGCGCCCAATCCCCGCCGAAGGCGTCCCCCAGTCGCGCCAGCAGGCGCACCGCGGCGTCCGTGCTGGCCGCGAGATCGAGGCGTTCGTCGCGCGTGGCGTCGATCCGCAGGCCCTTCGCGCGCGCGGTCGCCGGCATGAACTGCCAGGGCCCGGCCGGCCGGTTCCCGCTCGCCGGCAGCGCGCGGTATCCGCTTTCGACCAGCGGCAGCAGCGCGAACTCGGTGGGCAGTCCGGCGGCATCGATCACGGCAAGCACGTACGACAGCGCGGGAGCGACCTGCGCCAGTTGGCGCTGCAGCGCGGCACGATCGCCGAGCATGCGCGCGCGCGCGCGCTGGACCGTGGCATCCGGAGCATCGCAGGCGGCGAAGCGCAGCCCCGTGCGCAGGCGCTGCCAGGGCTCGGGCAGTGCCGGTGCGGTCGCCGGCGCCGGCGGAGTCACCACCGGCTCCGTCCCGGGGGGCGGAGGCGCCGGCTGGGGCGGTGCGGGTGCGGCGGCGGGCGGCGGGGC
>JAJTHZ010000111.1 GCA_021299185.1 Lysobacteraceae bacterium | reverse complement strand
TGAGGGCTGAGGGCTGAGGGCTGAGGGCTGAGGGCTGAGGGCTGAGGGCTGAGGGGTGGTGGCGGGGATCGGGATGTTGTTGGGCGGGGTCGTTGGCTTTCTGCAGGCGGCTTACCAATCATCACTCACGCATTGACCAACCCCCGAGCTCGACCGCCGAACCCAGGGCGTCACCCTCACCGCAGCCCATCCTCGAGGATCCAGGTGTCCTTGGTGCCGCCGCCCTGCGAGGAATTGACCACCAGGGAACCTTCCCGCAGCGCGACCCGGGTCAGTCCGCCGGGCACGATGCGGATGTCCTTGCCGCACAGCACGTAGGGCCGGAAGTCGACGTGGCGCGGCGCGATGCCGGCCTCGACGAAGGTCGGGCAGGTCGACAGCGCGAGCGTCGGCTGGGCAATGTAGCGCGCGGGTTCGGCGCGGATGCGGGCGCGGAATTCGTCGATCTCGGCGCGGGTGGCGGCGGGGCCGATCAGCATGCCGTAGCCGCCGGCGCCGTGGACTTCCTTGACCACCAGCTCGTCGAGGCGGTCGAGCACGTAGGCGCAGGACTCGGGCTCGCGCAGGCGCCAGGTGGGCACGTTGGACAGGATCGGTTGCTCGTCGAGGTAGAAGCGGATCATCTCCGGCACGTAGGGATACACGGCCTTGTCGTCGGCCACCCCGGTGCCCACCGCATTGGCCAGCGTGACGCGGCCGGCGCGGTAGGCCTCGAACAGACCCGGCACGCCGAGCATCGAATCCGGGCGGAAGGCCATCGGGTCGAGGAAGTCGTCGTCGATGCGGCGGTAGATCACGTGCACGCGCGACAGGCCGCGCGTGGTGCGCATGTAGACGTTGCCGTCGCGCACGCACAGGTCCTGGCCCTCGACCAATTCGATGCCCATCTGCTGCGCCAGGAAAGCATGCTCGTAATAGGCAGAGTTGTACGACCCTGGCGTGAGCAGCGCCACGGTCGGGTTCTCGATCCCTGCTGGCGCCACCGAGCGCAGGTTCTCCAGCAGCACGTCCGGGTAGTGCTCGACCGGCGCGATCGACTGCCGCGCGAACAGCTCCGGGAACAGCCGCATCATCATCTTGCGGTTCTCGAGCATGTACGACACGCCCGAGGGCACGCGCAGGTTGTCCTCCAGCACGTAGTACTTGCCGGCGCCTGCGCGCACCACGTCGATGCCCGCGATGTGGCAGTAGATGCCGCCCGGCAGCGACAGGCCGCGCATCTGCGGCCGGTACTGCTCGTTGTAGAGCACCATCTCGCGCGGCACGATGCCGGCCTCGACGATGCGCTGCGCGTGGTAGATGTCGTCGAGGAAGGCGTTGAGCGCGCGCACGCGCTGGCGCAGCCCGGCCTCCAGCATCGACCACTCGGCCGCGGGGATGATGCGCGGCACGATGTCGAACGGGATCAGGCGCTCGGTGCCTTCCTTCTCGCCGTAGACGGTGAAGGTGATGCCGACGCGGTGGAAGGCGAGTTCCGCCTCGCGCCGCTTGGCCTCGATGCGCGCGGCCGGCGTGCGCGCCAGCCACTGCGCGAACTCGCGATAGTGGGTGCGGGGCGTGCTGCCCCCTTCGAGCATCTCGTCGTAGCCGTCCGCCATCGACCTGCCCCCGTGGCGCCCGGGCCGCGCAACGACCCGGATCGTGACCGCAGTGTTGCAGCGCACCAACCGGGTTTGCAAGCCTTCGCTGAGAGTCCAGAGATTAGGCCCGGGCAGGGTTTACAAAGACTGTCATTTCGGCTGAGAGCGCAAGCTGACGCTCAATCTGAGCCTCTCTAGCCTCAGGCCACCCCAAGATGTTGCAGTGACGTTCCGGAACCCAATCCGCTTCCAAGATTAGGCCCGCAGCGTCAATCTGCTCTCGGCGCACGTCACCTCGTCCGAAAATTGGCTGAGGAAGTCCGGCACCCGTACGATTCTGCAACAGCGCCCAGATCTCAGACTCCTTGAGCGACTCAGTGCAGAAGGTAGACAACTCCAGTCGGGCGGCGCCGGTCGACGGGCGAGGTTCTAGAGCTGAAGGGTGGACCGAATGCGAGGTCGATCCATCCGGCATGATTCGGATCTTTACGTAGCGCTTGCGCGTTCGCAGCGCGAGACTGAGTGTGGCGGTTGGCTGGGCAGCCAACGAAGGGTCGCTAGCCCTTAGCGTTGCTGATGCCACCGCCGCCGCGCGACCACTCCTCAAGCGTCGCAAGAAAGAGATCATGCGACGAACCAGGCCTGAAGACATAGCACGCGCTCCTTCGATCACCCTCGAAAAGTGCCGAGTACGCAATCTCGCCCGAACGCTGCGGGACTGCGACGACGATCCATCTTGGCGACTTCTCCCATTCCAGATAGATGTCACCTCGCGCTCCGACAATCGGCTGAGGCATAGGAACGTTCAGCGGAAGACTGCGAACAAGCCCAATCAAGGCTGGATTAGAAATCGCAGCAATCAGCCTTGACTTCTGAACCTCCTCATCATCAAGCGCGTCGACGACTGATTCCAACAGCTCGCGAGTGAACTCATTAAATCGCGTCTGACGAACATGCTCGTCCCAGCTGAATCCGCTACGAACAAAGCATGGCTCATCGCCCAGCGAGCGCGAAAACGCTGGCGAGAATGCTGGCGAGAATGCCGGCGAAGGAGAGCCGAGGCGTAACGCAGCGCTTGCAATCATTCGTAATCCTTTAGCTTCTCGCCGGTGATCGCGCCGAAGAACGCGGCGTTCTTCATGTCGCGGATCGCTGCCAAGTGTGGGCGAAGGTCAGAGAAACGGAAACTACCGAAGCGCCTCTCTTTGACAACGTCGATGTCAAGTACAATGACACCTGACGTACCTCTCGTTAGGTGTGGCGCAGCCTCAAGCAAAACCCAAGCGATCAAGTCCCGAGATTTGTCCTGAATGCCCACCCGAGAAGTGAAGTAGAACAGATCGTCCGGTAGGCCGTCGGGCACCTCTGGAGCACAAGTGAAAAGGCGGTCTAGATCAACGTTCTGGCCCTCGAAGCCAATCCTGTTGATGAAACGCGCTGCGAGTCGGCGAACATCGATAGGTGACGCCAGCTGCGCCCAGGCTTCAAATGCTCGCTCTGAAAGCGATTCAAGGTCACCCCAGCCGCCGTAAGGAAACAAGTGGCTCGCAGTTACTCCGTCAGCCCAAAGCTGAACAACTCTATCGCCAGACTGGTTCTTGAGAACGACTCGCTCGACCATCTCATCACTGGATTCGACCGTGACGTGTGTGCTTTGCGAGTCGAGACCAATCTTTGCGTCCCGGACCTTTCGAACTTCCTGAACATCTAGGCCAAGGCTTGCACCAAGCGACGAAGCTACATCAGCGATTGATGCAGCAGAGAAGGTCTCCGGTACGACGCACCGAATGTCTATCAGCGCCTCGTGGATGGGAGGCCGTTTGAGCGACGGCTGCCTAGACATTTAGGCTACGCGAACCTAGAGGGAATTGAGTGGGGCGCGAGAATGCCACAATCAATCCCCTCAGCGGGTCAGGAACTTCACCAGCGCGTTGGCCAGCGTGCGGTACGGCGGCCGCATCAGGGCCATCGAGGACAGCCGCGCCTGGTACATCACCGGCTTCTGCTTGCTGAAGGTGAGGAACCCTTCCTTCGCGTGGTAGTGGCCCATGCCGGACGGGCCCACGCCGCCGAACGGCAGCTTCGACTGCGCGATGTGCAGCAGGGTGTCGTTGACGGTCACGCCACCGGCGACCGTGCGTTCGAGCACGGTCTGCGTGCGGTAGCCGTCGTGGTCGAAGTGGTACAGGGCGAGCGGACGCGGGCGCGCGTTGACGTAGTCGATCGCGGCGGCCACCGAGGGCACGGCGACGATCGGCATCACCGGGCCGAACAGTTCCTCCTGCATCACCTTGCAGTCGTCGGGGGCATCCAGCACCAGGGTCGGCGCCAGCACGCGCTTGGACGCATCGCCCTCGGCGAGTTCGACCACCGTCGCGCCGCGCTCGCGCGCCTCGGCCAGCCAGCCGACGAGGCGCTGGTACTGGCGCTCGTTGACCACGCTGGTGTAGTCGGGGTTATCCTTGAGGTTCGGGTAACGGCGCACCACGTATTCGCGCATCTCCTCCACGAACAGCGGGATGCGCTCACGGTCCATCAGCACGTAGTCGGTGGCGATGCAGGTCTGGCCGGCGTTGAGCCACTTGCCGGCGGCGATGCGCGCCACCGCGGTCTTGAGCGGATAGTCCGGGGCGATGATCGCCGGCGACTTGCCGCCGAGTTCCAGCGTGACCGGCACCAGGTTCTTGGCCGCCGCCGCCATCACCTTCCTGCCGACCTCGGTCGAGCCGGTGAAGAACAGATGGTCGAAGGGCAGCGCGGCGAAGGCCGCGGCGATCTCCGGCCCACCGAGCACGGTCGCCACGCGCTCCTCGGGGAACACTTCCGCCAGCAGGGCCTTGAGCAGTTCGCTGGTGCGCGGCGTGTGCTCGGAGGGCTTGAGCATCACGTGGTTGCCGGCGCCGATCGCCGCGGCCAGCGGCATCAGGGCCAGGTTCACCGGGTAGTTCCACGGGGCGATGATCCCGACCACGCCCAGCGGCTGGTGGCGCACCTCGGTGGTGGCGGGCCAGAACAGCCAGTCGGCCAGACCCTTGCGCCCGCGCATCCAGCCGCGCAGGTGGGCGCAGATGTGGTCGATCTCCTGCAGCACGGTCATGCCGTCGGTGAGCAGCGATTCGTGGCGCGAACGCCGCCCGAAGTCGGCCGACATCGCGCCGACGAAGTCGTCCAGCCGCGCCTTGAAGCGCTCGCGCAGGCGCTCGAGGTCGTCCATCCGCTGGCGGTAGGACGGCACGGCACGCTGCTGCGCGGCGCGCTGCTTGACCAGCAGGGCCTCCAGCGGGTCGAAACCGGCAGTGGCGACGATGGGCTTGAGCTGGGCGTTCATGGCGGGCCA
The DNA here is from genome assembly GCA_021299185.1 of Lysobacteraceae bacterium. GTDB lineage: Bacteria > Pseudomonadota > Gammaproteobacteria > Xanthomonadales > Ahniellaceae > UBA4656. The sequence continues at coordinate 2,133 of JAJTHZ010000111.1, read as the reverse complement.
TCCCGATGCACGGGCCTGATCATACGCGACCACGACGGTGCGGCGCCGGGCGCGGGTCGCAGCCGGCGTTGACAACACGTCTTGGTTCGTATACAAACGCATGCATCCGACAACGAGTGCATACACCGATGTCCGGCAAGAGCGTGAGCATCAGTGCGCGCATCGCGGAGGAAGACGCGGAGTTCCTCGCGCTCCTCGACCTGCCCGGCGCGAGCACGCCGAGCGAGAAGCTCCGCGCGCTGATCGCCCAGGCGCGATCGCGGCATTCCGAGGGGCGCACGTACGAGGCGAGCCTGACGCTGTTGCGCGACCTGCTGGAGCCCTCCGCGCAGGCGCTGCGCGCGCGGGAGATGGCGACCCGGCAGCGTTCCGAACTGCTCGCGGACACGCTCTACTGGCTGCCCGACCTGGTCGCCCTGCTGGTCAGCGGACCGCCGAACAAGGCGCGTCCCGGCGACCTGCTCGAGTTCGAAGCTGCGGTCGCACAGCGCGTTTTCCATTTCATCGAGGCCATGCTGCGCCTCGCGGTGACCTCCAAGGCGCCTTGCTACAATCCCGACGTGATGTCGGCAGGGCTGTCGGGGACGCTGGAGCTTGCGCAGCTGATCCTCGCCAACCGCCTATCCAGGAGGGAATGACGATGTCCGAGACCATTGCAACTCGCGTCAGCCGGCTGATCAGCGGCAGCGTCAATGCCTTGATCGATGCGGTCGAGAACGCCGCGCCGGAAATGGTGCTGGAGCAAGCGATCCGCGAGATCGACGCCGCCAGCGACGAGGTCCGGGCGGAGCTCGGGCGGGTGATCGGCACCCGCCATCTGGCCAACAAGCGCCTGATGGACGAGAACGCCCGCCATGCGGAGCTCACGCAGCAGATCGAGGTCGCCGTCGGCCAACAGCGCGACGATCTCGCCGAAGCGGCGATCGCACGGCAGATGGACATCGAGGCCCAGTTGCCGGTGTTGCAGTCGACGATCGCCGATGCGGCGGCGAAGCAGAAGGAACTCGAGGGCTACACGGCCGCGCTGCAGGGACGGCGCCGGGAAATGGAGGCCGAGCTCGACAACTTCCGCGCCGCGAAGCGGCGCGAGGCGACGATCGCGGCCGGCGGCAGCAGCACGGGCGGCGACGGTGGCGTCGCCAAGCGGGTCGCCGACGCCGAGGGCGCCTTCGCACGCGTGCTCTCGCGCGCCGGCGTGCCGACGCGTCCCGGCAGCGGCGGCGACGCGGCCAAACTGGCCGAGCTCGAGGACCTCGCACGCCGCAACCGCATCCGCGAGCGCCTCGAGGCCGCGAAGGCCGGCAAGTCCTGAAGCGATCGCGGCGCACCGCGCCGGTGACACAGCGCCCGGGCGACCGGGCGCCTTTTCCCCCAGGGCGCTAGTCGATGCTGGAATTCCTTGCTGCACCGGACAACTTGCCGTTCTCGATCGCGCTGGCGATCACGGTCATGATGGTCGTGGTCGAGGCGATCGGCTTTCTGTTCGGGCTGAGCGGCGTCGACCTGCTCGACGGCCTGGCGCCGGATCACGATGCCGCAGGGGCGGAGCTTGCGGGCGCGTCGCTGGTCGACCGCTTCATGGGCTGGCTGCAGTTCGGCCGGGTGCCGGTGCTGATCCTGCTGGTGACGTTCCTCGCCGCCTACGCGGTGATCGGGCTCGGCCTGCAGGCGCTGGCGTCGCGGCTGCTCGGCGCCCCGATGCCGGGGCTTCTGATGGCCTTCGCCGTCATCCCGCTGGCGCTGCCGCCGGTGCGGCTGTTCGGTCTCGGGCTGGCCCGGGTGCTGCCGCGCGACGAGACCACGGTGGTGTCCCGCGATTCGCTGGTCGGCCGCATGGCGACGGTGGTGATCGGCGAGGCGCGCCACGGATCGCCGGCGCAGGCGCGCGTGAAGGACCAGCATGGCCTGACCCACTACCTGATGCTCGAACCCGACGCCGCGACGGACGTGTTCCGCGCCGGCGACACCGTCCTGCTGGTGTCGCGCCACGGGCCGACCTACCGCGCGATCCGGACCGACAACCCCTCGCTGAACCCCTGAAAGGAGCCTGTTGATGGACCTCTTGAACGACCTCGGCATCTGGGGCGTGCTGATTCCGGCCGTCGTCGGCCTGCTGCTGCTCCTGTTCGTGCT